>PKYZ01000115.1 GCA_003132865.1 Bryobacterales bacterium
GGTCACGCCGTACAGCCCGATCATGGCCAACAGCAGCGCCAGGCCGCCGAAGAACGCCGAGAGCAGGGCTACCATTCTGGCTTGCAGCAGCGAGTCGTTCACCTGCGTCTCGAAGTTGCGGAACTNNCGCCAAT
This sequence comes from Bryobacterales bacterium, assembly GCA_003132865.1. The sequence continues at coordinate 135 of PKYZ01000115.1, forward strand.
GGCCGCGCGAACCGCCGGAATGAACGCCTCGACTCGACTCTCGGAACGGACCTCGAAGGTGACTTCCGGCCAGGGATCGGTGTCCTGCGCGCAGGCGACGTAGACCGACAGGAGCAAGTCTTCGTTGACGGCCTGGTACTTGGCATCTTTGACCACGCCGATCACCTGGTAGACATCCTTCTTGCCGTGGGAATCCTCTGCGTTCACACGGATGGTCCTGTCGATAGGATTCGCCTGGCCGAAGAACCGGCGGGCCGCCGATTCGCCGATCAGCATGACCTTGGGCGCGCCGGTATCGTCGTGCTCGGAGAAATCGCGGCCCACCAGTAACGGCGTACGCATCGTCTCGAAGTACCCGGGCGAAACACGGTTGAAGTACACCTGCGTGTCGTATTTTCCTCTTGGTGAATAGCCCTCGGGATCCACAACGCGATCCCACTCGTCGTTGCCGATGGGCGTCAACACGGAACTGGAGACCGATGACACGCCGGGGATGGCGCGCAAGCGACCTACAATCTCGCGGTACACACGCGGGCGCTGCGCCTTTGGAACGTTGGTCTGCATCAAGCCGGCCCGGACCAGAAGAATATTGTGGCGGCTGAAGCCCAGGTCGATACTCAACAGATTGCGGAGCGTGCCGAGGAAGAGGCCCGCGCCCACCAGCAGCANNATGCCGCGCGCGTGCTCGTTCAGGACGTTGTTGGGCGAGACGCTGGTCGCGCGCAGCGCCGGCGCCAATCCGAACAGGAGCCCCGTGAGAACGGCCACGCCCATCGTAAAGGCGAGCACGCGGAGATCCGGCGCTGTGTCGAGTTGGAGTTCACTGCCGGCCTTCGATAGGAAGCGGACCAGCAGGCGGCTTCCCCAGACGGCAAAGAGCAAGCCGCCCACGGCGCCCATTATGGAGAGCAGCAGGCTTTCCGACATGAGCTGGCGCATGACGCGGCGGCGCGCCGCGCCGATNNGCAGGTTGGCGATATTGGCGCAGGCGACGAGGAGCACCAGGCCGACGACCACCATCAGGGTGAAGAGCGCCGTGCGGTACTGGCTGCCTGTATCCGAGAAGCCCGTGTTGGCGGGGCGCAGGCTGAACGATCGCCGCAGGTATTGCCGCTGGCCGTCCGCGTCCCAATTCGTGGGAAGCGTGGCGCGACTGACTTCCGGCGCCAGCGCCTTCATCCTGGCTTCCGCCTGTTGCCGAGTGTCGCCCGGGAGGAGCCTGCCCAGAATGCGCAGCCACCACCAGCTTCGTGCGTTCAACGTGCTGAAGTCGGTGTGCAGGAGCGGTTCGCATCCGATCGGGATGGCGACGTCGTAGGACTTATCCACATCCAGGCCCGTGAACCAGGGCGGCGTCACCCCGATGATCGTGAACGGGCGCCGGTTCAGCTTGATGGTCTTACCGACGATATCGGGATCGCTCGCGAAATGCCGCTTCCAGAAGCCGTGGCTGATCACCGCGACGGGTCCCGCGTGGCCGCCGCCATGCAGATCGTCATCGGCAGTGAACACGCGCCCGCGCATAGCCGGAACGCCGAGGACGCGGAAGAAATCGCCGCTGGCCCACAGGCCTTCCGCGAAATGGCTCTCGCCGCCCGCGGCCAGGTCGAAGCGGTCGGTGCTGAAGGCCAAGGCTCCCGAGAAAGTCTGCTGGTGATCGCGCACTTGCTCCCAGATCGGGTTGGTGAAACGGCCTTGCGAAGAGTCTACCTGCACCAGCCGCTGCGGATCCTCCACCGGCAGCGAGCGCAGCATCACCGCGTTGAGAATGCTGAAAATGGCCGTGTTGGCGCCGATGCCTAGCGCCAGCGATAGAACGGCCGTGGCGGCGAAACCGGGATTGGCGCGCAGCGTTCGCAGGGCGTAGCGGGTGTCTTGGGCCAGCGTTTCGAGGAACGGCCAGACCCAGACGGCGCGGCTGGCTTCCTGGAGCTGGGTCACGTTGCCGAAGGACCGGCCGGAGGCCAGGTCCTGATGCAGGCGCATCTCGTCGGCCAGATCTTGTTCGTTCTGCCTACGGTTTAGGAGATAACGCAACCGACGCCACATCTCTGACATAGTTAGACTATGCCAGATGCGGTAGGGTTAGGTCAAGCGGTTAGTTTATGTCGTAGGTGTGGATGTCCCAGCCCTCCAGGTATTTGTCGAACCATGCGACGATGTGCTGCAGACGCTCGACGCGATGGACCGGCTTGCCGGAGCGCGACAACTCGTGCGTCTCACCCGGAAAACGCACCATCACCACCGGCTTCTTCAGGTATTTTAGCGCGCGGAACATCTGCTCGCCGCCCGCGCCCGGCGGAGTGCGGAAGTCGGACTCGCCCTCGATGAGCATCAGCGGCGTGGCGATCTTGTCGACGTAGGTGATGGGCGAGCGTTCTTTGAAATCCGCCTCCTGCTCCCAGGGAGCGCCGCGAAACCAGAAAGCCGTGAACAGGGTGAAGTCGGCCGTGTACCAGAAGTCGCGCCAATCGGCGATGGATCGCTGCGAGACGGCGGCTTTGAAGCGGGTGGTGTGGCCGATGGTCCAGTTGGTCAGCACGCCGCCGCCGCTGCCGCCGGTGACGCCCAGCTTGGCGGGGTCCACCCAACCGCGCGCCACGAGTTCGTCGACGCCCGCCATGAGGTCTTTGAAGTCGTCACCCGGATAGTGGTACTGGATGATGTTGCCGAACTCTTGGCCGTAGCTGGTGCTGCCGCGCGGATTGGGATAGAGCACGACGTAGCCTTTGGCCGCCATCCACTGGAATTCGTGGTCGAAGGTGTAGCCGTATGCGGAATGCGGGCCGCCGTGGATGTCGAGGATCAGCGGATACTTCTTGCCAGGCGCGAAATCAGGCGGCCGCTGCACCCAAGCCTGGATGCGGCGACCATCGAAGCTCTTGTACCAGATCGTCTCGGGCTCGGTGAGGTTGAGCTTGGCGAACAGCTCATCGTTGATGCGGGTGAGGCGGTCGAGACGGCCTGAGGCGCCATCAAGCAGGAACAGGTCGCCGATGTTGGTGGGCGTCGAAACGAGCACGGCGGCCTTCGATCCATCGGGCGTGGCGCTATAGGAGGAGACGTCCTGATCGCCGCTCGAGAGCGGTTCCACCTTGCCGGTTTCGGCGTCGATCCGCTTGAGGTTGGCGCGGCCCTCTTCGGCGGAATCGACGAAGATGCTGCGGCCGTCTGCGCTCCAGTAGGGCTTCGAGGGACCCGAGCCGCGCGGCGGCGCCTGGTCGCCGCCCACGCCACCGCCAATATCGAAGTCATAAGCGGCGGTTAGATTTCGGGGAGCGCCGCCCGGTTCCACCGGGGCGATGAAGAGGTCCGGCTGGCTGTAGGAGCGCTGCGGCAGGCCGTCGCCGCGATTGAGCGAACCAACGAAGGCGATGTGGCTGCCGTCCGGGCTGAGCGAGATGGCGTGGATGGAACCGTCGATCCCGGCAACTTTGGCGATGTCGCCACCGGCCGCTTTGACGGCATAGATCTCGTCATGCGGCGGCTCGTAATAAGGCTCGCGCACACGATTCGACGTGAAGTAGATCTTCGAGCCGTCGCGCGACCAGACGATGTCCGACTCGCTGAACTCGCCGGTGGTGACTTGCTTGGCTCTTTCGGGCCCGGCGGGGATTTTGGGCACGGGGGGTACGGGCACAGTCCAGATGTGACTGGGCCGATCCGGCTCATAATATCCTTCGCCGTTCATGCGGTACGCGGCTTTGACGATCACGCGGACGTCGCTTTCTTCTTCGTCTTTAGCGTCCTTCTTTTTGTCGAAGTCCTTGGCCAGCGTGGTGGACAGGAACGCGATGGACTGGCCATCGGGCGCCCACGCGAGGCCGCCCGCGCCTTTAGGGATGTCGGTGAGCGGGCGCGCTTCGCCGCCATCCATGGAGAGCAGATAGATTTGCGCCGGTTGCGGCTTGCCGTCTTTGTCCTTTTGCTCGGGCGCGCGGAGGAAGGCCAGCGTACGGCCGTCCGGCGACCAGCGCGCACTGGAATCGCGCGTTGCGGCGGTGAGCGGGCGCGCGGCGCCGCCGCTGGCGGGGACGATCCATAGCGACGTTTCGTAGTTATCGTGCTTGGCATTCACGGTGACGAGCGTGTAGACGATCTTGGCGCCGTTCGGCGAGATCTGCGGCGAGGCGATCCAGCGGAAGGCGTACAGATCGGTCTCGGCGATGGGGCGCTTGGCTGCGGCGGCCACGGACACGGAGACGATTGCGAGGGCGGCCAGGAGGCGGAGGTGTGAGTGCATAAGGAGCATTAGATCACAAGAGAGACAGCGGGGCCGGGGGCCCCGCGCAGACCACGGGTCTGCCCCACAGACACAGCCTGCCTACACAAACATATGTGAGTCATCGGCGTCTAATGTTCTTATGGAAACCCTTTGGATGGACCTGAAGCATGCGTTCCGCATGCTGAGGCAGAGTCCCGGCTTTACGGCCACAGCGATCTCCGCACTGGCACTGGGAATTGGCGCCAACACGGCCATTTTTTCGGTCGTCAACACGGTTCTGCTCAAGCCTCTGGCCTTTCCCGAGCCGGAGCGCATCGTGGTACTGGAGACATCATCTTCACAGGGCAGCGGGCCGGGCGCCTCGGTGCCCAAGTACAACGCCTGGCGGCGGCAAACCCAGGTGCTCGAAGACGTCAGCGCCTACGACCCTGGCGGGCCGGGACTGAATCTCGGCGGCGGCGACCATCCCGAGCAGCTTAAGGGCATCCACGTTTCGTACGAATTCTTTCATCTTTTCGGCGCGCAGGCCGTCGTCGGGCGCACTTTCACCGCTGGCGAAGACCGGCCGCACGGCGGCAACGTAATTGTGCTTTCGAACGGGCTTTGGCGGCGGCGATTCGGCTCCGACCCCGGCATTGTGGGCAAGGCGCTCACGCTCGGCGGCGAATCCTACACCGTGATCGGCGTACTGGCGCGCGGCTTCACGTTCGATCCGTCTCCGGACGTGTATCTTCCGTTCCAAGCCGATCCGGAGAGCACCAATCAGGGCCACTTCTTCCAGGCCGCGGCGCGGCTGAAGCCGGGCGTTTCGCTGAGCGCCGCGCAAGCCGCCCTGAAGCTGACGGGCGAGGAGTTCAAACGCCGGTATCCCGGGGCCATGGGACCCACCAACAGCTTCACGGCGGAGCCTATGCAACAGCTTCTGGTGAGCAACGTGCGCACCGCGCTTTTCGTGCTGCTGGGCGCGGTCGGATGCGTGCTGTTGATCGCCTGCGCGAACGTGGCCAGCTTGCTGCTGGCGCGCGCCACGGGACGCGCGCGGGAGATCGCCATCCGCTCGGCCATTGGCGCGGGTCGCGGACGCATCGTGCGGCAACTGCTGACGGAAAGCGTGCTGCTCTCGATGGCCGGCGGCTTGGTGGGCCTCGTGATCGGCGCGCTGGGGGTGCGCGCGTTGCTGGCCGTGAATCCGGGCAACATTCCGCGCATTGGGCCGGACGGCTCCGCAGTGTCGCTCGATTGGACCGTGATGGGCTTCACGCTGCTGCTGTCGCTGGTCACGGGCATCCTGTTCGGGCTGGTTCCGGCGATGCAGGCTTCGCGCGCGGACCTGAACATCACGCTGAAGGAGACGGGCGCGCGGGGTGGCTCCGGCATGCGGCAGAACAAGATGCGCGGGGTGCTGGTGATGGCCGAGATGGCGCTGGCGATAGTTCTGCTGATCGGCGCGGGCCTGCTTATCCGGACGTTTTCGGCGCTGCATAGTGTTGCGCCGGGCTTCGATGCGCATAACGTTCTGACGATGGATACGGCACTCACCGGGAGCCACTTCGACCGCACCGCAGCGATCGACCTGATGACCCGCCAGGCGCTCGACCGCATCCACGCCATTCCGAGCGTGGAGGCCGCGGCCGCCACTTCCTACCTGCCGCTGGAGGGCGGTCTGGGGCTGGGATTCAGGATCGAAGGGCGCCCGCTGACTGACGGACCGGACCACGGCGGCGCCGGCTGGAATTACGTGACCGCGCGCTTCTTCGACGTCTTCAAGATCCCCATCGTGCGCGGCCGCGGTTTCAGCGAGCGGGACGACGCCGCCGGGCCGCCGGTGGTGGTGATCAACCAGGCTCTGGCGCGGAAGTACTGGAAAGACGGAAACCCGCTTGGCCACCGGCTGATCATCGGCTCCGGCATGGGTCCCGATTTTGCGCAGCCGCCGCGGGAGATCGTCGGCATCGCGGGGGACGCGCGCGATGGCGGCCTGAACAACGACCCCCAACCGGAGACGTTCGTGCCGCTCGCGCAAGTGGGTGACGCGTACATGGCGCTGAACAACCGCTTCATGCCGCTGAGCTGGGTGGTGCGCACCAAGGTTGCGCCGTTCTCGGTATCGGCGCCCATTCAGCGCGCGTTTCAGAATGCCGCCGATTTGCCGGCGGCGCATATCCGCAGCATGGACCAGATCGTTATCGGGTCCACGGCGCGCGACCAGTTCAATACGCTGGTGCTGGGTATTTTCGCGGGGGTGGCCATCCTGCTCGCGTCGATCGGCCTCTACGGGCTGATGGCTTATTCGGTGGAGCAGCGGACGCTGGAATTCGGCATCCGGCTGGCGCTGGGCGCCGATTTTCCGGCGCTACGGAACATGATCGTGCGGCAGGCCATGACGCTGGCCGGCGCGGGGATCGTGGTGGGGCTGGCCGCGGCTTACGGGCTGACGCGGTTGATGGCGAGCCTGCTGTATGGCGTGAAGCCGACCGATCCGGTGGTGTTCGGGTCGGTCACGGTGCTGTTCACCGGCGTGGCGTTTCTGGCGAGCTATCTGCCGGCGCGGCGGGCTTTGCGGGTGGACCCGGTGGTGGCGCTGCGGTATCAGTGAGAGGTGCGGTAACGTAGCTGTACAGCTAACTTACCGATTCTATGAGACTTGTGAAATACGTTACCGCAAGAATTGGGTTCGTTCGGTAATCTTCGCAACTCATTGCAATCGCAAATCTTGGAACCATGCGGCGAGGTTCCGCCCGGCCGGTGCGCCGGATGAATATTCGGATTTCAAAGACCAAGCTCGGATGCGGCGCGGGTGCGGTGGGGCGCGCCGTGTGGGGTGACGTATACCTTCGATTTCACGGTAGCATGCCGGCGGGCGGCGACCAGGGGTGGGATTCGAGGGAAGGGCTGTAGGTGACTGAGCATTCGGGGGTAAGCCCGCGGCGGAAATCTTTGGGGTAGTGGTGACCGCCCGATTCGAGTTCCCGACCATTCATTCACGAGGAAGTTCCGGCGGCCCGGTATTTCGATTATGTTACAATTCGATGACTGCCCTGTAAGCTGAAGTTTAGACCCGCATGGCGGATTTCCCCCTCGTTGGAGAGCATTGCCTGTGCCAAAACAGTACCTTGGACATCTCTCCTCGCACGATCCTCTGCATCTCTATCTGGTGCAGGAGGTCCTGCCGCAAATAGGAGTCCGCAACGGTGCGGCCGACTTCCGGGTCTTCAGCATGAAGGACAGCAAAGTCTATCTCTACGAGGAGCGCCACAGTTGCGCCCAAGTAGTCGGCAAGTTCTTCGTGAGTGGCGGCCACCACACGGCCGACGCCATCCAGCGCATGCGCCAGGAGTTCGATAATCTGCAGTTACTCCGCGGCTACGGGCTGGCCGGCTACCCGCATCACGTCGTTCGTCCGCTGGGCACGAATGCCTGTCTCAACAGTATTTTGGTAGAGGAATATGCCAAGGGCGTCCCGCTAAGCGCTTTCGTCAACGAGGCGATCCACCAAGGGCAATCCCAGCCACTTTTCGACAAGTTAACCGCCCTGGCTTACTTCCTGGCGACCCTGCACAACCGCACCGCGAACGGGCAGGGCGTGGATTTTCACCAAGACTGCGCCTACCTGGACC
>PKYZ01000367.1 GCA_003132865.1 Bryobacterales bacterium
TACACTTTTCGGATAGGAGCCACTACTTCTATCATCGTGAAGGCCGAAGTCACTATAATGACGTTGCCGCGTTCCGCCGCCGTGATGATTGGTTCCAGCCGATGGATTCGTTGCGGCGTCTTCTCTACCAGATCGATGCACACATCGCTGTCCCAATACACTTTACGCTCACTCGACATCGCGCAGCCTCCTGATGTGTTCGCTAGAATCAGCGCCGCCTGTCAGGTCGATGCGCCCGAGGTCTTTTAGCTGTGGCAGCTCGGAACGGAGCCGCAGCCGCCTGATATGCTCAACGTCTATTGAAAGAGGTCTTCCGCTCTTCGCGTACCTGATCGGGCCGTACACTGCTACGCGATGCGGGAACGCTGCTTTGGCCTCTTCCAATTTCTCGGGAGATATGTAGCAGGCAATCCGGTAGTTGGTGAGGGGATCGTGTAGTTTAAAATTGACCTTGCCCCGTGCTGTCAGCGTCTCAAGAATCCCTTCCAGTGCCCCGGTCGCTTTGAACTTGGCACCGATCAATTCGTCAACATTGATGGCTACCCGTTCGGTTGCGGAGATCGGTTCGATGTCTGGTGAAGAGAATACGAGTGAGCCGGTGTCGCGTTTCAGAACGGATACAAGCCGTCGAACGGAACTGAGGGTCTTGTTTTCAAAAAAAGCTGGCGGCTCGGTCGGAGGTTCATCAGCCTCTAGTGCTCTGATGCCCTGGATGTAGACGTGTACGGCCTCGTGCGAAGCGTCGTCCAAGTCGGTCGATTCCTCGGACAGGGTGAGATGGAATGGACTCTTGGTGCTCGCTTCGGAGATTTTCCATCTTCCTGGTCGGGGCTGCTTGATGTTCTTTGCTAGGCCGATCGCGCGGGTGAGATTCTTGAGTGTGGCGAGAGTTTCATTAAAAATGGTCTGCCAGTCCAACGCATCGACAAGATCCTTCCTGCCTGATACATCGATGCTGATCTGCGCTTTAGGCATTCGCTTAGAGTCACTTCGCTTTGGACTTTGGCCCTCTGCGGCCAATCTTAGACCGCCGTTTCTCCCTCCAGATTCTTGCCGGTCAGTTCCTTGTAGGTCAGCCGCTTCCCGGCGATCCGCGAGATCACGGCCTGGAACCGCTCGTCATCCTTCATCTCATTCCGGGTGTTGTAGCGGAAGGCTTGCTCGTCGATGTACTTCCCCAGGTGGAACGGCTCGACGCTGATGTAGGTCCCGTGCAGGCCGCGCTTGAGGAGCGACCAGAAGTTTTCCATGGTATTGGTGTGGACGTTGCCATTCGCGTATTCCACGGCGTGGTTGATGACGGCGTACTGGTAATCCGCTTCCAGCCCTTCGTAGGATTTCAACTCATCGCTGAAGATCGCAGAGCCCGCTTCGATGCGGTCTCGGATTTCCTTCTGGAGTTGCTTCTTGCGCCGGCTGTCTACCACGAAGGCCTGCACTTCGCCGCCGCGTTCAACCATACCCATCACGATGGTCTTGTCTTTTCCGCCGGTCCCGGTGATCTTTTGTTCGCGCTTCGACTTGTGCATATTGCGCGCCTTGCCACCAATGAAAGACTCATCAACTTCGACCTCACCGCTCAACTTCGCAAAGCTCCCGGTACGCATCGCGCGGCGGATACGGTGCAGCATGAACCATGCGGTCTTTTGGGTGACGCCCAGATCGCGGGCGACTTCGCAGGAGCTAACGCCGTTCTTGCAATTCCCGATGAGCCACGCGGCCACACACCACTTGTCGAGCGCTATCGGACTCTCCTCGAAGATGGTCCCGACCTTCACCGAGAACTGTTTTTGACAGGCCCGGCAACGCCACAGTTTTCGGGTTTCGATGAACGCGATATTCTCGTTGCAATCGCAGCGCGGACAGACCGGGCCGTTCGGCCAGCGCAGTGCCGCAATGAATTCTAGGCAACGGTCGGGATCGGAAAAGTAGTAGATTGCCTCATGGAGATTGGTGAATGTGTCGCCCATGACTCAAGCATACCGGAATACCCGGTTTGAGTCAAGTATATAATTGCCTACATTAGGCCGGCGGCGCGGAGGACGCGGCGCACCTTCTTAGGCGAGATGGAGAGGCGCGCGGCCACGCGCGAGACTTTGCGGTCTTCGCGCTCCCAGACCTTGGGGATGATGATGTGCGCGAAATCCTCGGTGATCTGTTGGAAGGTCTTGTCGCCGACCAGCCCCTGCGACCACTCGCGCAGCACCGTCTCGACCGGGCCCCGGCGCAGAATGCGGGCCTTCAAGTCTTGCAGGTCGTCCCAGATATAATCGGGCCCCTGCGGCTTCAGCAGGGCTGCCGCCGCGTCGCACGACTGGCGGGCGGCTTCCACGTTGTCGAAGAAATCGTTGGCGAAGGTCATGCCCTGCCACACGTAGGCGCGCGCCAGCAGACGGCGGTTCTGAGTATGTTTGGCGAAGTCCACGGCGTCGCGGGCGAAATCGTGCGCCAGTTGCGCATGCTGGTTGGCGCCGGAAGCCTCTTCGATCTGCTCGTCGAATTTGGAGTTCTCCACGATGCATTGCAGGACGCGCGCGCGCGCCATCGCGATGTAATCGGCCTTTGGCTCTCCGTGCCGGAATGCTTCCGCGGCTTCCGATCCGGCGCTGTCCAACTCGCCGCTATCCAGGCAAAGAAAGCCGCGCAGGATGTGGACCGCGCCCATGCCACGGTGATTGTCCTGACCCTGGTAGATTGCGCCGGCCGCCTTCAGTTGCTCGAGCGCCTTCTCACGCAACTGCACAAATTGCCTTCGCGCGTGGGACATGGCGTGGGCCATATCGGTGGCGGCGGCTGGTTCGCGTCCGCCGGAGGCTTTGCGGCTGGCCGCGGCGGCGTCCATTTTCTTGCGCAGTTGCAGGCGCATCAGACGCTCGGCAGAAGCCATATTCACCAGCGACCGCGCCAGGTTGGGATGCCGCGGATTGCGCCGGGCATACTCTTCCATGGCCTTCTCGAAGTACTCCAGCGCGCGCTCGTAACGCGCCTCGCGGCGCGCGATTCTTCCGTAGGCGGACTGGATGTTGCCGCGGTTGACATAGTCGTCCGTTTGGCTGAGCGCGGCCTCGGCCTCCTGCAGGGTGCGCGCCGCCTCCTGCAGTTTTCCTTTCTGGAAAGCCAGCCAGCTTTCGAGCACTTGCATGACGGCGGCCATCTGGCCGTAGCCCAGCTCTTGCGCCAGTTCGCGCGCCTTCACAGTGTAGCTGAGGGCATCGTCGTAGCGGCCCTGACTGCGGAGGCAGCGCCCGATCCAGAAATTCGAGATGGCCAGCATCTCGCGATCGCGCACTTCCTCCTCGACCGACTCGACGAAGGCGAAATGCCGGATGGCCTGATCGAAGTCTTCCTCCGCCATGGCGACCAGGCCTTCGGCCATGCGCAGATGCAGGTAGTCGAGCAAGGGCAGGGCGGCCCGTGAATCCTTTGGGAAGCGCGGTAGCAGGCTCTTGATGAGTTGTGGGCCTTCAAACCCGATATCCACCCACTGCGCCAGGTATCCTAACAGGACGCCGGCGCTTTTGCGTGTCGGGGCGAGCGATCCGATCAGGCTGCGGTTGGCTTCCAGGCATTGCATGCCGCTGTCCAGCCGGCGGTAGGCGATGTCTTCCCGAAGCTGACGGAGTAGCTCACCGTAGTCGGCGGCATCTGCCATCAATCAAAGTATGCGCGGCGCAGGGGCGGATGTCTAGGGGCTGGGGGCTGGGGACTGGGGGCTGCGCCCGCCGCGAAGATGCCGCTGCGATCCTTTTGTACGGTCGCGGTAGGGATAGCGGTCGCCAGCTACCCCCCGCACAGATCCGTACGAGCGGTTCCCGCATACGGCGCCTACCTTCACCTGAGACTCTTTCATTCTCGACATCATGCCGGTTTATCCCGGCGCACAACAAAGCCAATTCTTGATAAGGGTTTTGGAATCAGTGGTCTGGGGCTGTTTTGGAGAACCGCCCTCTTCCCGCAATTCCAGTACGACGCCAAACAGCCATTCGATACGACTTGCGAGCCGATAGCATCGCGAACCGACGCCGAGATCCAAGGATGCGGATTTACCGGTCCTCGCGGCGGGCGCGTCAACTTCATTCTGGTCAAGCCCGCAGAGCCAAGCCACCGTATCCAGGGGTGATCTTCCAGCGCGGTGGGGGACAGTCGATGACCAACTATCTGGCGGAAGCCCTGATTCTGGCACGCGCAGGCGTCATCTCCATCATCCCCGGCGCGCCCGCACGCGGTGAAGGGAAGAACTCCGAACTCAACACCATTGAAACTGGAGGCGGCCAGAGACTTTCAGGCGGAAATCGCGATCACGGAGCGGCGTGTACTGGACTTGCTTCTTCAGCAGCCCGGTATCGACCAGAAGCGAATCGCCTATGTCGGCCACAGTTATGGTGGCATTGCAGGCGGTGTGCTGGCCGGCGTTGAGCCACGTATCGCGGCTTTCGTGCTCATCGGAGCGGTGACGTCAGAGGTGCGGCACATCCAGGGGAACATGTCTCCCGAAGAATTCGCGAAGACGCCGGACATGCTGCGGGAGACAGATCCCGAACGATATTTGCCAATGGCGCGCGCTCCGGTGCTCGTGGGTTGGAGGCCCTTGGGCCGCACATCTCGGAGTTCCCCAAGCGGTAGATTCTTCAGATGCGATTCACTCACGGCAGCCGCACGATGGCCGGCTTGTGGAACCAGGTTTCATAACCGACGATGAACCAGCCAATGGGGAAGCCGCCCTCGTGCGCGATGACGAGACCGGGTTCGTGGGCATCGGCGGGTACTTCGAAAACACGAGTTGCGGGGATGGATTCCTGGGGTCCTAACAGGATGTTGAATGGGACAGCGGACTTGTCGGGAGCCGGGTCGTAACGGCGGCCGCGAGTATCGGCCAGGTAGACAACTACGCCGTTCTCTCGTTGAGATACCCGGCGCGCACGGCTGGACAGGCGGAGGGTGACCATGTACGAGACACCGTCGCCTGCGGGCTGCCGGCTGGCGTTCTCGACGGCTATGCACCAGTCGTCGAAACATCGCGGATCGCCCACCTGCAGCACACTGCGTGGCCAGAACACCGACGTGAGAACGACAACGCCGAGATATGCCCCGGCGCAGATGCAGTATCTGAGCAGCAGAACGAGAGCGCGAGCGCCTTGCCCGCGAATCGCGAGAAATGCAGCGCTCAGCAGGGTCGCCACAGTCGCCAAGAATATGACGATGAACAGCAGATCGAATAGGGTCACGGCTCTTTCCTCCACTGGAAAGTACTTTATAGTATAGAGTATATCCGGGGCGAAACGCAATCGGAAACTTCGTTTAAAGAGGTTCGTTATGGTTTTGAGCATCGACACACATGTCCGACCCGAATTCGATGAGCCGAAAGAGCAAACCCTGGAACGAAATCGCTCATCCCGACCCGCCCAATTTGCGAAACTGGCTTGAGATCAAGACCTGGAGGTACCGGGGGCTGTCTTGGGGCGCGGGGGCGGTCGGCCCCATCGGAATTTCCGCCGCCACGAAACGGCGCGAAAGCGTGCGCGGGCGGCGCGGGCTTTCGATTGAATGTTCCGGTCGTCGGGGATGGCCTCCCAACTGGCAAATGTCAGCAACGGGCGTTTTCCGTCAAAGTGAATCCCTCTTATCGTCGCCGGATGTTGGCCGACTTACTCCCGATACAACCGAAAGGACTTTTCAGTAACTAATCGGGCGAACTGCGTGTGCGATGTCCAGCCATGGTAGGTTCTGCTAGTTGCCCGTCAGCGCTGCAGCCAGAAACCGGAGTTCGGGCTCCACTTCGGCGGGGTCGGCGACAGTGTCTGCGATTTCCTGGCGAAAGAGTTCGCGATACCTCTTGCGAAGCCTGTGAATCGCAACTTTGAGCGCTCCTTCTGACGTGTTCATCTCGCGTGCCAGCGCGGCATATGGAGAGTCGGACTGTCCGAGAAGGAACACCTTCAACCGTTCGAAATGCTCCGGGCGGCCGTGATGCACGAACTCGTTGCGTAATTTCTCCACGACTCGATCGAGCACCGAAAGCGCCCAGCGCTGTTCGAAGATCCGCTCCGGCGTCTCATCGTGCGCAGGCTCGCGTTGGTAGCGGTCTTCGCCTGACGAGAATTCGAGGGACAGGACGGTCCCCCCGCCGCGTTTCTGCGCCCGATTACGGTCTGCCTCGTCGGCTAGAAAGAATTTCATTGAGGTGAGAAGAAACGCTCGAAAACGCCCCTTCTCCGGGTCGGCGCGATCCAGATATCGGCCTTCCAGCACCCGGATGAAAAACTCCTGCGTCAGATCCTGCGCCTGGTCAGCCGGATAGCCGCGCCGGCGAATATAGGCGTATAACGGATACCAGTAGCCCTCGCACAGTGAAACTAAAGCGGAGCGAGCGTCCTTCCGTTGGGTATCGGCGGCGGCGATCACCAGCGTCCACCTTGTGGTCGGAAAATCAGATGGCCCCGCCAGCGTATGCATAGTGTTTCGACCTGCGGTGTTGCCCGGCTCGTCCGTCATGATCTCAGCTCCCACGGCACTCCACAAACAGGTATAAGGAATATGGAAGCCAAAGGTTACAGCGCAATCTCTAGAGCCTGGCATACTCGGCTTTGGCACTTTTCAGGATCGGAATAGCGGGATCTGCGTCTTTCCAAAGTGCGAGGAACGCCTGGTAGGCAGCTTTCGCCTTGGCCTTGTCTCCTGATGACGCGTACACTCTCCCGAGTTGCAAGTGCGCCAGCGCGCCGATGGGATCCAGGCCCACGATACCGCGATGATCGAGAATCTTCTGAAACTCGGCCGCCGCTTCCGCATATCGGTGAGCGGCAATGGAAGCCTCTCCGCGCACATAGGCCGAGTGCAAACCGCCAAGATAAATATGATTGAAGTTGAGGCCATTCACCGCCAGCTCATACGGACGAGCGATCTCCAGCCGCTCCACGCCGTCCGCCGGCTTGCCCCGCCCCATTGCGGCTAACGCGCGAAGAACCGGTACGTAGGTAAATCTGGCGAAGGTATCTTCCGGGAAGCGCTTTTCTAAATCGCTGGCGAGCGCCTCTGATCGAGGAGAGTCTCCCGAAAGACCCAGGGCAAGGCCGGCGGCGTATTCGACATCTCGGCCCGTGGAAAGTTCGAGCGCCGCCACGGCGTTCCTTCTGCCTTCGGCGGCATTCCCGCAAACGGCTTCCCACACCGCTCGTGCGGCCCGGTAGCTCGCTGCCGAGTCGCTTTCCTCCTCTTGCAGGGCCAGATCCACGGCGCGGCTCGACGACCGTCGGGCGGCCTGTAAGCGGCCGGAACGAGCCAGGGCAAGAGCCTCCGCGTGAGCCATCGGGTGGTCCGCTCCACGCTTGCCCTTGGCCAGAGCCATTACGCGATCCATCTCGTCATTGTCACCCTCTAACGCCGCGATCATGTATCGAAACACCAGAAAATTATTGTTCCCCAGCTTACGTTCGGAAGCTTGCTGAAGAGTGCTCTCGGCATCGGGGAAGCGGTCGAGGAAATAATAGCTCGACGCAAGACCGCTGTATCCAGGGTAAGCGTCAGGTTCGTCCGCAATTTCTTTTTTGGATGCCTCCATCGCTCTTTCAAATCGGCCTGTCCCATGGGTCGAAAGGCCCCCTAACAAACCCTGCGGACGTGGCTGCCCCCCGCGAGGATAAGTCTGAAGCCACAACTCGAGGGTTTGATACGCCTTTTCCAGATTTCCCGTCACATGCCGGTCATAGAGAAAGTCGATGAAAAACCTTTCCGGATCGCTAACGCGACCCCGCAGTCGCCAGGCTTTCGTAGTGCTCTCGGCTGAGAGCACGGACTCTCCACTCGTGCTGTACGCAAATCCCAACTGGGCGTGCGCCATCGCGAATGTGGGATCGATTTCGACAGCGCGCCGGTAAAAGGGTAGAGCTGGCTCAAAATTCCCGGAGGATAGGACCAACTTCATAGCGGTGCTGTAAGCTCTCAAGGCTTCGAATGACGGTGTGGTGGCCTCGGCGAGCGGCATCGAGTACTTTTCCACCGTAGCCAGCGATTCGCCCACTCTGGTTCTGAATTTCCGCGACATCTCGCTGAGAGAGTTCAGGACATCTTCTCTCTTCGCGGCCACCACCTGCTCCTGATCCAGAATGTTTCCGGTGTTGCAGTCCTTTGCGCGTAGACCCAATACGTATTGGCTTCCAACACGTGCGATCGAGCCTTCCAGGACAGCCGCACTTGCAGTTCGCTCGCAGATTTGCTGAGCCACTTCCAAATTCAGCCGCGCGTCTTTGGGCTGTCCCATGAGCGCCAGCGTCTGCTGGATCTTCCGGTCCGAAATCAGGGTGAGGAACGGCGATTGCTGAAGCTCCACGGACAGTCCCTGGCGCAGCGTGTCGTCGAACACCGGATCACCCGTCTTGTTGTCGAAATCCGCGAGGACAATGGTATCCTTCTCGGTCAGCTTGGGTCTTATCGCAGATTCGCGATGCGAAAGCGACCAGGCCGTCACTCCACTCAACACGAGAATTACGACTCCCGCGGCTGTGCCGAGGGCGGCCGGCCTGTGTCTGCGGAGAAACTTGCGCGTTCGGTACAGCCTGCCCGGCGGTGAGGCCAGCACGGGCCGGTCCTCCAAGTGCCTCTGGATATCGGCTGCGAGGTCTGACACCGAAGCATAGCGCCGCTCGCGCGTCTTCTCCAGTGCTTTCATCGTGATCGAGTTCAGGTCGCCGTCCACGAGGCGGCGCAGTGAAACCGGGTCGGTCTGGCGGCGCGCGGCAATGCCGGCCGCCGCCGCGCCCATCGAGGTAAGCTTGCGTGACAGCGAGGGCGCTTCCTCTTCACGGATGATCCGCAGCATTTCGGCCAAACCGACGTTGCGCAGCGTCGCCGTGTCGAATGGCACGGCGCCGATCAGCAACTCGTACAAGAGCACGCCGAGGGAATACACATCGGAGCTTTCATCGATGTCTCCCGTCATCGTGTCGGCCTGCTCAGGGCTGGCGTACTCCGGCGTCCCGACGATCTGGCCGAACTGCGTGAGCAACGTGTTCTCTACGGCCCACTTGTCAGTGGCCTTCGCGATGCCGAAATCGATTACCTTAGGGACCGGCGCGCCGTCCTGCTCTGTCACAAGCACATTCGACGGCTTCAGGTCACGGTGAATCGCACCCTTCTCGTGCGCATGTTGGACCGCACGGCCGACCGCGAGAAATAACGCAACCCGCTCCATGGTGGTCATCCGCCTGCGATCGCAATACTGGGTTATGGGCGCCCCCTCGATGTACTCCATTACGAAGTACGGGCGTCCTTTGGTGGTCGCGCCGGCGTCGAAGATTTGGGCGATGTTCGGGTGGTCCATCATCGCGAGCGCCTGGCGCTCGTTATTAAAGCGCGCGAGCACTTGGGCGGTGTCCATGCCGAGCTTCACAACCTTAAGAGCTACGCGCCGGCGAATGGGCTCAAGCTGTTCGGCTAGATAAACGGTGCCCATACCCCCTTCGGCCAGGAGCTGGATGATCCGATAGCGGCCGAAGTCCTCATCCCGCGCCACGGCTGTGGCAGGGCCAACCGTCTCAGCCCTAAAGTCGCCGGTACCGGAACTTCCAAGTGCGCCTTGGATCAGACAATGAGGGCACAGTCCCGCGGGATCGTCGGAACCCAATCCCGCTCCGCACTGAGGGCAGTTTGGCATTTCGGCCGGATTTACACAGCTATTATATGCCTTTCGCCCCGGCGGCTGTAACCTTCAGCCCCGCGATTCCTTATTCGTGGTAGGTGAGGCGGATTGGGACTGGCCGCCTGATCGATAAACCTAAGGAGATTCCAGTATGAAGACCACAACGAATGATCTCCTCCAAATAGATAGGAGAAACGTATGAACCACATAGCAACCGTGGCACTGATGCTCAATTTCGGTGTCGCAAGTATCTACGCACAACAGCCCGTAACGATGAGGTTTTCGGGAACTAGTGGGGCCAGCGCGATCAATCTACAGCAGCCCAACACAACTACCGATGAATGGAATGTCGCCGGGAACGGTGCGCTGGGACAGTTCACCTTTCGTAATATAAGCGCCGAGACAACTATGCCGCAGCAGTCCAGCACTTGCTCGGGCCCAACTATGCTTTATTTTGTCATGGTGGCCGGCGGAGGCGTATTTCGGTTCCAGGGCGGAAGTCTATTGAAGGTCAATCTGACGCAGGGAGAAGTTTGCGTTGATCTAGCGGCCCAGGAGGCCCACTGTACTATGACTTTTAATATCATTGGTGGAACCGGCCGTTTCAAGGATGCGTCCGGCAGCCTTACTTATACCGAGACGACGCTGCCGGTGTTGGCCGACGCCTCCAACAACCCCGTCTTTTTTGCCTCTACGGGCGGAGTTACCGGAACGGTTTCGGGAGTGGCCGCGGAGGAGGGACCCCAAGACTAGCGGCGATAGGGAGACGCATATGCGCGTGCTACTACTCGCTGTGCGCTTAGGTACAACCCAATCGGAGAATCAGGCGGAGACTTGACCCGGTAATGCCTGCCTGCACAGACAGGGGTGGGGCGACCGTCAGGCTGGGGGCGGCGACACAGCACATCGGTGCTGGTTGACCGTCCTGGGAAAGGATGCTCGATCACGAGCCCGACGGTCGCCCCCACGTGAAGGCATTGGAATGGAACGAGAATGCCGACGACCTGATCTTCGAGTCTGCTGACAACCAAACCGGCGCTTGCGGCGGTCGTTGATGCCTGGAGTGAGCCTTGCAAAATCCCCGGAGAGTGTTACCGCCGGTCCGAAATGACCGCAGAGGAGGCATCCTTCAATCCACGCATTCCTCTGGCAGAACGGCGTGTCGGCAGACCTCAGAACACTCGGCCTCGTTACCGTGAACCGGCGGGATTGTAGTTGCTGCTGGCGGGAGTCCATCAATGTCGGTCGGCGCGATTCGTGGGTTCGGGCGTGACAACCAAGCCTTCACGGTTTTCTGGCGATACCGAACAGCGACCAAAACCTTTCGCCTGCATCCGAAAGCGTGGCGATCCCTTCTGCTCTTTCGCCCGACGCCAGGAAGGTGCTCTTCCGGCAATTGGGGATTCGGGGGCGATCGAACGCACCGGGCTGGCGCTGACGCACTGCGCCGTGGTTGGATCGGAGTAACGATGAAACCTCTGATCGGCTACGGCTCAGACGTGAGCGCCCCGAGTTCTGCATAACTTGTCGGCGATAAATATTCACTTGGACATATAGTCGGCGACTGGTCGTAGTGCTTGCGACGGGCGGCGGCCGGGAGACTCGATGTCGGTCGCCCGGATTTAAGCCGGTGTGCGGCCCGTCTTTTTCAATTTCAAGCCGGCCTTGGTGGGACCGGGCGGGCCGGTTTCCGGCGGGAGTATGAGGCGGCAGACCATGCGGTCTCCACGATTATTTCCGGGTAGTGCATCATCTGAATTACTGCGGCACATGTTCGGGTTTCGGTGTCAAAATCGTGGGCGCGTTTCGATGTCCATCAATTGGCCGGAGTCGTGGTACGGCAGGCTGCGCCGCGCCACGGCATCCACCGTGGTGAACACGGCGGTGTTGCCGCCGATCCCGAATGCCAGGGTGATGGCGGCGATTGCGGTGAAGCCCGGGTTGCGCCGGAGGAACCGCCCCGCGTACCGCAGATCGTGCCACCGCCCCGCCAGCATTCCGCCGTGTGACGGCTCCAGTTGCGCCGCGATGCGCGCTTCGGCGGCGTCGATCTCGCGCGCGAGTTCGCGCCAGTTGGCGAACTGTGCCTCGGCGCGGTGCAGCGCGTCGGCCTCGGAAGCCCCGCCCGCGAGGGCTTCGGCGTAGGTTTAGTCCAACTGCGGGGCCAGTTCCGCCACAATTTCGCTCTCCCGCTCGGGTGGGACATGCAGGTGCGGCAAGTGGCCGCGCACGTACTGGCGCCAGTCAGGCATGGTTGAACCTCGTCAGCCGGTTGAGGGCGTTCGCGAACTCTCGCCAGTTTCGGCGTTGCTGGGCCAGTGCGCGCCGACCTTGCGCGGTGAGGCGGTAGAAGCGGCGCCGGCGTTCGCCCGCCTTCTCCACCCAACGGCCTTCCACCAATCCCTTACGCTCCAGGCGGTACAGCATGGGGTAGAGAGACGCCACGTGGAACTGGAGCTTGTTGTCCGATTCGGACTCGATGAGCTTGGGCGGTCGTATCAGCGTTCGCCATAGGTTGTGGACAGGCCAGGAGGCCTGTCCTACTTGGCCAGGTCCAGGACCGCGGATGTCATGGCGATGACGCCCGTGCGAATGGCGGGTTCGGGTAGAGGCGCGAACAGGCTGGAGTGCAGGGAGGGCAGCGCGCGTCCGGTGCGCAGGCTCTCCTTGAGTTTGTCCGGGTCGGCGGCTCCCAGCCACAGCATAAAACAGGGGATCTGCCGTCCTTCCAATCCGAAAAGTCCGAAATCCTCGCTCACCATGGACGCCTTTCCATCCAGCACGTTCTGACTGCCCAGCGCGGCACGCAGGGAATCCTTCAGCCGCGCGGCCAGTGCGGGATCGTTGTAGGTAACCGGTACGGATTCCGCCTGGTTGACCGTCACAATGGGCGCGCGATCTTCCGGGACGCCGGCGGCCAGCGCCACGCCGCGCGCGGTTCGCTCGATGGCGGCCAGGGTGTTCCGCCGAACCTCCTCACTGAAGGCGCGCGTGGAGATTTGGAGCTTCACTTCATCGGGAATGATGTTGGGCCTGGTCCCGCCGTGAATGGATCCGACGGTGACCACGGCCGGGTCCTGGGGCGCGGTCTGCCGGCTGACGATCGTTTGCAGCGCCAGCACGAACTGCGCCGCCATCACGATAGGGTCCTTGGTCGTTTCGGGGCGGGCGCCGTGTCCGCCGACCCCGCGAATGATCACGTCCACCGTGTTCGCGCCGGAGAGTATCGGCCCCGCGACCACGCCCACTTGGCCGGCGGCTATCTCTGGAGTGTCGTGCTGCGCGATGCAGGAGTCGGGCCGGCCGAAGCGCTCGTAGAGCCGGTCGGCGAGCATGGCGCGCGCGCCGTTCACGCGTTCCTCGGAGGGCTGCCCGATGAGCATCAGGGTACCGTGCCAGCGGTCCTTGATAGCGGCAAGCGTGCGCGCCGTACCCAGAAAGGATGCCATGTGGAGATCGTGCCCGCAGGCGTGCATAGCGCCTACGGTTTGGCCGGCGTCATCCTTCGTATGGACCGTGCTGGCATAGGGCAGGCCTGTTTTTTCCTCGACGGGCAAGGCATCCATGTCCGTGCGCACCAGGACCGTGGGGCCCGCGCCGTTGCTGAGAATCGCGACAACGCCAAATGCGGCGCGGCCGTCCGGATACTTGCCGACGTGCTCGGTGACGGTGTAGCCGGCCTTGCGCAGCTCTTCCGCCAGCAGCGCGGAGGTGCGCTCCTCGTGCTGCGAGATTTCCGGATGCGCGTGCAGGTCCTTGTAGATCGAGAAGAGAGCCGGCACCTCTCGATCGACGATGGCGCGGAAGTCGTCAGCCGGGGCGGCCAGAAGGGGCAAAACAATCAAGAAGAGAGCGGAGGCGCGCATGGGTTCACGATATCAGCTATCAGCGATCAGCTATCAGCGATCAGCTCTCAGCTATCAGCTCCGACTCGCACACCGGGTCTGCCCCACCGAAATGGCCAAATACACACGGTGTGTTTCGGTTTACACAAGCCCCGCTGCGGTTCCAGTTCGGAATGCCGCGAATTTCGTGCATTCCGCCGGTGGCCCATGGTTTGCACAGCAGGCGTCCGGGTAAGGAGGTTACCAATGTTGTTGCTCAAGTATTTGTTTCTGGCCTCTGGAATCGGCTTGCTGGCCGGCGCCATCGGGCTTGTGTTGTGGGATGTATATCGGGCCAACGCGCTCCGCATTGCGGAGGGCGCGTCCGGGCCACTGACTTTGGCTGCCGTGCGCTGGCGCATGGCCTTGCGATGCGCGCTGGTTGCGTGCTTGCCGCTGCTGCTGAGTGCATCGATCGCGATTGTGCCCAGCGGCATGGCCGGTGTGCTGGTCAGCCAGATTTCCGGCGTCGCGCCGGGCACTTTGTATCCGGGCGTCCACCTGGTGGTTCCGTTCGTGCAGGGCATCGCGCTTTACGACATTCGCGATCAGGTATTCACGACGGTGGCCAGCGACGATCCGAAATCCAATCCCAAAGCCAGGGCCGAGGTGCTCAAGATCCAAACGAAGGAAGGGCTGCCGCTGGGTCTCGCGGTATCGATTCGTTACCGCCTGGACCCGAAACGTCTCGCGTATATCCATGCCAACATGTCCCAGCCCGTGGACCAGGAGTTGGTGCCCGCGGTGGTGGCCAGCGTTTTCCGGCAGATCGTGCCCGGCTACCTGGTGCGCGACGTGTTCGCCGGCATGCGCGAAGAAGTGCGGCAGCGCGCCGCGGAGGCCATCACCCGGAAGCTCGCCGCGGATGGGGTCTTGGTGAAGGAAATCATGCTGCGCGATGTCCAGTTACCGCCCGAATACGCCAAGGGGCTGGAATCGCTTCTGCTGAAGGAGCAAGAGAACGACCGGCTATCGGTCGATTTGGAGATCAAACAGAAGCAGGTTCACTCAGCGGAATTGGAAGCGGAAGCCGACAAAGCCCGGCGCGTGACGGGAGCCGAAGCCGAGGCCGCCGTGGTGGTGTTGCAGGCGAAGGCGCAGGCGGACGCCATGCAGCACACGCTGCCGCTCAAGCAGAAACAGATCGAGCAGTCGCGTCTGGAGGCCGAGGCCCGCAAGGAATCCACGGTCAAGAACGCGGAAGCCATGGCCGAGGCCAAGGTGATCGACAGCAAGGCGGAACTGGAAAAACGCAAGATGATGTCTGAAGCGGATGGCGATCATATTCGCGTGGTGGCGGCGGCCGACGCGGAGCGGATGAAGTCCGAGGCGCAGGTGCTGAAGCAGAATCCGCTGCTCATTCAAAAGATCATCGCGGAGCGGCTGTCGGACAAGGTGCAGATCATGATGGTGCCGAACGACGGCAAATTCTTCTTTGCGAATGACGTGTTGCGCGGCGCGATGTCCGCGGCGCCGGCTGCGGTTGCGGGCAAACCGGCGGACCCGGATCAGTGAGTTCTCAGCGTTGGTGGGGCAGACCGGGCATAGGCGTTAAAGTAAGGCCGATCTCACCCGATGGAGTGCGTCCCTGACCATGTGCACACATCGCAGAACGCCGTTTCCGGGGATTTTGGGAGAGTGCGGCCCTTTGTCCGGTTTGCCGACTACGCAGACATGTGCCTGTACGCCCCGTGGCGCAGTTGTGTCGGGCGATAACTTCCGGATGGCCGACCATACGTCCGGAGCACGCGAAAAGGCTACGGCTTGTAACGGCTTGTCTACCCGGGCAGTCATAGCATTCATGGTTGCGTTGAGAAAGGGTTTCTGCAGGCGACTGGCGGCCGGCCTCCGTGCTCGAGGCAATGGGAGTTCGCGCCGGCTCAGTGCGGTGCGTCGAAGCCTTCCAGCATCCAGAGGCTGGTCTTGATGGAAAAACTGGGATAAAGAATGCTCTTTCCGTCGGGAGAGAGGCTGAAGCGAATGCCGGGAATTAAATAGCTGCGCGGCACGAACTCGGTTCCCACATCCCCGATGGTTTTCATCTGGCTTCCGGCGAGGTTGAGGGAGAAGAGGTATTGATGATCCTTTTCGGCGCGGATTCCGTAGAGGGTCTGGCCGCCTTTCGAGAAGGTCAGGTGTGGCGTGGCGATTTTCCCGAGAGCGCGTGTGGACTTGCCGTCGGGGGAGACGAGATTCCAGCCGGAATCATCAAGAAAGGAAATCCACTCGCCGGTGGGAGACCAATCGGGCAGACCTCCGCCGACTTTTGAACGGAGCTCTATGGGGGTGGCCTGGCCGCTGGTCTTGCAGATCATTATAGAACTGGTTCCACCCTTAGCATCTTGTAAATAGGCAATGCGCCCGCCGTCCGGCGACCAGGAGGCCATGAACTCGAACTCCGTCTCGTCCGTGTTGGTGAGGCGAACGGGAGGACCACCCGCCAGCGAGGAGATCCAGATGGCAGGTTCGCCGTTGGTGGCAATCCGTTGGTATGCCAGGCGATCGCCCGCCGGGGAAAGCGTGGGGTCCATCCACCAGTTGGTGGTCCCGGCTGGAAACATAGCTGGAGTCACCAGCGGACGCTCCGATCCATCGCCCTCATGCAGCCAGATCTCAGGCTCGCCGGTACCATCCGTCTGGTACGCAAACTTCTCTACCTTTCGCGCCCACGCGGGCATCCCCACAGGCCGTTGCGACGAGATCAACGTGCGGATCGAAGCGTCCGCCAACGACGCGGAGACGAGCTTGTAGTCGTTGGTTGATTCCAGGAAAAGGATCTGCTTGCCGCTGGGAGAGACTGCCGCTACGCGCTCGCTGAATAGACCCGTGGTCAGCGGCGTGCGGCTGCCGGTGACGGTGTCAGCGATCCAAAGGTGGTTAGCATCTCCCTGGTGCTGTTCCAGCGAAATGGCGATGTGCCGGCTGTCGGGAAACCAGGAGAATGCCGGCGTACCTCCATAATGCGGGAGGTCTTTCAGGATCAGTTTCGGAATCCCGCTTCCCGCCGGAAAAGGAAGGCTCCACGCCTGCTCCTGGCCGGTTGGATTTAGGAAGTACAAGATTCGGGAGCCATCGGGCGACAGCTTGAGGTTCGCGCCGTTGACGAAAGTCTTACATTCGAAGGGCGCGGGTGCATAGCGCTTCAAGGGAGAACCGACCGGCGAGGAAGTGGCAACGGAATAGGCGCCGTCCTCTTCCTTTCGCATCACCGTCAGAACCTTGCCATCCTGGGAAATGCTTGCTGTCACGGCATCGAACGGCATGACGAGCTCGGGTTCGCCGCCGGTGACGGAGAGGGAAAGCAACGCGTACGGCGGTTTATCCATCTGGGGGTCCTTCCCGAAAATGAATATGCGCTTGCTGTCCGGCGACCATCCGAGCGGACACGCCCATCCTGCCTCATGCGTGATCTGAGACGCCGCAGACGAGTTCACATATCGGACGAAGACCTGCGTCTTACCATCCACGAGGGCGGAATAGGAGAACGCCTTCCCATCGGGAGCCCATGTAGGGCTATAGGGGCTCTCCCGCGAGATTTCGATGGGCGTGTAACGGTAGTTCTCGATGCCGTGATGTTTGGGCGCGAGTAGCAGCGCGCCGGCGGCGATACCGGCGGCCAGACACGCGACCGCCGCTGGCAGAACCCAGCGCCGCCGCGAGGAGCGGACGGGAGCCAGCGATGGATGGCTGCCGCTCTGCCCGCTGGCGGACAACGCGAAGCCGAGATCGTGGGCGGATTGAAAACGCCGCGACGCCTCTTTCTCCAGGCAATGCGCGACGATCTGCCGGACGCCCGCGGGCACAGTTTCGGGCAACTCCGGCGCCTCCTCCCGCAGGATAGCCTGCATGGTATCCATGGAGGTCTCCCCGTGGAAGGCGCGCTTGCCTGAGAGCAGTTCGTGGAGGATGACGCCGAAGCTGAAGATGTCGCTGCGGTGGTCGGTGGCCAGTCCGCGCACCTGCTCGGGGCTCATGTATCCAGGCGTGCCCATTACGACTCCGGCTTCGGTGCGTACGGTAACGGTCTCGCCCTCGGCGGGGGCACGGGTGGCCTGAACTTTCGCCAGGCCGAAATCCAGGATCTTGGGGCGGCCGTCGCGGGTGAGCAGGATATTGTCTGGCTTGAGGTCGCGATGCGCGATGCCGGCGTCGTGGGCCGCGGCGAGTCCGCTGGCGATCTGCACGGCCGCCTCGATGGTTCTGCGCAAGCTGAGCTTGCCGGCGCGCAGGGGCTCGCCGTCCACCAGTTCGCTGACGATGTAGCCGTCGCCGACATCGTAGATGGCGACGATGTTGGGGTGATTGAGCGCGGCCACGGCGCGCGCTTCCTGCTCGAAGCGGGCGCGGCGGGAGGGGTCCTTGGCGAGGTCTTCGGGCAGGATTTTGAGGGCCACGTCGCGGTTTAGGCGAGTGTCGTGCGCCCGGTAGACTTCGCCCATACCGCCCGCGCCGAGTGGCGCGAGGATTTCGTACGGGCCGAGTCTTGTGCCTGGAGAGAGCGGCATTCGCTTGATTCAGTTCAGTGTAACCGATCAGAAGGCGGTCAAGTCCTGTGTTACGGCGCATCCGGAAGTTATCCACTTGGTAGTGTAACGCGCTACTCGTAGGAGTGAGCCCGCACGAGCCGGAAGGCGGGCTCGGGGAAGTAGCCACCGAACAACCCAGCTTGGGCCAGACCGTTGAGTCTGCGTAGCGGGCCCTTATTTTTGACGCCATGCGCAGACCGGGGGGCTGGCCCCGCATAGCGGCAAGCCGCNNACCCGCCGCAGGCGTGGACGCCCGCCCCACAAGAATCGTCACAGCGCGCGAAGAGGCTGATGGACAGTAGCACAGGGATCAATCCACGAGTCCGCACCGCACGGCGAACCGCACCAGATCGGTGACGCTATGTACGTTGAGCTTCTCCATGATGCGGCCGCGATGCGCATCCACCGTGTATACGCTGAGGTTCAACACGGTGGCGATTTCCTTGTTGGTCTTGCCTTCCGCGATCATCTGCAGCACTTCGCGTTCGCGGCTGGTGAGCAGATCGATGGGATCGGTCACGTGGCGGCGGTAATCGTTGAGCACCGCGTCGGATACGCCGGGGCTCAGGTAACCTTCGCCGCGGGCGACGGCACGCACGGCGGCCAGCAGGTCGCTGGCGATGGAGTCTTTCAGGAGATAGCCGCGGGCCCCGGCGCGCAGGATTTCGCGGACATACACGGAATCCTTATGCATGCTCAGCGCCAGCACCCGAGAACGGGGAGATAGATCGGCGACGCGGCGGGTGGCTTCGATGCCGTTCAGTTCCGGCATGGCCACGTCCATCACGATCACGTCGGGCTGTAACTGGCCGGCCAGGGCGAGGGCTTCGCGGCCATTACCGGCCTCGCCCACGATCTCCATATCGGGCTGCGCGGCCAGGATCATTTTGAATCCCTGCCGCACCACGGCATGGTCGTCAGCCAACAGGATGTGGATCTTTTCTCTCATGCTCTGCGCCGCCGGCCGGCACGCGGACTTCGATCTCGACGCCCAGTCCCCGTTTGGAGCGCACGCTCAGGTCGCCGCCCACGCTGCGCGCGCGGGCCCGCATCCCGATCATACCCATGCCGCGCGGTCCGGCGCCAGCGGCCGGTAAGCCGCGCCCGTTGTCGCGAATCGAGAGGCGCACCTCGCCGCCCAGCGAATCCAGCGCAACGATGGCGTTGCGCGCGCTGGAATGCCGCGCCACATTGGTGAGCGCCTCCTGCGCCAGGCGGAACAGGTGCGTTTCGGTCTCATCGGGCAGGCGGCCGGAAATGCCGGACTTGAAATCCGTTTGGATGCCCGTGCGATGCGTGAAGCCTTCGCAGAGCCAGCGCAGCGCGGCCTCCAAACCAAAGTCGTCCAGAATTGTCGGACGCAGCAATTGCGACATTTGCCGCACATTGCCGATGGATTCGTCGACCAACCGCAAGCAATCGTCCAAGCGCGATGGATCGGGCGCGTCATCGGCGCGGAGGGCCGCCAAGTTGGCCTTGACGGCGGTCAGCGACTGTCCGAGTTCGTCGTGCAGCTCATGGGAGAAGCGGCGCGCCGTGCTCTCCTGGTCTTCCAACATGTGCCAGGAGACCCGGCTCAATTCGCTTTCCTGCCAGTCCATTTTGCGCAGCAGTTGCGCGGTCAGGCGCACGGTCAGCACCGTGCAGAGCAACGCCATCGTGAGAAAAGCGGCCAGGAATGCGGCGGATTGTTTGACCAGGCGCTCGGAACGTTGGTCGATCTGATTCTGCGCCGCGACGGCCCTCCGGTAACTGGACTCGATGAGCTTGGCAACCACAGAGATGAACGCCTCGTGATCGCGGAACAGATCCTGCGACGAAAATGTCTCGGGCTCCTCGACGGCCAGCAAACGCCGCGCTTCGGCCGAGAATGCGGCGGAAGTTTGCCGGAGCTGGTCGTAAAGGCGCCGCTGCGGAGTCTGCGCGCCCTCCGCCACGATGCGGTCGATCTTGCCGTCCGCCTCGTCCAACTGGGACAGGATCTTGCGGTAATCGACGGAATCCGGATCGCGCGCCAGGATGGAGAAGACCTCGCTGAGGCTGGCCTGTTGCCGGTGCACCTCTTCGAGCAGGCGGTTGGTGGACTGCTGCTCCTCGACCAGGCGCGCGGCGTTCTCCTTGATGGTGTGGATGTTGCCGATGCCGATGAAGGCGCCGGCCAGCAGCAGGATGATGACCAGGCTGAAACCGGCGATCAAGACGCGCAGGAGGCTGCGGTGGGTGATCCGGCGGGCGGGCGCAGGTGAATGTTCCTTCACGGTCCTCCAAGTCCATGATGGCGCTATGGCGGGCGAGGCGGATATCCCGTATCGGGGCTAATCGAGCGCCCTGACCGGGGCTATGGTTGGGCGATTCCAGCGTCTTCTTTCGCCCGCGAGTTAGCCTTTCGAGTCTATCGTATTAAAACGGGCGTTGCCGCAAGATGGAATTGACGGGAGAAATGAATCCCGCAAGGAGAGACCAACATGAAGAAAAGCTTACTCGCGATCGTTTTCGCCGCCGCCAGCCTGCCGCTGACATTTGCGCAGTCCACCGCGCCGGCCACCCCGAGCCAGTCGACGCCGGACCAGAAGAGCACCGCTCCGGCGAAGAAGACCAAGAATACCTCGAAGCACAGCACCAAAAAGACCAGCGCAAAGAAGACTGGCACCAGCACCACCAGCACGCCCCAGAAGTAACTGTCCTTCCCAAACGTGGGCAGGCGAAGATACCTGCCCACGCAGTTTCCCCAGCGCCCGTATCCTGGTTCACTCGCGGATGAGAGAAAGACCGCCAGTATTCCACCCCTTTCCGTAAGCACAATCGATAAGCGGTTCCCCGCATGCAGGAATACGACGTAGCCTTGAAGTTGCTGTTGCAAGGTTCGGCCACGCTCACCATGCGCGAGCTGACTGGCACGACGGTCGCGAAGTGGCTGGATGTGGAACTGCCAAAGGTGCAGAACCTACGCTTGGACCTTCTCGGCGAGACTGCCGACGGCGGTCTGGTCCACGTGGAGTTGCAAAGCGGCAACGATGCGGCGATGCCGCTGCGCATGGCCGAATACTGCCTGGGCGTCTTTCGGCTGTTCGGTCGACTCCCGCGCCAAGTGGTGCTGTACGTGGGCGAAGCGCAACTGCGAATGGAGAGCGAGCTGCGCGGTCCCGACGTGTTGTTCCAGTACCGCCTGATCGACATTCGCACGCTGGATGGCGACCGCCTGCTGGAAAGCGACGCGGTCGGCGATAATGTAATTGCGATCCTGGCGGGACTACGGGACCATGAAGAGGCGGTAGGCAAGATTGTGAAGCGGATCGCGGGTCTGGCGGCGGCGGAGCGGGAAACCGCCTTGGCCCAGTTGGTGATCCTGGCTGGATTGCGGCACTTGTCGAGAACGGTGGAGCAGGAGAGACGGAAAATGCCGATTGATATCGATATTCGGGAACACGAGGTCTTGGGACCTATGTTTAAGGAAGCGGAACAGAAAGGCCGTCAGGAAGGGCGACAGGAGGGCCGTCAGGAAGGCGAACTCACCGTCCTTCGCCGGTTGATTGAGAAGCGCTTCGGCGCCCTGCCGGGTTGGGCCGGCGAAAAACTGGCGGCACTGTCGGCGCCCGAACTGGAGGATCTGAGTATGCGGGTGCTGGATGCCAAAAGCGTGGAAGAATTGCTGACGTAAAGCCTCCCCGGCAGCGCGAGTGTATCCGATCCTCGCGATACAGAGGCACGGGCTCGAAAAATGCCGCACATCGATATTCTGGAAAACGAAGTCTTGGGACTCCTGTTTCAGAAGGGCCTGCAAGAAGAGCGTCAGGAAAGGCCGTCAAGAAGGCGAACTGACCGTTTTCGCCAGCTAATTGAGAAGCGCTTCGGCGCCCTGCCGAGTTGGGCCGGCGATAAACTGGCGGCCCTGCCGGCGTCCGAGCTTGAAGATTTGAGTCTAAGGGTGCTGGATGCCAAAAGCGTGGAAGAACTACTGACGTAAAGCCGCCCGGGCAACAGCGCGAAAAATGGCGATTCATTCATGCGCGCTTTAGCCGCAAACTGTTGGTCACCACCGTAACGCTGGAAAGCGCCATGGCCGCCGACGCCAGCACCGGCGACAGCAGCCAGCCGGTGAATGGGTACAAGGCACCCGCCGCGATGGGGATCCCAATGATGTTGTAGGCGAACGCCCAGAACAGGTTCTGCCGGATCACCCGCATGGTCCGGCGCGCCAGGGCGAGCGCGCCGGCCACGCCGTCCAGATCGCCGCGCATCAGCGTGATGGAGGCGGCCTCCTTGGCGATGTCAGTTCCGGTTCCAATGGCGATGCCCACATCGGCCTGCGCCAGCGCGGGCGCGTCGTTGATGCCGTCGCCCACCATGGCAACCTTCCTCCCGGCGGCTTGCAACTTCCGCACCTCGGCCAACTTGGCATCCGGCAGCACTTCGGCTAGCACGCGCTGAATGCCAACTTGCCGCGCGACGCTCTCGGCAGTGCGGCGATTGTCGCCGGTAATCATCCAGACTTCGATGCCCATCTCATGCAGGCGGCGCACGGCGGCCGCGGCTTCGGGTTTCACCGTGTCGGCGATGCCGATGGCTCCAGCGGGCTGCCCATCCACGGCGACCACCACGGCGGTCTTCCCCTCCGCGGCGAGCCGCTCCATTTCGGGCAACTCAAGCGGCCCGGCGAAGCTGCCCACCGTCACGTCGCAGCCATCCACGCGCGCTTCGACGCCATGCCCCGCAACGGCGCGGAAGCCGGCGGGATCCTCCAGCACGATCGCCAAGGCTTGGGCATGCTCGACTATCGCCCGCCCCAGAGGATGCTCGGAATAGCGCTCGGCCGATGCCGCCAGGCGCAGCACTGCAGCCTCTGCATACCCGTTCATCGGGATCACATCGGTCACCCGCGGTTGGCCGCACGTGATGGTGCCGGTCTTATCCAGGATGACGGTGTCGATGCGGTGCGCGGCCTCCAGCGCCTCGCCGCCCTTGATGAGGATGCCGCGCTCGGCGCCGCGCCCCGTGCCCACCATGATCGCGGTGGGCGTGGCCAAGCCCAGCGCGCAGGGGCAAGCGATGATCAGCACGGCCACGAAATTGCGCAGCGCGAACGAGAGCGGGGCAACCCCCAGCAATGCAAGCGCCAGCCACACCACGAACGTCAGGGTGGCGATGGCCAGCACGCCCACGGTGAAGTAGCCGCTTACCACATCAGCCAGCCGCGCCACGGGCGCGCGCGAACCTTGCGCCTGCCGCACCAGCTCGATCATCTGCTGCAGAGCCGTGGCGCGCCCCACCTTGCGCGCCTCAAAACGCAGGCTGCCGGAACGATTGATCGTGCCGCCATAAACCGCGTCGCCGGACTTCTTATCCACCGGCATGCTTTCGCCCGTAAGCATGGATTCATCGACCGCCGAATCTCCTTCGCGCACCGCGCCATCCACCGGGATCTTCTCGCCAGGGCGCACCACCACGAGGTCGCCCACGCGCATCTGCTCGATGGGAATATCCTGTTCGGCGCCGTCGCGCACCACGCGCGCGGTCTTGGGCTGCAACTCCCGCAAATGGCGGATGGCCTCGGACGCCTTGCCGCGGGCGCGCGCTTCCAGCACCCGGCCGAGCAGAATCAGGGTGACGATCACGGCGGCAGCTTCGTAATACACCTCATGCCCACCGCGCACCGTCACCGTCAACGAATACAGGAATGCGGCGCCGGTCCCCAGCGCGATCAGGGTGTTCATGTTCGCGGAGCGGTGCCGCAGCGCGGTCCAAGCACCCTTGTAGAAAGGCGCGCCCGCATAGAAGACCACCGGTGCGGTGAGCGCAAGCTGGATCCAGCTCATCGCGGCGAGGTGCATCAGCCCCGGCCACATGCCCAGCACCACCACCGGAATCGCAAAGGCCGCCGCCAGCCACAGCCTTCGTTGCAGCGCGGCGTATTCGTGCGCGCGCGCCTGCTCCTCGACATCCTCGCCAGCGACCGGCTGCGGCACTCCATAGCCCAACTCTTCGATGGCGTCCACCAGGTTGCGCACCGCCGCGCGCGCGGGATCGAACTCCACCGTGGCGGTGGACGTGGCGAAATTGACATGCGCGCTCGCGACGCCCGCCGTGGCAGCGAGCTGGTTCTCTATGGCGCGCGCGCAAGCGGCGCAGGACATCCCGGAGACGGGCAAGTCCATGCGCTCGGTCGTTTCCGCGCTCGGGGCGGCGCTCATTGTTGCACAGTGTAGCCGAGCTGCTCGATGGCGTGCAGCAGGTCGGGCAACTTGGTACGGTCGGCATCAAACTCGACCGTCGCCGTGCCTCCCGCCAGGTCCACACGCGCGCTCGATACGCCGGGACTGGTCGAGAGTTTCCGTTCGACGCTACGGGCGCAATTGCCGCACGTCATGCCGCTCACCGGAATTTTGACAGTTTGGAGGCCCATATACTAATGATGCACCGAAAGCCGGGAAGGTGGCGGGAACGCACTGAGCCGCCGTACGATGTGATCGGCCGAGTGCCGTCGGCGATTTCTTCCAATTCACCGGGACTTACGGTCGGCTCGTAGATGTGGCTTCGGGGCCATTGCCGCAGGTCGTGCTCGGATGACGGCAGTTGCTCAACGCCGCGCTGCCGCTGGGCCTGGAAGGAAGTGGCGTGGTTTCCGGATCGCCGCCCCCTAGCTAGCAGAGCTTCGAAAGGCCGGTCACTGCTTTCCACGGCAGTTTCCGAGTGCTCCATCACTCGCCTTCTATCAGAGCGGGTATCCTGATTCGTTTTAGGTCTGGTTCAAAGCGATCAGGTCATTTCTCTTGTCTACCAACCAGCGACTCAATTCCGTCCAGAATGCACTCTAGCTAGAGACCGCCTGGGTCAGTTTTGGAAAGCAGTGGCGGGTCACTTCTCGCGACAGCCGAAGCACTGCTCCCGCAACCACTTCACGAACGCGATTTGCGCGGCGCCGCGGACATGCCGCCGCACCCGGATGTATCCCACCCGCCGGAACGTTTCCCGCTCCAGCGGCAGCAGCCGGCATTCCCCCGCCGTGCTCGCCGCCATCTTGGGCGCCAGCGTGATCCCCAGCCCGGTCGCCACCATCGGAAAGATGCTCGAAAACTGGTCCGTCTCGAACATGGGATGGAACGGCATCCGCGCCCGGCTGCAGATGCGCAAAGCGTCGTCGCGGAAGCAGTGCCCTTCCTTCAGCAACAACATCTTCTCGCCGCGCAGTTCGGAGAGCTTCACATGCGTATTCGCCGCCAGCCGGTGCCCCTTTCCCACCGCCACCCAAATAGGTTCCCGGAACAACTCCGCGCACAGCATCCCCGGACTGTTCACGGGAAGCCCCACCACCGCCAGGTCCAGCTTCCCGGCCTGCAGCAACTCCACCAGCTTTGGCGTGGTCTCCTCCATCAACCGCAGTTCCACATCCGGAAACCGCTCGGCGAAGCCGCTCAGCCGGGGCGCCAGGAAGTACGGCGTGATGGTCGGAATGCACCCCACGGAGAGGTTCCCCGCCACGCCCCGCCGCAGAGACTCCAGGGTGCTGCGCGCCTCGTTCACCTCCCGCAGAATCGCCAGCGCCTGGGGCAACAGTGTGCGCCCGTACTCGGTCAACTGCACGCTCCGGCTCAGCCGGTCGAACAGCTTCGCCCCCAGCGTCAGTTCCAGCTTCACAATCTGTTGGGATAGCGAAGGCTGCGCCACGCCCTCCTCCGCTGCCGCGCGCGTGAAGCTCCCTGTCCGGGCCACTGCGCAAAAATACCGAAGCTGATGCAACTCCATAGGATCTACCTATCGCTATCATTGCATAATAGCTATCGCCCCGCCGCCCGGAAGCGCCTATAATTGGAAGGTATCCTTATGAAAACAGACAAACCCGAACAATCCTGTCCGTTGATGACCACGTCGTCCGGCCGTCCTGTCGGCGACAACCAGAACTCCGTCACCGCCGGTCCCAGGGGCCCGGTCCTGATGGAAGACTATCTTCTCTTCGAGAAAATGGCCCAGTTCAATCGCGAGCGCATCCCGGAACGCGTCGT
>PKYZ01000167.1 GCA_003132865.1 Bryobacterales bacterium
AGCTTATTTTAACGCCTATTTGATGCGTGAGGGGAGTCCCCCGCGCGCCATGCGCTCCTCGGCGCTGCTGCTAGGCCGCTTGGTGTCCAGCGGGGCTGGCGCGGCGCGCCGGCGAATCAGTCGTGAACTGCAGTTAGTTGCACGGGAGACGCGGTGATTCGCATACCCGCGGTCGCCTCGCCGCACCGGAGGCTAGGCCTCCCATGTGAGCGCGATCACAGCGTAAGCTGATAGGGAGGCGGGCCCCCATGAGCGTCTACGTGATCGCACAATTATCCAGCAAGCCTACGGACGCTACCAGGAGCGGTTTATGGGCGTCCTGAAAAAATTCAAGGGGTGCCTGCTGGCCGCCGACGAGCACCCCATAGTGGTGGAGGGCACGTGGGACCGCGACAAAGTCGTGTTGCTGTCCTTTCCCGACGAGGCGCCCTATCGCGAATGGGCGGAATCTCCGACTACCAGGAAATCGCGAAGGACCGTAAAGCCGGGTCAACTGCCATCGTTCTGCTTGTGAAGGGTATCCCCGGCCCGGCTTAGTTTCACGCAGGTCCGATTCCCGCTACGCCGGGCAGCCCTTCAGCGGAGCGGCACGGATGTGCGAGGGAAAAACCGCGCCTGGCGGCCGATTGATCCTGGCGAGATTTACGGCCGTGCTGGCGTCGGGCCGGCGATTGCGGCCAGAGGCGCACCTGCACGATGCGGGCGCGTTTCTGAGGACGCCCGCGCGCTAAAATCGTTCCTGATGCACGCCGACCATTGGCCGACGGTCGCGGTAGTGGGCGCGGGCGCCGTGGGGTGCTATTTCGGGGGGATGCTGGCACGTGCGGGCGTTCGCGTGACATTGATCGGACGGGCGCGGCACATGGAAGCGATTGGGCGCGACGGCCTGCTTCTTGATGGGCTACGCGTTCACCAACGTATCCCTGTGACGGCATCCACGAACATCGGAGAACGCCTCCGCGATGCCCACGTGATCCTGTTTTGCGTCAAGACGGTGAATACGGAAACGGCCGCCCGCGAATTGGAGCCGTTCCTTTCTCCGGAAGCTGCTCTCCTGAGTTTTCAAAACGGCGTCGATAACGTTGATCGCATTTGCGCGGCGATCCACTCACGCGCGATTCCGGTGGCGGTGTATGTAGCCGCCGAGATGACCGCGCCCGGTCACGTGACCCACACCGGGCGCGGCGACCTGGTGATCGGGCATCGCGCGGGATGGCCGCGGCAGCCCGCGCTAGAACCGCTGGCTGCCATGTTCGAGCACGCGGAAGTCCCATGTAGAATCTCTGATGCCATTGAATCGGAGCTCTGGACTAAGATGGCGATGAATTGCGCTTACAACGCCATCTCGGCGCTAACGCGTGCGCGGTACGGCCCGATGGCCAGGTTCGAGCCGGTGCGCGTTCTGATGCAGCGCGCCATCGCGGAGACAGTGGCGGTGGCTCACGCCGAGGGGGTGTCCCTATCCGAGTCCGCCATGGTGGACGCCGCTCTGCAGTTGGGTGAGGGGATGAGCCGCGCCCTTTCCTCGACCGCGCAGGATGTCGCGCGTGGAAGACTTACGGAAATCGATTCGCTCAACGGCTACGTCGCACGGCGCGGTGCCGCTCTAGGTATCGCGACGCCGGTAAGCGATACCCTCTGTGCGCTCGTCAAGCTTCCGGAAGAGTCCGCGGTTCCGCGGCAAGACTAGCGTTGGCGCCGGCTTCGCGGGGCACTCCTACCGCCCTTGTGTCCTCCCGTATGGCCCATCTCCGACATGATCCTTGCAAGGCCGGCTCGTTCCTGATCCTCCAGCGAGAGGAGCTGCCCGGCAGACTCGCTTGGGGCTTCGATCTCGAACGTCTGCCGACCTTTCTTATTCGACCGCTTTCGCACGGAACCAGCATTGCACGTTTCGGAACGAAAGCACACAGCCATCGCCAACGAGGCATCCTCGCTCGCCTCGCCGCTACTCCCCGACCGTGTCCGAGGACTGCTGGCGCGGCGATCCGGCGGTGCACCAGGGCGCGCGGCGCAAGCTGACAGGCGGTGCAGCGCCGGTCAATTCCGAAGCGCCGGAGCGGTTCCGGCGGGTGGCGCGGTGGGAACTAAGAGCCGAGAACGCTCCGTCTCAATCCACATCTCCCAGAACCGGACTTCCTGGGCCCTTCATGCTACTTTGCTGGCGTGGGCGTGATACGGCCAAGTGAATAACTTCCAGCTAGCGCGAAATGCGACAATCGCTTCTGCGTCCGGCTCACAGGACAAGAGGATTCAGGCGGAGACCAACTCCTTCGAAGACCTTCGACTCAATTTCAAACGATCCGCGCTTCAGTTGAAACGCCGTATCGCGGGGGCGTCGGTTATCGCGCCGTCGTCGCCTCCAGCGCGAGATACCGCTCGCGATCACCTTCGGGTTCGGCTTGGGACTTCACGTCGATGCGCATAACCTGGTAACGATCATCGGCGCGGTAGGCCGGCCAGTTCGGCAGACCCGAGCCGTTCGGGTTGAACGTCTTGATGAAATTCACGAAGTAGGCCTGCATCGTTTTGGATACTTCGTAGTCGGCGGGCTCCCAGGTGTAGCGCTTGTCGAGTTCCAGGTTGCCCATGGCGTATTGGATCTCGGCGGAATGCGCCGCGCCGCGAGGCGGCGCGGTTTGCTGCGCGCCTGCTCCGCTGTCGCCATTGCCGCCCCTGCCGGCCGCAGGCGCAGCGGGCAAGGACTCACCCGGCATACCGAGATAAGCCGGTCGGGGACGGGCGTATAGGTAACGGTACACCGGTTTGCCGCCGGTCTTCATCTGGAGTTCAGCCCACTTCCAGGTGCCATACGAGATGAAGCGGGCGCTGGCCAAGTGGGTGGCGGCTTCGTAAACCTCATCGGTGGTGCTGGCGGCGTAGGCCTTCAGCACCGGCTCGGCCTTATCCCCATAGAACTTCGTGATGGCGTTCGCCAGCGTTTCCGGCGTAGGGTTGCCACTGCCCAGAACGGAGCGTGCCGATTGCTCCTGGGTGTTCGACCCCTCCAGCAGCGGAACCTTAGCCTGCTCACCGGCCTCGAAGATCTCCGTCAAGGACTTCGAAAGGAAGTAGCCGTCCATCGCCGTGCTGAAGCGGACACCCTGGGCTTTGGCGGCGGCGTCTTGAATCTGCTCCGCAGTCATGGCGCGAAGGGCGGCAAGCGTGTTGACGCCGGCGGCGGCAGCGAATTTGACGCCCTTCTGTTCGGCATCGGCAAGAGGTTGCGGTGGCAGGCTGGAGATGGCGGCGCCGCTCTCGCCGATGGCGGCGGCCATCAGGTTCTTGGAGAGCGGCGAAGCCATGAGCGCGCTGACGGAGATCGAACCAGCAGATTCGCCGGCGATGGTGACGTGCTTGGGGTCGCCGCCGAAGGGCGCGATGTTTCTCCGTACCCACTGGAGGGCGGCCACCTGGTCCAACAGACCGTAGTTGCCGGCGGCGTTGTGCGGGGACTCCTTCGTCAGCTCGGGATGGACGAAGAAGCCGAAGATGTTGGTGCGGTAGTTGACTGATACCGCGACCATGCCGCGGCGGGCCATGCTCTCGCCGTCGTAGCGCGGCTCCGAGCCGTCGCCGTTCTGGAAGCCACCGCCGAAGATGTAAACGAGAACCGGAAGTCTTTCATGCCCCGATTTGGCGGAGGTCCAGACGTTGAGGTAGAGGCAATCCTCACTCATACCGTTGCTGCGGAACCAATAGTCGGCGCCGGGTGAAGTGCGCTGCATGCACCGGGGGCCGAACTGGTCGGCGTTGCGGGCGCCGGTCCAGTTCTTGACGGGTTGCGGCTCCCGCCAACGTAGGTCGCCGACAGGAGGCTGTGCGAACGGGATGCCCTTGAAGCTGCGCACACCGTCTTTGGGCGCGGAGGTGGATTCGAGGATGCCGTTCGAGGTCCTTACGCGGTCAGCGGCGATGGCCGGCAATACCGCGGCGGTGTAGATAACGATGGCGGGGAAGAGAATGCGCATACGAAGCCTCATCTGAGATTTCCGTCTTGGAATCCCAACAACTGAGTGTCGCCGATTGTGCCTCCGGGGTCAACGCAGTGGAGTTGATTTCTTGGGGGTGCATCGCGCTGCGCTCGGATCGCCGACAATACCGGAGGATGTTCGCCAATCCGGAAGGAATCCACATGAGCGACAAGTCGCCATCTTGGACTTCTCCCGGCTCAGGGGGTCCGGATACGGCGATTCGAGGAGATCTGGAGCGCAAGGCCAGTCGGCTGGTGGGCCATGGACTCGAACCGGACTTCTGGGCCGGCACGTAGATCCGTGGCCAAGGCCTTCGGCCGCTAGGATTCTCTTCCATCCGATACGATCCGTTACTTTTTTGCGCCTCGACGTAATCGCTGCGGGTCTTGACGACGAAACTGTGGAACTGGTGTGGGGCAAGGTGCGGTTGGCCTTGACGGCCCGGCCGCCGAGATCGGAGAAAGACTTGAATCACCGAACCGGGACGGCTCAAGTCTTCTTTCCTGAGTCGGCCGTTCCATCAGCCGGAGGAAACCCGGATGCACGGAGGTGGCTGCGTAGTGTATTTCAGTTGAGATCTCTGGCACACTTAGGAAGTATTCAGCAAGCCCGTTGCGCGATTGATTCTCCGGGCGATGCCGTGGACGGCGAGCATGAAAGCAACCGCTTCTAGAGCGACAAATACGTGCGAACTCTGGCCCAGCCTCCTTCTTGGCCTTTTCCTGTTCTTCACAAATGTCACATGGGGCCAGGGGTTCGCCGACTGGGAATTGGACGGCGCAATCGCGGCAACCCACGATCCGGATACCCATGTCGTGGCTAAAGCACTGCAGTTCCTGTCCGATCGAGGAGGCCCACCTCACCGGGTAAGGGCCGAGCTTGAGCGGAACGAAACGCTCCGCTCGATTCTTGCCGGGACATCGGGCAGCGAGAATCTCGATCTGGTCATGCCCGAGCTCTCGGACCTGAAGTTACCGGCTTTCGAGCCCGAGTTCCGGCAACTGGCTCGGGGAACCGACGTTACGCGTAATTCACCGGCCGTCAGGTCCTTCGCGGTGAGGGCCATCGGGAAATTGGGCCGGATTTCGCCAGAAACCGCCAATTTGCTGGCGGATCTGCTCACTTCCGACGATCTTCTCCAAAAGTCCGTGCTTGCTGCCCTCCACGATCTCGGACCGGCGGCAGGAGCGGTGCTCCCGCGACTGGAGAGCCTCTTGCGGGAAGATTCCAAACCGCATCGGCTCGCCGCCCTGGCCGCTGTTGGCAACATCGGGCCAGCGGCATCCGGTCTTGGTTCCCGAATAAAGTACCTCCTGACATCGCCTGATGCCGAAATCCGCGAGGCCGCGCTCACCGCGCTCGAATGGTTAGGGAAATACGCGGCGCCATTCGGCGCCGACATCAAGGCCCGCCTTTCCGACGGTGCGCCGGAGGTTCGGAAACGTGCGATCGCGACCTGCGCTATGGTTCTTCCCCACAATTCCGAGTTGGCAGGGGACATCGCCGGCAGTCTAAGCAATAGTCCGGACGCCGTGCAGCGGGAAGCCCTAAGGGTACTCTCCGAATTCGGCTCCGAAGCCAGCCCTTATATCCCCGCGATATTGGACCGGATGGAGCACGGGGCGGGCGAAGTGCAGGCGATGGCCATCATCGCGCTTGAGAAACTCCCGGGCACAGCGGCACAGCATCAGGACCGTATCGCCAGGATGCTTGATACCGAACGATTCGACCTGGCCCGCGATGCTCTCGCATCTGCGGGAAGCACCTGTAGCCGACAGTCCCCCGCGGTGCTCAAAGCCTGGATGAAACGGACGTCAAGCGAGCCGGAGCAAACCGGGTCCGCGATGGAGAAGCTTGGTGGGGCGACCGCCGAGCTTGCGCCCCTGTTGTTGACCCTGCTCCACAGCCGGGATCAGGAGGTGCAGCACAACACGGCGAAACTTCTCGCCAATGCCCGATCGCTCCGACAGGCCCTGGCACCTGACATCGGCGCTTTGCTCGGCGAGGGCGACCATGTTGTGAGGAGCATAGCCGTCGATCTCGTACATGCCGGTATCGAGCTCTCTGCAGAGCAAGCCGCCCAAATAGCCAAACTGCTTGGGGAGGCCACTGCAATCAGATCGGATGCGATTACCGCACTGGGGTGGGCGGGAGCCCCGGCTCGGCAGTATGAAAGCCGGATTGAAGCTTTTCTGGGCGACGCGGACGTGGGACTCATTGAATCGGCGATCGCTGCTCTCACGGCGATGGGGGTGGCCAAGGACCACGAAAAGAGACTTCTTGAACTGGCGAGCAACAAGGAATCACGTGTGCGCGGCCTTGCGGTCGAGGCGCTCGCAACGATCGGGGCCGCTCACCTGGACGTAATTCAGAGCGAGGTGCGTTCCGACGAGGAAGGGGTTTCGGCGCTTGCTGCCCTCCGAACGCTCGGAGCAAAAGCGCGCTCCGCCGCCCCAGCCGTCGCCCCACTGCTTAAGAGAGAAGAATTGACCAGGTATGCCGATCTGGCGCTTGAAACGCTGAAGTCGATGGCGCCATTGGACAGAAACGGAGTGCTGGCGGTTCTCGCGGTCGCCCTGTCGGATACATCGAATTCCTCCGTGTATCGATGGGACGCGTATCTGTTGGGCGGTGGATCCGGCGACAACCCCGTGCTGGCCAGATCTTTGGGTAACCCAAGCCAATCTGCAGTGATTCATCGCGAGGAACGCAGCAGCGTGCTGGCGGCTATCGAGCGGAGTTGGGACGGAGCCGCACATCTCCCGGCGCTCCGCGAAGAAATGGCCGATATCGTCGCATCTGCCGCAGGCCAGGGTGGATGGGGCGTTTCGGACTTACCGACTCTGGGTCGGCACCTCCAAAACCTGAAAAGCGCCGGTTCAACGCGGACAGGACCTCTGGAGCAATTGATCTGGGAACTCCGGTTGAAGGCAGTACTCATGGGGTCTGCCGGGTTGATTGCGCTGCATCTCGCGTTCTGGGCGGCGCTGATGACAGTCTACCCCAATTCGCCAAAGATACAGGCGGAGATCTTCTGGAATAAGCGTGTCCGCAAGGTCCTTGGATGTGGATACGTCGACCTTCTCTTGCGTTGGTCCCCCTACCTCCGACAACGGCTCTTTTATCCCTTTACGAAAAGGCTGGTTCTCGATGCCGACCCGGATGACTTCGACGAAGGCGCATACTTTCCGGAGAGTCACGTAACCTACGAGGAACAGGGAGTATCAAAATCGGTCGGATCATCGAAGCTATTTCCCAGGCACGAGGACACATTGTTCTCGAAGGCGACTCCGGACTTGGCAAATCGTTCTTCATGCGCCGTCTTGTGAAGCAATCCTCTCGCCTGAAAGCCTACATCTTGGCCAACGAATGCGCGGAAGGGGTGTTGAGCGCGGTTCAGCTTCGCCTGACCGGCGCGATCGCCGATGCGGAGTTCCTGCAGGCGTTGATGTACCGCGGCGCGATCGACGTATACGTCGATGGCCTCAATGAAGTCAGCGCAGATACGCGCGCGAAGGTAACCCAATTTGTTGAGGGAAATCCCTTTTGCACCGTCCTGATCGGCACTCAACCGCTGCTTGATTGGAGTCCCCCAATTGGGTCTCGCGTTTATCGCCTTCAACCACTCGACAAGCTGCAGATCGAGAAATTCCTCCTCCACCACTCACAAGCCCTCGAGGTGACGGGGAGTTCGGACTTCGCCTGCCGGTGCCACAGTTTCGTGGTTCAGGCGCTCGACGAGCAACAGCCGAAAGAGTACCTGGATGCCGTGGTCCGAATACTGTCCAATCCGATGGACCTGACAGTCGTCGCGCAGATGCTGACGAAGGCGCAGAATCCTGACCTCCTGCATCTTCAGGATCAGCAATTCCAGATCATGGCGGCCGCCTACAGTGAGAAAGCAGGCAGGCCATACCCGCTAATGACGTTTGCAGAGGACGTTTACGAAATGCGCAAGACCGATGCCACCGTCTTGCCGTCAGATCGGTGGCCCGACGAAGTTTCTGCGCTCTATACGAGCAAGATGGTGATCAGACGGTTTCATCAGACTGAGGGCGGAGGCAGCGTCCGGCATCACTATTTTCGCCACGACAAGATCGCGGAGTACTTCATCCTGCAGACATTTCTCGGCGCCGATAATCAGCGCATCGAAGAGCACCTCGATGATGCGCGGTTCCGCGGCGTATATTTTTTGCTGGCCACACAATTACCGGTGGACGCCGCAACTGCGCTCCGGGAAAAGCTCATTCTTCACGCGGCGCGCACGAACGACAACAGTATCAGCAATCGCTTCGTTCAGTTAGTGTCCACCCGAAAGATGCTGGAGAGCAGCGGACCGGAAT
Source organism: Bryobacterales bacterium (assembly GCA_003132865.1). Next base: position 8,318 of record PKYZ01000167.1, read on the forward strand.
GGGTGACTTCTTTTGAGGTGCCAGGGGTGTCGGACATCGAGAAAGAGCTGAGAGTACTTGGATGCCGTCAAGATCAGGTCCAGCACCAGATCGAGGATCTCGAAAGGCGACTCGATGCAGTTCGTTCGATGCGCGGTCTCCTGTTCGTTCCGCGCTCGGACGAATTGCAGGCCCTGGCCGCGAAAGCGCTTCAGGATCTGGGTGGATTCGTTTTGCAAAACTCATCCGGTACCGGCGTAACCGATATTACCGACCCTCGCGAAAGGCCCTGGCGTTTGTGGTCTGTAAGTAGTTCGACCAGGCTCGACTCCTTACCCGCTCAACTCTTGACAGATGATCCCTCCTCACCGTCCTGGCCAATCTGTGTTGCCATAACGCAACCGAGTATACACCCGGACGCGAGGCCGGCTCCGTTCGATGAAGAGTGCGTGCGACTGGCTCGGAAACGGGATATCAGTCTCCTGACCGGAGCGGAGTTGTTCCGATGCTGGCAGTTGAGTCGAGCGGGTAACCTCATCAACGAGGGGTTCTGGGATACCTTGTTTGCGAAGCGAGGAGTCGCAGATCTGATAGATCCATCACTTGATTCGACGCTAAGTGCCTAGGGTTGCGACACGAAGCTGAATGCTACCGGGGCCTATCCCGCGGCGTTTTGTGGAAACTCCCACCTATTCAGAGGCGCCAACGTCAGACGATCCCGTGCACGACGAGCAACTTTCAATGGTTGAAGACTTCTCCGACGGAAGCTCTCCGGTTTGGAGTATGAGGGCTTCCTCATTTGTCGGAAACGAGAGGGCCGCCGGAAGTTGCAGGCTTGACCGCGAAGTCTCGTTCCGTTATCCGCAAGAACTGAATGGAAGTCTTGGTCGGCTCGCGAAGTCCCGTCGCCTGAGTGAGGCGATTTGTGTCGGCCACTCAGAAGTTGGCCCCAAACGGCGTTCTGGGAGATTACTCGGAAGTCCTGGTGCTGTGGAAGCGAGCAGCGCGAGACGAAATGTCGGGAGTGGTCTTGATGTGCCGCGCCGGTTCGCTTTCGATACAGCGGCTTGAAGCAAGTCGCACAGTGTTTGCGGCGGACGCGTAAGCCCCCCTCACCGCGGGAGCTGCGCTTCCAAGAGCAAAAAGCGGCCCGTTTACGAGTGGGCTTTTCTGGTGTCGTGGGGCGCAACTACTGTATTCTTCGATCCGGCGGAACCATGAAGGCTGCCCGATCATTGGCCTGTGCCGTCGCCGCGCTTACCATACGCGCGACCTCGATCCAAAATGGTCCGACTGGCATGTGGGCGTACTTCTTGTGCGCGTAATCCATTCCGATACCGTGACTGTAAGCGATGAACGCCGATGCGAGGTATCGCGCGAGTTTCATCTCCGGGTCTGGCTTCGAGTCCGTTTTCTTGGCCATATTGCTCTTTAGTTTACGCCCGTGGATTTCTCGCCGCGCGCTCGCTGCATGATGGCGTCCCAAGACTGGGCGGCGGCGTGGTCCTTGCCGCGGATCGCGTGGCTGTAGATATCGGCGGTCGTGCGCACCGATGAGTGGCCGAGGCGCGCGGACACAGTGGCAAGGTCCACGCCGTCGGCCAGCAGGAGGCTTGCGTGGCTGTGCCGCAGGACGTGGAGCGATGCTCCCTGGGGCAGGCCTAAGCGCCGGCACAGCCGCGACACCGTTGACGAAATCGAATTCGGCATTAGCGGTGATCCATCCGGGTTGGCGAAGATCAGATCCAGATCGCTGCGAAAGTCCGGGCCGAACTGCCGGCGGAACTCATCCTGGCGCAGTCGGTGCGCATCGAGGGTCGCGATCATCGACGGCGGCAACTCCACCTTGCGAGGCTTCTCCGTCTTGGTGCTCTTGAACACCAGCCCGTCCCTGGTCTGGCAGAGTGATCGATCAATGAAGGCGATCAGGCCTTTGATGTCCGCCCATCGGAGAGCCAAGACCTCCCCGCGCCGCGCGCCGGTCGCTGCCGCCACATCCAGGAAAACCGGGAGGCACCATGGGCCGGTTGCACACTGGGTCAGGCGGTCCTGCTCGGACGGGAGCAGTGCCATTCCGATGCGCTTCCGCACCTTTGGGAGGTCGCTGTGGGTGACGGGATTCGTGGTGGCCAGCCCCCACTTGATCGCGCGCACATACGCAGACGACACCAAGCCAGCGATATTCCTGACCGTCTTCGGCTTCATCGCGCGAGGCGTCTTGGACTTGCGCGTGTGGCCGCCGCACTTCAGCAACCGGGTCCACTCGCGACTGAGATGCAGCGGCGTGATCTCGGTCATGTTCATCGCGAGCAGTTCCGGCGCGAGGTACGCCGCCATCTCGCGATATCGCTCAACGGTTTTCGGCGCCAGGTTCTCCTGGGCGTGCTGCTTCATGAACTCCGCCAGGAGCATGGCAAGTGTCGTCGGCATGGGCGCGGCCACGCCGCCGGTGGCCGCCTGGCGCAACAGCTCCTCTGTGCGGCGCACCGCCTCGGCGTCTGTCGCCTCCTGTTTCGTTGCGAATCCAGATTCAGTGATCAGATCCTGGTTCTGGCGTGTCGATCCCGGTGCCGCGAATTGGTAGTACCACACCACCTTTCCCGACCGATACTTGCGCTTGTAAACCGGCATAGCGTCAGGTCACCTTATACTCGGTTTTCCGTTGAAGTCCAGTCGGCATCCCGCAGGTGCGCTCCCACTGGTCGTAGGCGTGCCGGGTGACGATCCACCGTCGCCCGAGGCGGATCGCAGGAATGATGCCCTGTTCGAGCATCGTGTAGACAGCGATCCGCCCGATGGAGAGCCGGTTAGCGATTTCGGGAATCGACATACGGCTGCTCATGTCGTTAGGCCCCTCCCCCTTTCGCGCCTTGGTACTCCCGCACGCGCCCGTTAAACTTCCTCCGTTCGTGGATGGCAAGCACAATGGCGGGATCGCCGGCCCACGCCCACGGCACGGGAGGCACCTGCGACATATCGACTGGCCGTGGATAGGTGCTCATCCGACCAACTCCTTGCCGCGACGCCGCACCAAGAGTTTGAAAGGAGCGCCATGCCGAATTTCGACATCGACAAGGCCATCGCCGAGTTGACTTAGTTCATTGAGAAGGCGCTCGAATTCGGCCTTCAGGGTGAGGTCGGCTAGGCAGCGCTCGAACGGTTTCGGCTCCGATCCCAAATTGATCTCGCGGACAGTTTGGGTCGCCCGCTCCAGGCAGGGGCTACCATCGCAAACCGGAATCTGATCAATGCGGCCGAACCCCAGTTCCTCGATGGCCTCCACCAGCTTGAGTTGAGCAGGGCCTAGTGACCGTTTGGTCAGACTCATGCGGCCCCCGGTAGTTGGCAGTGTGGGCAACAATCTGGACACCAACGCCCAGGCCCACGCAACGCGGTGTGGAGCGTCTCAGGCACACGCCCGCACGTATCGCACGGCAATGTATTGGGAGTTGTCGCCCCAGGATTCCGCCAGCAGTTGCGCGGGCCGGACGGCGAATCGCCGAAGCGCCGCCGGAGTTTTGCCACTTTCGTCATTTTGCGAACCCCTTTATCGAACACGCCTAAGTTCTTGGTTTTCCTCAATGCGTATCTGTACACACATGGGTTATATGGGTTTCATGGGTTTCTAATCCTCGCCCCCGCGCGGAAAAACAAAATAAGGGGGAGTGGGGACAAAAATGAAAAAAGTAGAAACGAGGGTTCACAAACCCATAAAACCCATGAAACCCATTGCCCGTTCATCGCTGCTTTCCCTCTCTGACACCCCACACCGACACACCCATGTTGCTTCCCACCCTAACCAAATAGAGGTTGCGCAGACCGTAACGTCGGTCAACCCGCTTCCGAAATGCGTTTCCTAGCCGTCGCTGGAAGCTGGCTAAGGGGTCAATATCTCCCAGGTCTTCGGGGAGGCAAGCGCGCAAGCAGTTTCCGTCTGCGCGGAGCCGGTCAACCACGTCAGCCGTCTTGAAACCGGCCTTGGGCATTTGTTCCAGGAGTCCTGCCAAAAATGCCTCCCAAGCAGCCATAAATGGATCGGACTGCTTGTAGAGTTCGTCGAGGTTCGCCAGAAAACCCTCAATACCGGCAAAGTCAAGGATTCCACCGATGATGCGGCACCACTCCTCGAATGAGCCGAGCACGGGGATTGCTGCTGAGGGTTGCCCCGCGACGGACCAGGCGCGCGCAAGCGTCAGTATTGCGCTGAGTAGTTGGCCGCGGTTATCCAGAACCCAGGCGGTCAACTTAGGGTGTTTGAATGTGCGGTCTCTCCACGGCTCGGATAGTTGTGCGTCCACCCGAATCCAGTAGCAGCGACGTGGTAGATCACCCCCCAGCACGAGATTATTTCCTGTCACAGTGAAGATGGTCCGCACGGGGAGAGTCACCTGTGCGGTTTGCCCCAGTATGCGATCCGTCCACGTGCGAGCGGTTAGAGCGATGGCAAGATTCGAGCTTTGGAGTACGGCGTCCACATTGTCGAAGATCACTAGGGGCTGGCCCGCTTGGATTGTTGCGGTCAGCGTCTTGCGCCATTCTTCTTCATCGCGTACCGGAGCGGGCTTCATGCAAGCACTAGTGCCAGTACTCTTGAGTGCCACTACCTCAGCCAATAGGGATTTGCCGTTGCCGGCTTGTGGCGCATCGAGCAACGCGGCTGGTATGTTTCCCTGGATTGCAGGTCTAAGCTCTGGTGTCAGGAACAGCGCCAGCATGTTTGCTCGGCTCGCCTTGTCTTTGAATGGGAAGTCGATGAACACTTCCTCGATCAGGTCCCGTGCGGCATCTCTATCATCGGCAGTCGGCCGTTCCGGCACATCGGAAACGTCCAGTGGACCGGAAGGCGCGTAAAACGTGCGTGTGGTTGGATCATATCCAGGCTGCCAAACGACAATGCCATCGGGCCGCATGAAAGGCGCTTCGGAAATGGATTCAAGCCCTGGAAAGTTCAATTCCTGTGGCGGTCGGCTCAGAAGGTCTTTGGCAGCATCAAGCGGGGGGCTTATCGAGGCACGAATCCGTCTTTGGTTTTGTTAATCTTGAAAAAGTTCGCCGCACGCGTCATTTCCCCACGAAGGTGGACGTCGGTGACGTTAATAATCATGGGGCCGCCGTCCTTCGTTAAATCGACGCGCACCACTGCGCCAGCGCGCGAGAAGAGTTTTGGAGTAGGCTGATTCGCCGCCGTCAACGCCGCAAGCACCTCAGCGGAGAGATCACGGAGTTCGCGACCGGCCACCCGAATTTCGGGTAGCGCCGCTGAAGGTTCCACCGGATCATCAGCCGCCATCACCGGCTTCTCAGCACTGGCCTGACTGAACACTTCGACGGTTTCAGCAATTGCCTTCTCTATCGTTCCGTTGATGTAGTCGGCCCTTTCCGAGTTTTTTTCGGTATAGGCCGCTCTGACGGAACAGCGCAGCCATGCGGGTAGCATCCCGACCTGTCCAGAATGCCAGCATCCTAAGCAGAGCCATGTCCGCCTCGCTTTGACTGGGGTACCCGCTATGATCCCCGTCAAACAGCCGCGAAAACTTTAGGCCATTCTTGGCGCGCCGGGCGCGTTCGATGATATGGCTATCCGCCCCACCCGCCGGGTGCGCGGGTAGTGTAATGCCGTTACAATTGCGGCGCGGGAACAGCTCGGCGTGCAACTGGGCGAGTATCGGTGTAGCGTCCCGTGGCTCCGTGCTGCCGGGGAGTTGTTTGCCCGTGAAGGTGAACAGCCGCGATCCGTCGTACAGGGCATAGCCCAGGTGTTTTTGCTCTCGGTCGTTCCACTGACGCCGCCCAGGCGGAAGTTTACCGCGAGTGATTAGGTGTCCTCCATCGCCGGAAAAGCTTACTTCCGCGTATGCATAGTCGGTAAGTGCCTCGATGATCTTTCTTGCCCACGATGGCGGATCGGTTCTGAAGCATCCGTCGAGGTCCACGAAAACGAGGTCATCCATGCGGCATAGGCCGATGCCGTCGTATCCGCCAGCCTCATATGCTTTCACCACCTGCGCGAAGGTGCTCCACGTCTTCGGATCGTTGGTTTTCGCCGGCGATCCGTCCGGCTGATAGGGAACCTTTTTCCGATGAAGTACCCAGCCCCGTAGCTGGCGGAAGACTTCCGGGATGTGCTCCACCTGCGCCGGGATCATCGCTCCCCCGTGGCCGCCGCCGTGGTGTCCCTGCTCGCCACCGTGGCTCCCGTGTCCGTGGTAGCTGTCGCCGTGGTGGTGGTGGTTGCCTTTCGCGCCCAGGCGATTGCAGACTTCAGCAACAGAACCTCGTAGCCATCCGCGACAGTAAGTAGTAAGTTGTAGGCCGAAGGATCTCACCACCCCGCTGAAACTTTCGCCACTGAGCAACTGGATCGCTACCACGCTTCCGTCGCGCTTGGACGCGGCCCACATGGTTTCGTCCGGCTCGACGTGGCGGGGCTTCGCGCCGCTGCTGGCCGCGCGCGTGGATGCCAACTCCGGCTTCGCGCCCATCGTCGGCTTCGCCGCCACGCCGGTGTTGGGCTTCACCCTGGCGGTGCCGGTGATGGCAGGCTTCACGGCAGCGGCAAACGCCACGGTGCCCGTGTTCGGCTCCAGGCTGCCGGTGCTGTCGGCTGGCTTCACGCTGGCGGCGGGTGCGGCGGGCGGTGCCGGTCGAAACGCCGCGAGCTGTTCCGCAAGGCTTGCCCGGATTCCTCCAACCTTGCCGTGTGCGTTGGTTTCGTGTAGATTGGTCATAGAGACGTCACGCGAAGTTACCCAGCCCGGCCATCGGTTGCCGGGCTTTTCTATTAGGCCGTCCGTCTCCAACCACCGGGAAGTGCCTTTCCACCATCCGCGATGAAGCTCGCCAGTGCGTCTGGATCGACTCTCACTTGCCTTCCGAGCCTGACTACGGGCAGTACGCCCTCGCGCGCAAGTTCGCAAGCACGCGCATAAGTTACGCCCAGGATTTCCGCGAGTTGCTGGAGGTTTAGGAGCTTCTTTAGGTATCGTTTAGTAGTTCTCATCTCGTTTGAGTTCCTTCATTCGCAAGATACACCCGAAACACCCGGAATCAAGTTGAGGATTTCGTTTTTTCGCCTTTAAGCCGCTGCACGACGAGTATGTCCTGTGAATCGCGCTTCAGAGTGGATGCCGGATCAAATTTGACCGGGAGCGCCCCTTCGGTACTGACGGCGCCGCCTGTCGAAGGCGTGTCAAACGTGGCACGCACGCCGTATCGTGCGAGGCTACCAAGACCTCGCGGCTGCGGCTCGCGGCCAAGTAGTGTGATCATACGACCAGACTCCACGACCGCCGTTCGCCTTCGCAGCCGGCAAGCAGGGCCCAGTCTGGCCTTCTGTGAACGTCAAGCGCGGGGATCTCGATCACGTCGCCTTCGATGATGTCCACAGTCCAAGGCTGTTCGGGATTCAAAGAGGATTTAGTCATCCCAGTCTCCTAGCCTAGCCGAGTCCGCTCCTTGGATCGTTGTCTCGTCGTAACACTTGGTTGGCTGCATCCACCCTGCGGCAACTGTTTCAGAAACCTTTCGACATCGGAGCGACGGTATCTGACCAAATGGCCGCGGTTTCCAAGCTCTCCCAGCTTCACGAATTTTGGTCCTCGGCCTTGAATCCGCCAATGCCTCAGTGCCGCCGGCGAAACCCTAATCAGTTCAGCCACCTCCGTATCCGTCAACAATATGGCTGCGTTGTGCTCCATTTGCTTCTATGGTATTAGGTAGATATACGCTCAACAAGATGCTTAGGCGTATACATCGCCGTATCGCCGTATATGAACAGCCGCCCGACATCAGAAAACGCCTTCGGGCTAGCTCAAGTGCCGATTGGGTTCATACCAACGAAGGGCTTCCGATGGGTCCTGGGCCGCAGTGGGGCTACGGCGGCCACTGCGTGGTCGAGTTGGTTTCTCGTTCCGAACCCGAACAGCAGTGGCCGCCCCAAGACGCCACCGCCGGACATTTTTCTTAGATTCGGGAAAGTTAAATCGGACATGGACTCAATTCTGGAGTTCGCCAATCGTTTCGGTTATCTTGGCGAGGGGCGGATTCATTTTCACTCCGAGGACTGCAAAGAAGTATTTGGTGAATCCTTCGGCGGCTGGAGTATAGCCCTCTCGCAGTTCCAGAGTTGTTTCGATCTTTGGCAAGCAGCCGAAGCGAAAGATATTGCCTTTCTGAGCAATTGGATAAAAGAAAGGTCCCGAGAGTGGGATCGGATGATCACGGATACTCTGATGAAAGATCCCGTGAAAATGCTCAAGACTCACGTCACTGACAAGATCAACTTCCAATTGACACCTGGCGTGATGGTCATGCCATGGGCGCAACAGGACTGCTTCAGGGAGGGATGTCGAATCAAACGCCAGATTCCAAGTGTGACGCCATGCGTATCATGCTCGTTGCAGGCAAGCAAGAATGGAGTTGAGATTCGTCTGGTCCCGAACAGCTTGATATCGACAATCTACCTTCAGTTCGCAGACCTCGTGTGTGGTGCGAGGCGGATTCGCCGGTGTGAAGTGTGCGGTGATTGGATGGACATCTCGAAAACGGCGCGACCCGGAGCGAAAAGGATGCACCGCGGTTGCAGTCTCGCGCGAAGGATGCGCAAGTGGCGAGCGAATGGCGTGGCACATCGCGCACATCCTCCGTGCCCGACTTCTCCGTGATCGGTGCCGGGCTATGATCCAGCGTGCCAGAATGCTCCGTCGCATTTGAGGTCGCAGACAGGCAGGGATGGCCTACTGTCACCGCTGGACTGACTGGTGCAGAATGGCCGGCTGAAACGCCATTGAATACTGGCGGTATTGCTGTGTTACACTCTGGCTACCTTAGCCGTATATATTCGTGTCTCATGAATTCCAGGCCAATCAGCGAAAATCCGGTCACTTTATTTCGCACCAGCAGTACGGTCGCGGGGGGTGGGTATCGGTGTGTTTGGGGTTACAAACATCCGAACGGAGGAGAGTACGGTCTCAAAACGAATCCGGAAAGACCGTCGCCCCTGCTCAAGCTGTTTGTGGTCGCGGCCCGCGGCGCGAACATCAGCGCCGAGCAGGCGGCGGAGTTGGACCTGATTCGCCGCTCCACGGATGCTATAGAGCCGGCCGGCGGGCGCATGGTTGAGCTGATACGGTGCTTCCTGCGTGGTTCGGCGAAAGAGGGCGCATGACTCTGGCGAGACGGCTCGCGGCTTGGAATACGTCGCCGAAGAAACGAAGAAAGAGCGCGGGTAAGGAGCCGCGATCATGAAAAACCCACTAAAGCAAGACTCAAGACGTATCATCTGGTTCCTGCTGCTCGCGACCGTGCTTGGGCATGACGCCCACGCCCAGCAGAACACGATTACCGGCTATAACCAGATAGTCGGACAGTGGGACGCCAGCCAAGCCGCGCGCACCAACAACTCCCGCACGGGTACCGGCTCTCCGGTTGGCCGCGATGGTTGCTTGCGAGCGGGCGAATCGTATTTTCAGACAGACGCCACGGCGGGTCAAAACAACTGGTATTGCGTTGTTACTGGCTATCGTGGCTCCTGGATAAACTCGCTTGGCATCGTCACGGTAGGTTCATCGCTTCCCGCAACCTGCACGGTGGGCCAACCGACATGGGTAGTCTGGGATTTTCAGAAAGAAAACAACGTATCCAGCAACAGCCCGACCTTGCTGTGGTATAACGGCAACGGCACTTCGTACCCCACCAGCATCGGCGCCACCGGGGCCGGGGTGGCAAATACAGACCTTAGCTGGGATCTCACGGTTTCGATGACCAACGGCTCCACGGTCGGCACCGTGGCGTTCCAGGGATATTCGGACGGGACGCATCAATTGACTGTGTTGGCCGGGTCCTTCTGCACACAGCAGTGAGCCAATGCGACGCCCGCTTATAGTTCGGATTGAGAGGCTGGAGGCGATTCTGGCACCCAAGCAGGTACCCAGGCTCTGCTACGGCTGGCTGGCGACACTTCCTGCCGATTATGTAGGCGAACGGCACATCGTGATCGTCAAGCAAGAACCGACCAGGTCGCCACACTTTGAATGGTACGAATGGGAGGAGCGGCCGGGACTCGCACCATCTGTCCCAACGATGCGCTTCGGGGAGGCCGACACCGCGCCATGACGTCGTTGAGCCGAAGATTGCAGCGTCTGGAGAGCGGTTACCGACAGAACGACGGGTTGGCTTCCGACCGTCGCCGCCCAATTCAACGGCAGGCCCTTCAGCATCTGACCACCGACCAGTTGAGGTGCTTGATTGAGCTAAAGAAAACTCCGCCCCAGGGGCGCCCCTTGACGAGTGAGGAACTGGCCGCACTGAACGCGCTCAAAACTGCTACGGAGTTGGAATGCAAGAAAACCGGTATCCCTATTGCAGAATTCAAACGACATTGTCGCCAGGACACACACCCTTAAAATCTGGGCCGGCAGCAATCGAGTTGGTCGATATCGTTTTACCGCTCCACCGGCTGGGGCGGCAGAGAACAAGGAGCAGCAAAGCATGACAAAGCCACTCAAGCAAGTCTCAACGCGTTTCGCATGGTTCCCGTTGTGTGCCATCCTGGTTGGCCCGTTCGCTCACGACGGCCGGGCGCAGAGCAGTGTTTTCCCCCCGCCCGCACCCGGCGCCACTTCGTGCACCGCGGCCGGCGCAAACTGGCTCACCTGCACGATCTCCGGCTCGACCCTAACGCTCGGCGCTTCCACCGGGCAGGCCTCCCACCAAGTTATCGGGACGTGCGGGTCGGCCA
>PKYZ01000142.1:0-16699 GCA_003132865.1 Bryobacterales bacterium
AACTGGTGCCGCAGCGCGGATGGAAGGTAGTGAACGCCTGCGCATTTTGCACGTTCACCGGTTTTCCGGATTCGAAGTTGAACACCACCTTGTGCTCGGCGCCGTGATACTCGAAGACGCGGTAGATGTCTTTCATGCGCGAAACCATATACAGAAACGCCAGGAAGATGGCGATGCGGATGAAGCCATCGGCGGCATTGAAGGCGATGCGGCCTTTCAGAACCGGGTACCATTTCCCGAGCGCGGTGACGGCATATAGCGGTACGAACTTATAGAGGAAGATGAAAAACGCGAAGGAAAGCAGCATGTTCAAACTGATGGCCCAGTTGGGGAGGTCCTTGGCTTCGGCCTTCCCAGATGCGGTCTCCAGCATGGCGTTGGCCGAGAATTTCAGCGCCCTCAGACCCAGGGCCATCGCCTGACACAGGGTGCCGACGCCGCGCACGATCGGGTATTTGAAGATGCGGTGCTGCTCGGACATGCGGGCCAGGGGCTTTTGCTCGGTCACGATCTCGCCGTTCGCCTTGCGCACGGCCACACAGTAGCTGTGCGGGGCGCGCATCATGACGCCCTCAATGACGGCCTGCCCGCCGACCAGGGTCTCCTCGCCGCTTTCGAGGATGGGCATCATTTGAATATGCGTGAAAAGACGGAAAAAGGTGCGCAGGGACACAATACCTCTCAGAGTGGGACTTTCCTATTATAGCGGATTTGCCAGATTGGAAAATGCTCGGTCACGCCGGGTGCCTAAGCCTAACCGTCTTGGGGATTCCCGATGGAAACCGCTCCCTAACGGGGTGCCCTCCGGGCCCGGCTCGGCAACAGTCGCGGCGATTTCGCAAGCGTTACTGCATGGTGACCGCCATTGCGGTGCAGATCCCAGCCGGCGTTCGCCGATCCGGCGCGGTTCCTGGTGGACCCGCTGTTCGGGCGCCCGGCCTCGATCGAGAACCCGATGCAACTCGTCTTGTGCTTGCATTTCCGGCCGCCTTCATCTATTACTTGGTGATGAAGCGCTTAATAACATTTGCTATCTTGTGTGCGGCGTTCTCCTCCGGCGCATTCGGCCAGAGCGCATCCGTGAATACGATCGTCGGGATGGGATATCTGTATCCGCCGGTCGCTGTGGCTCCCGGACAATTGATTACGCTGTTCGTGGCGGGGGATATCCAGGGCGCTATCAGTGCCGCTGTACAAGGCAACCCAGCGCCGGTATTGAAGGTGCGCCCGAGGTCTGACTGCCAGTCTTCGACCCTCTGCTCTTCCCTGACGGCCATCACCGTTCAGATTCCTTACGAAATAGAGCCGGGGTGTTTCTTCACTGATCCGGCGTGCAACGTTGTGCTTCCAGCACAGCTAGTCGTAACGGTAAACGGCATTGCGACAGCGCCAATTGCGCTGACTCCGGTGGCTGATCGCGTTCACATTCTGACTGCTTGCGACACGGTGGTTCCTGGCGGGAATGGATCTGCGCCATATAACGGATTGCCTTGTTCGCCCTTGGTAACACACGCCGATGGATCGCTGGTGACTTCGGGGAGTCCGGCACGGGGCAGCGAGGAGGTCGTCGCCTATGCAGTCGGGCTTGGGTTGACCACTCCGGCTGTTCCCACCGGCCAGCCAGCAGCCACCGCCACGCCCACGTACCAGACTTTCTTCCTCGATTTCAATTTCCGGCCGAACGCGCTGGCGACCCAACCCATGCAACCCACAGCTATACCTGTCTTGCTGCCCACAAGCCTCTATTTTCCGCTGTATTCCGGCCTCGTACCGGGGTACGTCGGCCTGTACCAGATCAACTTCGTCGTGCCGCAACCGCCCGCGGGCATCGAGGCCTGCTCCTTTACCGTGCAATCGAACCTGACGGTCAGCGTGGGCGGGCAGACCTCGTTTGATGGCGCGAGAATCTGCGTGGCGCCATCGGAATAGGCGAGGCTAAAGCCTCGCGCGGGCTGAAGCCAGCGCCCTACTACTTCCGATCGGACGTATACTATGGACGCGCCTGCAAGTTCCGGCGCGAGGTCCTGGGTTATGAAGTGCTTAACGTTTCTTCTGTTGTGCGCGGCGTTCCCGCCCGGTGGATTCAGGCAGAACGCATCTGCGAACACGATCGTAGGCATGGGATACCTGTATCCCGAGCCGGTCACTGTGGCTCCCGGACAATTAATTACGGTGTTCGTGCAAGGGAATGTCCAAGGCAACATCAGCGCCACGCTCCGGCAGACTTCGGATTACGCAGCGCCGGTATTGGCAGTGCGCCCGGCGCCTGACTGCACTATCGCGCCGGCGACCCCCTGCGCCTCCGTGACGGCCATCACCATTCAGATTCCTTACGAGATAGAGGAACCGTGTCTCGGATGTGCGCTCCCTTATCCGGGCCGCCCCTCTCCGCAGTTGTTCGTGACCGCGAATGGCGTGGCAGGAGCGCTGTTCGAACTGAGTCCGCTGACCGATCGCGTTCACATTCTGACTGCATGCGACACGGTGGTTCCCGGCGGGAGCGGATATCCGCCTTGTTGGCCTTTGGTGACGCACGCCGATGGATCGCTGGTGGCGTCAGGGAGTCCGGCGTATGGCGGGGAGGAAATCGTCGCCTATGCGGTGGGGCTGGGGCCCACCGCTCCGGCCGTTCCGACCGGACGTGCGGCGGCCACCGCAACGCCGACGAGCGAGACCTTCTTGCTCGACTTCAATTTCCGGCCGAACGCGCTGGCGACCCAGCCTCTTCAACCGTTTCCAATTATAATTAACGGGGCTTGGCCCATTCCATCGTCTCTATTGATCCGGCCTGCAACGGACGGGCTGCCCTCAGGGCCGCTGTTTTCGGGCCTCGTAGCGGGGTACGTTGGACTGTACCAGATCAACTTCGTCGTGCCGCAGGTGCCCGTCGGCATCGAGGCCTGCTCCTTCGGCACGATACAATCCAACTGACGGTAAGCGTGGGCGGGCTAAACTCGTTTGATGGCGCGGGGATTTGCATAACGCCGTCAGCGGCGATCTAAAGTCTCGCCCTGGGGCCGCAGCACCCAGAACCCAGCACCCGGCACCGCCGCGCAAAGCGGGGACGCAGTTTCCTGCGATTTTTCCCATATCCCGGCACTACTTCCTTATCGGATGTACACCCTGGATGCCTGGATTGCCGCGTGGCTGGTGCCGCTTGCGGTATACGTCCTGGTAAGCGGGCTGGACGACCTGTTCCTGGATGCCGCGTTCGTCTATCGATGGGTGGCGTTCCACTGGTTTGGCCGCCCCTGGTTCCCGTGGCCCACGCAAGAAGAAGTGGACGCGGCGCCGCGCCAGCGCATCGCCATATTCGTGCCGTTATGGCATGAGCATGCCGTGGTCGGCAGCATGCTGGAGCGCAATATCCCAGCCACGCTGTATCACGCGGCGGAGTTCTTCGTGGGCGCGTATCCCAACGATGGGGAAACCACAGCCGCCGTGCGGGCCGCCGCCCGCAAGTTTCCGCGGGTACACCTGGCGCTGTGCCCCCACGACGGTCCCACCTCCAAGGCCGACTGCCTCAACTGGATCTATCAGCGCATGCTGGCGCACGAGGAGCGGCACGGCGTGCGCTTCGACGTGGTCATGACCCACGACGCGGAGGACGTGATCCACCCGGAATCGTTGCGCTGGATCAATTATTTCGCGGGAAGCTACGACATGGTGCAGGTGCCCGTGCTGCCGCTGGCCACACCCTTGCGGCAGTGGGTGCATGGCTTGTACTGCGATGAATTTGCCGAGTTCCAGACCAAAGACATCCCGGTGCGGCAGATGTGGGGCGGCTTTCTGCCGGGCAATGGCGTGGGCACGGCCTTCTCGCGGGCGGTGCTGGAGAAACTGGCGGGCGCGCACTCCAACCGCATGTTCGATCCCGAGTGCCTGACGGAAGACTACGAAAACGGCTGGCGCATCCACGCCATGGGCTGCCCGCAGGTGTTCGTGCCGCTGCGGCGCGAGGGCGATGGCCTGCTGGCCACGCGCGAATACTTCCCGCACACCTTCCGTACGGCGGTGCGGCAACGCGCGCGCTGGGTGATGGGGATCGTGCTGCAATCCTGGGAGCGCCGCGGGTGGCGGGCTCCCGCACGCCAACTCTACTGGCTCTGGCGCGACCGCAAGGGTGTGGTCGGGAACCTGCTTACGCCGATGCTGAATCTGTTGTTCGTTTATGGGGCGGTGACCTGGGGAGAGAGTGAACTCACGGGCCACCCCTGGGTGGTTGGCGCGCAGCATCCGGCCGTGAGGTGGCTTTTCTCGGCGACCTTCGTGTTGTCGGGCTTTCAGATGGGTGTGCGCGCGCTGTGTTCGCGGCGCATTTACGGGTGGCGTTTTGCGATGGGTGTGCCGGTGCGCGCGATGGTGGGAAACTGGCTGAATTGCGCGGCCACGGTGAGGGCGCTGGGGCTTTATTGCGACGCCAAGATCCACGGGCGTCCACTGGTTTGGGTCAAGACCGAGCACGCCTATCCCAACCCGGCGGCGCTGGATGTGGAGATTCGTCCGCTGGGCCAGATCCTGGTGGGATCGCAGTACGCGATGCAGGCCGATGTGGACGAGGCGCTGGCCTCGAAAGCTACGGGCGAGCGCCTCGGCGAGTATCTGGTCCGCCGCGGCAAGCTGAGCGAGGCGGAGTTGTACGTGGCGCTGAGCCTGCAGCAGAACCTGCCGCTGGCCGCGCCCGACGCGTCGGAGATTTCCGAGCCGGCCACGCGCGCCGTGCCCGCGGAGGTCTCGCGGCGCTGGCGCGTGCTGCCGTTCCAGGTGGTGGCGGGTCAGTTGTTCGTGGCCGGGCCGGAGCTGCCTTCCGACGAGATGACGGAGGATTTGCAGCGGATTTCCAAGATGGAAGTGCGGTTCCACCTGGTGACGCCGTCGGATTTCGAGGCCTTGGCGCGAGTCTATCTGAGTTGAGTCGGCTATGGTGGGGCAGGCTCTCAGCCNNTTCCACCAGCCCTGCCAATGCGCAGGCTGAGAGCTCCGCTGTTCCCCCTCACGAACAGAACACCGCCACACTCGTCACTGTCCGGTACCCCATCCGCTGGTACAACTCGAAGCCCTGCGGGGTGGACTGCAGGATGGTCCGCGATAGGCCGTGCTCGCGGCGCGCCTGCTCCAGGGCATGGCGCATCACGGCCTCGCCGTAACCGCCGCGCCGGCGGCCCGGCATAGTGGCTACGTTGTAGACGCCCACTGCGCCGCCGCCGATGACGGTGGCCGCCGTGGATACCGGCTCGCCGTTTACGTATCCGACATAGGCGGCGAAGTCGTTCCAGACGCTGTGGCTGTCGAAGACTTCGCAAAACCAGGCCAGAGGCACGTTGAAGCACGTCGAGCCGATCGCGCAGAAAGCGTCCTTGACCGGCCCGTCGCACACCCGCTGCAATTCCATCTTGGGAAGCTCGCGTACCGGAGGCAACACGTCTTCGGCGAACATGCCGGGCAGTTCCACAGCCTGGTAGAGATTGCGTTTGCGGAGAAGCGACTGGAGGCGCCGCCGCGTGCGGCCGTCCAGCCAGCCGTGGCAGATCCAATAGGCCCAGCGCTGCCCGCGGGTCGCAAAGTGCACGGCTGCCTGCGCCACACGCAGGTCCATTTGTCCTTCGGAAACAACCGGCGCGGAAAGAAACGCCGCGTTGAACATCTGGAAGGTGACGCCCGCCGAGGCGATGGATACGCCCTCCATTTCTTGCAGTTCGCCTGCGGCACGGTGCGCCGCGACGACGCGGAAGGACTCCCGCAGATTGGCCGCGACGCTTTCGAACTCCATGCACCTTCAGTATCGCCTAGAACCCACCAGCCACCAGCCACCAACCGGGGGTACCCTCCGGGTCCCACGGCGAGCGTCGCTCGCCCATAATAGATGTTGGTCCAATTGCCACAGGAGCGGCAGCGTCCCACCCGCGTCCGGTATTGGGTGGTGGTCTTCGCGGTGACGCTGGCCGTGGTCACTTACATCGACCGGGTTTGCATTTCGTTCGCGGCGCCCCTCATCCGCGCGGACCTCCACTTGTCGCAAGTGCAGATGGGCTATGCTTTCTCCGCTTTCGCATGGACCTACGCACTGTTTGAAATACCGGGCGGTTTTCTGGGCGACTGGATGGGCGCGCGCCGCGTGCTGCTGCGGATTGTGCTGTGGTGGTCGTTCTTCACGGCGGCGACCGGATGGGCATGGAGCTTCGCCTCGCTCGCGGTAACGCGCTCCCTGTTCGGCGCTGGGGAAGCCGGCTGCTTCCCCAATCTCACCAAGACCTTCACGACCTGGCTGCCGCATCACGAGCGCGTGCGCGCGCAGGGCATCATGTGGCTGAGCGCCCGCTGGGGCGGCGCGTTCACTCCGCCGCTCGTCTATCTCGCCATCCAGGCGATGTCGTGGCGGCACGCGTTCGAGCTTTTCGGCGGCATCGGAGTGGTGTGGGCCGTCTTTTTCTACGCGTGGTATCGCGATCATCCGCGTGACAACCACAGCCTGAACGAGGCGGAGCGGCAGCTCCTGGCGCCGAACGAGGCGTTGGCATCCGGCCACGCGCGAGTTCCCTGGCGCAAGTTCGCCGCTTCGCCGCAGGTCTGGCTGCTGTGCGCACAATACTTCTGCTCTTCCTACGGCTGGTATTTCTACATCACGTGGCTGCCTACTTACTTGAAGGAAGCGCGCGGGCTGAATTTGGGCGCCAGCGCCATATTCGGCATCCTGCCGCTGTTTCTAGGCGGGCTCGGCTCGCTGGTGAGCGGCTTCATCGCCGCGCCTCTCACGCGCCTCACTGGCAGCGTGCTGAGGACCCGCCGGCTGCTGGCGTATGTTGGATTCAGCGGCGCGAGCCTTCTGCTGGTGGTCTCGACGCGCATGCACAATCCCGTGCCTGCGATGATTGCGATGGGACTGGCCAGCTTCAGCAACGATCTGGTGATGCCCGGCTCGTGGGGCGCCTGCATGGATGTCGGTGGCAAGTACGCGGGCACCCTGTCGGGCGCCATGAATATGATGGGTAACCTGGGCGGCGCGGCCTCTCCCACCATCATCGGATACATGCTCCGCGCTACCAAGAATAACTGGGATATGACGTTCTACGTCTCCGCGGCGGTCTATGCCATGGCCGTTTTCTTGTGGCGCTTCCTCGATCCGGTTACGCCACTGGAGGGCCCGGAGTAATCGCACCATGGCCACCCGAATGAAAAGCAAAGATCGCCGCGCAGAAGTGGTGGAGGAGATTGGAGGAGATGGTCGAGATTTTTTCCGCGCGGCACCACTCTCCGGTAACGTGGGACAGGCCTCCTGGCCTGTCTAGCGCTAGTTGACTTAACCGCGATAGAGTCCCCGGGTGCGTATATAGTCGAGCACCGCGGCGGACACTTCCACGCGATCGTCACCGGCCGCCAGCCTGCGGCGGATTTCGGAAGACGAAACCGGCAGCTCTACGGTTTCCAGGCGATGCACGATCGCCGCCGGCGGAACATCGTAACGATGGCCCGGCCGGCTGACCACGATGAACTCCACGGCCCGCACCACGTCCCGCCAGCGGCGCCAGCTCTCGATCTCCGCGAAAGCATCCGCGCCGATCAGGAAGAACAGCTTGTCGCCGGGGGCCAGCCGCGCGTGCACCGTCTCGATGGTGTCGATCGAATAGCTGCTGGCGGTTCCCTGCTCCAGGCGCGAAGCTTCGAACTTCGGCTCATCTTGGCAGGCCAGTTCGACCATATGGAGGCGGTCCGCATACGGCGCGTGCGTGACGCCCTGCTTGTGCGGCGGCCTCTCGGCGGGCACCAGCCAGACGCGATCGAGTTGAAAGCGCGCGGCGGC
Source organism: Bryobacterales bacterium (assembly GCA_003132865.1). The sequence goes on from PKYZ01000142.1 coordinate 7,799, forward strand.
TTCGCGCGCCACCGCCAGGTGGGCATCGTGGATGGGATCGAAGGTGCCGCCGAAGATCGCCAGTCGCAAGGTGGCCGGGCGTCCTTACGGCAGAATCTTGATCCGCACATTGCGGAAGTAAACTTCCATGGGCGGACCGCGATGCAACTGAAACGCGATAATGCCTTCCAGTCGCGCTGAATCGTGCAGGTCGGCAGTCACCAGGCCGTTGAGCGTCAGCTTGATGTGATCGCCGTCGCAGAAAATCTCGTAGTCGTTCCAGTCTTGCAGCTTGACTACCTTTTCGGCCTTACCCTTCCAGCCGTCCACCAGCGTGCCGCGGCCTTTCTCGTCGTAGATGTTGCCCCAGTAATTGTCCTGGGCGGCATCCGCCTGGTATCCGCGCACGACCCAGTTGGCGAGCGCCTCGCTGCGAAATTGAATGCCGCTGTTGTGATTGCGCAGCTTCATTTCCGCGCGCAGGATGAAGTTGCGGTACGGCTGCTTGCTAATGAGGAACGAATTGTCGCTCATGGTGACGCCTTCGGTGCGGCCCACGATCATGCCGTCGCGCACGCTCCACATGCGCGGATCGCCGTCCCAGCCGTCGAGGTTCTTGCCGTTGAACAGCGGCTGGAAACCATCCTGCGCGAAGGCGGCGGCCGAGAAGGCCAGCAACAGCAGCGTGCGCTTCATGGCTTAGCTCCTTTCGATTTTGACGGAGTTGACGCGCACTTCCTTGAGCGGCCGATCCTGTTTGTTGTGCGGCGCTTCGGAGATCTTCTTCACCACGTCGAAGCCCTCGATCACTTCGCCGAAAATGCTGTGGCGGTTGTCGAGCCAAGGCGTGGCGGCCACGGTGACGAAGAACTGGCTGCCGTTGGTATTGGGTCCGGAGTTGGCCATGGAGAGGAAGCCGTGCTTGGTGTGCTTCAAAGTGGGATGAAATTCGTCGGGGAACTTGTAGCCCGGCCCGCCGTGGCCGGTGCCTTCCGGATCGCCGCCCTGGATCATGAAATCGGGAATCACGCGGTGGAAGACGGTGCCGTCGTAGAAGGGCTTGCCGGTCTTGGTTCCATCGGCCAGGCTGACGAAGTTCTCCACCGTGCGGGGGGCCTTGTCGGCGAACAGCTTGACTTTGAACTGGCCCTCGGTGGTGTCGAAGAGAGCGTATGTTTCGTTGGGCATCTTCGGATTGTAGCAAGGTGGCACAGGCTTCAGCCTGTGAGCTACTCCCTGTCAGGGCCGAACGCGACCTCCACGGTGGTCATCACGTCGGCGGATTTCCCGTCTATCGTGATCGGCCTGTACACATAGTGCCTCACGGCATCCATGGCGGCCGGCACAAGCAGCGGATGCCCACTTACGACAGTTGTCTCGGTTACGTGCCCATCCTGACCGATGCGCACCTGCAGTTTCACCACACCCTGTATCCGCGCCATTTTGGCTAACGGCGGATAAACGGGCGTCGGGGACTGCTGTAGCATGCTAGCGGCGACCTCCGCGCCGATGCGAATCAACCGCGGATCTGGCGCCGCACTTCGCAAGCCTTTCACACCTTCCATGAGATCGGCCCAGTCCCGATTCTGTGGCTCCAGCGCCTGTGCGTGCCTCACCAGCTCGGTTGCAATCGTCTTTAGCGCAGCGAAATCCCAATTGTCGTCTTCCAGCAGCGCCTTCTGTGTGGCGTCCTCGACGAAGTAGCGCGCGACCCTTCCAACCAATGCAACATCGTTGGATTCCTGCAGCTCGCCTTTGATCTGAGCGGCAACGGCAGGGCTGGTCAGCCGCCGTCCAGGCGCGCCCCTCTCGGTGCTGAACAGCAACAAGAATGAATAGAACCTCGCGAGTGGCTCGGTTCTGTGCGCGGGGTCCAGCTTCTGAGCGCGCGTTAAAAGGTCGACTACTTCCGGAATGCTGCCCCCGCCCAGCGCGCGCGCCGCATTTCCCAGCACGCGGGCATCGTCCGGATGCAAGTTGACCTGCACTAACCATCGGCTTCCCGCATCCTCATAAATGCCCGTATTCACTACGTCCGATTCAACCGCGAAAATAGCCGCGAAGGCATAACCGTGAATTGCTGATTCCGGATGATGGTCGATCAGCCAAAGAACAAGTGGGATACGCCTATCGTGCATCCTGTTTTGAAAATAGTAACGGAGCAATATCGATCGAGTTGCCTCGTCCTCCGGATTCGAGGCAAGCTGCTGTTCCATTTGTGCGGCTTGTTCAGCGGTAACCGTATCCGGCTGCCATCCACCCAAACGAAAGCCATACCAGGTTGCTTCGGTATCCGCCGTCGAAGGCTTCGCCTGGGCGCGCGCCACACTTTGCAGATCTACCGCCACGGAAATCCATATCAGCAGGGCGGCGCTCGACAGCAGCATCGCGCGGCCCAGTTTGCCAAGCCGGCCCCCACCATTTTTCGTGCGCGAGTCCATCACGCGCCGGATGCGCCGGGCAACCAGTTGTCCATTCATTGCGGAAGCGTTCCAGATCAACCGCGTGTTTTGTCCTTCCATGCGGGAGGCAACCCCTAACAACACACGCGCATAGCTCCCCGCGTCGGAGGAAACCGCCAATCCCGCATCGTCGGCCGCGTGTTCCGCAAGCACCGCCAGACGGCGCTCCAGCCACCAGGCGAGCGGGTGGAACCAGAAGATGCATTTGTTCAAGGCCGCAACGAGACTGATCGCCGGGTCGTGGCGCCGTGCGTGCGCCAGCTCGTGAGCCAGGACCACCCTCATCTTTTCGGCCGGCCACTCGCGCCAGTCGCTGGGAAGCAGCACTCGCATTCGCTTCAAACCGATCGTTACGGGTACCCGCACCTGGTCCGACTCTTCCACCTCGACATCGACGCCTGCATCGATCGGTCGCACTCCACGCAGCAACCGCCGGGTCATCAAGAGACCCGTCAACAGACGCACGCCGAATAGCACGACTCCGGCGATGTACGCAATTGCGGCATACACGGGCCACCACAGCCGTAAACCCGGCGGCCTGGTTCGCGCCGAGGGAGCGGGTGCAGACGAGCCACCCGCGGCGTCCGCCAACTGAGCGGCGGGCTGGGCGATCGTTGCGACTGGCGCCGGACGCTCGACCACGTATACGTGCGCGGCGGGGACGATCGGGCGCAGGACAGGCAGCGCAAGCATGCCGGCGACCACTGCGGTCCACACGGCATGCTCCGCGGCCGGACTTCTGCGCAGAAAGAGAACCAGCACGCCAGCCATCGCGGCGAGGGCCACCGCGCGTACTGAAGCATCGGCTATACACTCATACCAAGTCATTTCAAGCTACCTCCTCTTGGCTTTGTGTTCGATATCGTCCGCCAGACGCCGCAATTGCGCGGCGTCCAGCACGTCGTTGTCCACCATTCCGGCAATCAGTTGCTCGGCCGATCCGGCGCAAAATCGCTCGATAATCTGCCGAACTGCCCTGATCGCCAAATTCCGCGGCTCGTCGACGCTGGAATAAACGTACGTTCTCCCGTCAACCTGGTGCTTGAGGTGTCCTTTATTCTCCAGCCGCCCCAGCAGCGTCCGGACGGTCGACTCTTGCAGCTTGCGCGTGGGCGCCAGATCCTGCCGGATCTGCTCCGCCGTCGCCGAGCGGCGCCGCCAGACGCTGGATATGACCGCCTGCTCCAGGTCGGTGAAGGGATTACGCAAAGGCTTTTGTGTGCGACTCATTGTAGCGCTACGAAATGTAGCATAGCTGCGGGTGGGAAGTCAATAGCCAAAATTGCGGGGGATCATTCGTATCTCAGCCCTTCCACCGGATCGACCTTCGCCGCCCGGCGCGTAGGGACCCAACACGCCAAAAGCGCGACACTGGCGGACAAGAATGCCACGCCGATCAACGTGACTGGATCGGTAGGCTCCACTTCAAAGAGGAAGGACCTTAGAACGCGAGACAAGACCAACGCGGCGGCCATACCTGAAATCACGCCGCTGGCGCTGAGCCTCGACCGCGGAACGAATGGCGAGTTCGCGCCGGCGGGAGGCGACCGACAGCGAGAGCACGCCAAAGATGCCGACCAGGGTCAGCACGCTCCCGACGATCGAAAACCCGACGAGTAGCTGCATCGCGAAGGTCCGCGATGCCAGCGAATCGCCGCGGATCTGTTCGAGCGTCTTCACATTTTCGACCGCGACGGTCGGATCGACGGAACGCAGCTCGCGCTGGATTACGGCCATAACCGAGCGCGGGTCTGCCGCCGTCCGGACGACCAGATGTTTGGAAAATGCGCCCGCCTGCCACAGCGAAAGATAAATCTCGGGATCCGCCGCGTGTCAGCTCGTCGGTGCGGCCATTGGCCACCACGCCAACGATTTCGGTGAGGCGGCTCCTGCCGGCCGCCCAGCCAGAGCTTCTTCCCGATCACATGGGCATGCGGAAAGTAACGATCCGCCAGAGCCTGGTTGACGATGGCCACACTGGGCGCGTTCTTGATGTCGGTGGAACGGAAGTCCCGCCCATCCAAAATGGGCAGCCCCAGAAGCTTGAATTGAAGTAGTCCGGCGTCACGGACCGCACGGGCACCGAAATGCGGTCGCTCTCCTTGGTGGCCGCGCGCTGCCCTCAATGTCGACCGTCGCCGGCCAATTGTTGCCAGTCAGCGGCACTCCCCACGCAAATGCGGCGTACTGCACGCCGGGAAGGGCGGATACGCGTCCCAAACCGCGGCGATGAAAATCGGCCCAGTTCCCCTGCACCGCCGTGACGCTCATCGTCAATATGTGTGAGATGCTGTAACCCGATTGCACGTTCGAGATGTTCATCATGGTGCGAATCAGCAGGCCGGCGCCCACCAGCAACGCCAGCGTCAACGCCGTCTGCACCAATGTTCCGCCCCGGAGCAGCCGGCGTTCCCCGCGCCCCGCGCTGCTCTTCGGCCCAGCGCTCTTGAGCACTTGCATCGGGTCGAGCCGGGAGGCGCGCAGCGTGGGAAAAAGTCCCGCCAGAAGCGCCGCGATCACCGCCGAGCCTAGACCAAAGGCCAGCATCGGCCAGCCTGTCGAAACCGCGTCCAGACGCGGGACGGCGTGTCCGCCAATCACCTTGAACAACTTGACGGCCCCCAGCGCCAGGACCACGCCCAGCGCGCCGCCCAACAAAGCCGGCAGGAGGCTCTCGGTGGATACTTGCCGGAAAAGCGCCACTCGGCCTACGCCTAATGCGCTGCGGACGGCGTATTCCTGCTGCCGTTGCAGGCCGCGCACCAGCAACAGAGCCGCCGCATTCCCGCACGCGATCAAGAGCACCAGCGCAGCCGCGCCCAAGGGTGGCAGCAGGATGCGGCCGCCATCGCGATTCATCTCGGCAGTCAACGAATGCACCTCCGGGGTGAAGCCTTCAAAATCGTGATTGGCTTGCGCCTGCCTGGCGGCAGCGACCTTGAGTTCACCTTGCGCTTGCCTGGTCGTGGTTCCGTCTCGCAACCGCCCTACCACATTCCAAAACGGCGCTTTCAACTCGGCCGGTTTGGAAGGAGCGGGAATCCGGAAATCGACCAGTGCGTTCACGTTGTAGTTCGGCTCCTGTGCATTTGCCGGCGACGGAGGAAAACGTACGCCGGGGGGCATCACCCCGATAACCTATAGGCTGCAGTCCGAGCGCGCGGAAATAGTCTCTGGTGACCCACATCCCCTCCATCGATACGCTGCCATCGTTTAGGACCAGAAAGTTGAAGGACCAGTCGTATGCCGCGAGCGCCTCAAACGATTTCGCCTCCTTTTGCCATTCCATCCACTGCGCGGCGGGCCAACCCCGCGGCTGCGTCATCTGCCGGCCGTCGGTCCGGGCCGCCGGAATCAGCACAAGCTGCTGCGGTTGCCGGTAAGGAGCGGGTGTCGGGAGGACGCCTCGTATCAAACTAAAAACCGCCGACGTCGCGCCGATGCCCAGCGCCAGCGTGAGGACTGCAATCAGGGTGAAGCCGGGTTGCTTAAGCAGCATTCGCACGCCAAGGCGCAGATCTTGAAGCATTTGGTGGTCCTCCGCTACTTTCCTTTTGACGCGACGAATCCGCGAGGGGTTAGCAGACTCTATTCCCGGAATTCAGATTTCGCCCTAACCTTGCAAACACTCAGACGTCTGTATACTATGAAGTCTGAGTATGCCTAAAACCGACTCTCTCCAGGGATCGCTCGATCTGCTCGTTTTGAAGATCCTCTCGCGGCGGCGGCGCCTCCACGGCTACGCCATCATGACCGCCATCAAGGACTGGTCCGGCGACGTGCTCCGCGCCGAGGAAGGTTCGCTCTATCCGGCGCTGCACCGGATGGAGGAAGCCGGCTGGATTCGCGCCGAATGGATCACGAAAGACACCGGGCGCCGGGCGCGCATATATGAACTGACGGCGGCCGGCAAGAAACAGCTCGACGTCGAAGAATCGCGCTGGCAGGCGGTGACTTCGGCGGTGAATCGGGTTCTGAGGACGGTCTGATATGTCATGGTGGTCGCGCATCGCAAACGTAGTTCGCGGAGATCGGTTGAGCCGCGAGATCGATGAAGAGGTCCAGTCGCACCTCGAAGAAGCTGTTGAGAACGGCCGTGAGCCGGGTGAAGCACAGAGAGCTTTCGGCTCGCCGCTCCGCTACGGGGAAGAGAGCCGCGACATCCGGCTCGTCCCGTGGCTGGCATCCTTGCGGGCGGACGCCGTATTCGGCTGGCGGCAACTCATGAAGCGTAAGGTTACTTCCGCCGCCGCGATCCTGTCGCTGGCCCTGGCCATCGGCGCATGCACAGGCGCCTTCCGGCTCATCGACGCGCTGCTGCTGCGGCCGCTGCCAGTAGCCGCTCCGGAGCGGCTGTACGCTCTCGCCCGCGAAGCATTCTACGACGGCAAGATGCAATCGTTCGACGAATGGGCTTATCCGTCGTTCCAACTGATGCGCGCCGCCGTGAAGGATCAAGCTGAGTTGATAGCAGTCTCCTATGGGGACCGCACGGACATCACATACAAGGCGGACTCCGAGATGGAGAAAGCCGTCGTGCAATATGTCTCCGGCTGGATGTTTGGCACGTTCGGCCTGCGTCCCGCCCTGGGCCGGCTGCTCACAGAAAACGACGATCTGAAGCCGCGCGCGCATCCCTATGCCGTACTGTCGTACGACTATTGGAAGCGCCGCTTCGGCCAGGACCCGAAAGTGATTGGGCGCACCTTTCGCATGGGTGACGACCTTTACGAGATCGTCGGAGTCGGCCCAGCGCCCTTCAACGGCACGGAAACTGGCACGGTGACCGACGTATTCGTCCCCACCATGATGCATCCTGGGGCGGTCCACGACGACTGGACCTGGCACCGGACGTTGGCGCGGCTGAAGCCCGGTGTGGCCGTCGAGCCGGTTCGCGCGAAACTGAACGCAACCTCGCACGCCTTCGAGGAAGAGCGCGCGAAGGGCTTCACCGGCATGAGCAAGCAAGACATTGAAAAGTTCCTGGACCAGAAACTGGTGCTGGAGCCTGCGGCCGCCGGCGCCTCCAATCTGCAAAACGAATATCACCGTTCACTCATAGCGCTGGGTGTGCTGGTGGCGCTGGTGTTGCTGATTGCGTGCGCGAACGTCGCCAACCTGATGACTGCCCAGGCTGCGTCACGGGCGCGCGAGATGGCGCTGCGTGTATCGATTGGGGCCGGACGCCTGCGCCTGGTGCAACTGGTGCTCGTGGAGAGCGCCATTCTTGCTCTGCTGGCGGGCGCGATGGGCGGCGTGTTTGCCTGGTGGTCTGCGCCGTTTGTGGTGGGCATGATCAACCCGCCAGGCAATCCGGTGCGTTTGGACCTGCCGGCGGACTGGCGGGTGCTGGGATTCGGCTTGGCGTTGACCTTGATAGTGATGCTGCTGTTCGGTCTGACGCCGGCACTGCGCGCTTCGACTGTCGAGCCGGCCAGCGCGCTCAGAGGCGGAGAAGATCCGCACACACGGCGCCGCACCATGCACGCGCTGATTGCGGCGCAGGTGGCATTTTGTTTTTTGATCTTGTTCGTGGCGGGGCTGTTTGCGGCCACCTTCGAGCGCTTGTCCCACCGACCTATCGGATTCTCGGCTGACCGATTGTTGCTGCTGCACACGGTGGCGCAACGCGATGAGGCCCCCGTTTTTTGGGACCAGGTGGCCGAACATCTGCGCACGGTGCCAGGCGTGGAGGCGGTCGCGCTGGCAGGGTGGCCGCTGCTCGACGGAAACGCCTGGAACGGTTTCATTTCGGTGAACGGAGCGCCTCCCGGCCCGGATCTCGCCTACTTCCTGGCCGTTTCGCCCGGCTGGGTAGACACGATGAAAATTCCTTTCATCGACGGCAGAGACTTCCGTCCCAGCGACACGATGCCGGGCGTGGCGATAGTCAACGAAACATTCGCCAAACAGTTTTTCAACGGCGAGAATCCTATTGGACAGTCGTTCGCGAAGGGCGGCGAGCTGCCCTGCAAGGTCGTGGGCGTGGTCCGCGATGCGCCCTACCGCAACATTCACGAGCCGATTTTGCCGTCGGTCTATGTTCCGATTCACCGGATCGACAGCCATGGTGTACTGGAGCCGATACGCGGCGCCACCTTCATCGTGCGGACGGCCAGTGCGAACGCCATGGCGCTGGCATCTATCCTGCGCCGCGAGGTGCCGCGCGCGCGGCCCGAGTTCCGCGTCAACAACATTCGCACGCAAGCGGAGTTGGTCCGGGCGCAGACTCTGCGCGAAAGGCTGCTCGCCACGTTGGGGCTGTTCTTCGCGGCAGTCTCGCTGTTGCTCGCGGCTGTCGGCCTGTATGGCGTGCTCGACTATTCCGTTCTGCAACGGCGGCGCGAGATCGGGATCCGCATGGCGATCGGCGCGCCGGCCGGCAGCATCGCGCGATTGGTAACCGTCGAGATCTTTGCGATGGTACTGATGGGCGCGCTTGCCGGGGTCGCGCTGGGTA
>PKYZ01000142.1:16737-16866 GCA_003132865.1 Bryobacterales bacterium
ACGCCGTGCGCATCGATCCGGTCGCGATGTTGCGGGCGGAATAAGGAAAGTGCTGATATGTCGCTGTGGTCACGCATCGCGAATGTACTTCGTAGCGATCCCTTGACCCGCGAGATCGACGAAGAACTC
>PKYZ01000366.1:0-26479 GCA_003132865.1 Bryobacterales bacterium
TCGCTATACGGTAAGCCATGGGAAACTCTCCGAGCCTCGTCCCCATCCGCCGCGCGCCGCAACCTATCCTCGAACGCCATATGGGCCGGGAATCCGCCGCCGCGTTTCTCCGCGCCCCGCGCGCGTAATTTCACACGCCGTTCATCGTTCTGCAACATGCCGGGCCTTACCCTTAAATAGGAACATTTCTTTGTCGAAATGTTTTGGAACGCCCAGAGGAGGCCACGTGAAGAAAACGTCGCTGCATTTTCTGTGGAAAGACCGGAGCGCGCCGCATCGTTACCCAACCGCTGTTTCGCTGCACGGCCACACACTCCATTCCTGGGAAAACCTGCGGTTCCTGCACTCGTTCAAACTCCCTTTACCTTTGATTCCCGCCGTGCTGCGCGTCGCGGGCTGGCAACACCGCCGCGCCACCGGGCGGGACATGGCGCTGGCGCGAGTGCTCTGGACTCCGCCGCTCGCGCCGGATGAGGCGTATCGCCTGGAAGCCCGGCAAATCGCGAATCTGGGCCTCGAACCCATCGTTTCGCTGACGGATCACGACGATATCGAGAGCGGCTTAGCCCTGCGGCGGACTCCCGTGGCGCCCGCCGCGCCCGTTTCCTTCGAGTGGACAGTCCCCTTCGGCAGGACCTTCTTTCATCTGGGCGTGCACAATCTGCCGCCCGCGCAAGCCCGTGCCATGGCGGCAGATCAGCATCGTTACACGGCGCACCCGGAACCGGCCCGGCTCGCGGAATTGCTGGAAATGCTCCATGCGCGCGAAGACCTGCTCATCGTGCTGAACCATCCGCTTTGGGACGAGGCGGATATCGGCGCGCGCGCCCATCGCCAGACGCTGGCGGCCTTGCTTTCCGGCTATTGCCGATGGGTTCACGCCATCGAGCTGAACGGCTTGCGATCCTGGGACGAGAATAGCGAAGCGCTGGAACTGGCGCGCGCCTGGCAATTGCCGGCCATCTCGGGCGGCGACCGCCACGGCTTGGAGCCCAACGCCAACCTGAATCTGACACACGCCACCAGTTTTGCGGAGTTCGTGGCGGAGATCCGGCGCGAGCGGCTAAGCTCGATGCTGTTCATGCCGCAGTATCGGGAAACGCTCGGGCTGCGCCGGTTCGAAACCGTAAAGGACATCGTGCGCTGCCATCCCGCGGCGCAACGGCCCCGCTGGGTGGATCGCTTCTTCTATGAGTGCGAAGACGGCGTGACGCGCCCCATCGCGGAACTCTGGCCGAATGAAGGTCCCGCGTTGCTGCGCTCGGTCTTTGCCATGCTGCGCCTGTCGGAATCGCAGAGCCTCCGCGCCGCGCTTCGTTTAACGGTCCCCGACCCCGCCGAGATGCTGCTTTGAGGGGGCACCGCTTACTGACGTGCGCGGCTCGGTGGATCCGGCGCGCGTAACAGAGCCGGGCCCAGAGGGCACCCCGTAAGGGAGCGGTTCTTGGGCGGCTACCCCCCAGTACGTACCCTGTTAGTACCCGCATGACTATGTCCCAGATACATTCCTGCCGGATAATGAGGCTTTCCAGGAGACCCACGTGGCGAACGACACAATCCGGGGCGACCGTCGCTTGCAGCGGCGCTACCCCCTCGAGTTGGATTTGGAATTCAGAATCATCGATGGCGACAAGGTCGTTTCCACGGGCGCCGGCAAGACGGGAAACATCAGCAGCGGAGGCGTTCTGTTTTATGCCGCGGAGGGCGTGCCAAACGGACCTCACGTGGAACTCACGGTCCGCTGGCCCGCGGTTCTGGGGAACGCGCCGTTTCTCGAGTTACGCATTTTCGGGCGCCTGGTCCGCAACGACTCTCAGGGCCTCGCCATACGCATGAGCCGGTATCATTTCGAGAAGCTGGGCGACCCGCGCGGCGCCTTCGAAGAACTCTTCATCGACGCCGTGATTCAGTAGGTGGGACAGGCTTCAGCCAGGCTTCAGCCTGTCATTGGGCTTGACAATCGCTTGTGTTGCAGGACAATGACACTTAGCGGCCCACATGCCCATTCGAGCCGAATACCGGAAGTATTACGATGCGCGGTGGCGCAAGTTCCGGCTGACCATGTTGGAAGCGGCCGGCAACGTGTGCCAGATGTGCCACCAGCCGCACCGGTTGCTCAACGTGGCGCACCTCTCGCACGATCCGGCGGACCGCACCTGCCTGACAGTGCTGTGCCCAAGGTGCCATTCCAAACGTAACGCTGCACAGCGTAGCGCCATGACCCGCCGCACCCGCGCCCGCCAGCGCGGCCAACTGTGGCTGTCCGACGAGTTGGAAGTGGCGCCGGTGCCCGTGCGGTTGTGGCCCCTGCGCCTGCGCCAGATGGATCTCTTCTGACCCGATGCGGCCGACGCCCTCGTCGGCCTGTCGCGGTTGTCGAAAGCCTTGGCTCTTCGAACGAAAGAGCGGGTCCAGGGGGACCCGCGCAGACCGGGGGGGCTGCCCTCCGTGCCGCGTCCCGATTCTTCGGGACGCATGCCGCGCGCTACCATTCCCACTTATGGATATGTTTAACCGAAGAGGTTTTCTCAAGGCCGGCGCGGCGGGAGTGGGCGGCGCGGCTCTCTGGCAATCGGCCGCGGCAGCCCAAACCGCGCCGCCGCGCGCTTCCCTCCGCCGTGTCCTGCCGATGAACCGCAACTGGCTCTATGGCGGGCGCGCGGTCCCAGGCTGCTCCGCCCCGGATTTCGACGACATTAAATTCCAGCGCGTCACCATCCCGCACTCGAACAAGATCTTCCCCTGGCACAGTTTCGACGAAAAGGATTTCCAGTTCGTCTCCATCTATCGCCGCCATTTCAAGCTGGCGCCGCAGGCGGGCCGCCGCGTTTTCGTGGATTTTGCCGGCGTCATGACCGCCGCCACAGTCACCATCAACGGCCACAAGCTCGGCGAATATCGCGGCGGCTACACACCTTTCTCCTTCGATGTGACGCCGCACCTGAAGCCGGACGCGCCGAACGTCCTGGCCGTCGAGGTGGATTCCACCGAGCGGCCCGACATCCCGCCCTTCGGCGAGAACATCGACTACCTGACCTTCGGCGGCATCTATCGGGAAGTCGCGCTACGCATTGTACCGCCGGTATTCATCGACAACCTATTTGCCAAGCCGGTGGATGTCTTGGGCGACGGCCGGCGCGTGGAGGTGAAGTGCCTGGTCAACGGACAAGCCGCGGGCCCGCTCACGCTGAAGGTGGAACTGCGAGATGGCGGGCGCGTGCTGTCTTCGGTGGAAGGGGAGGTTTCCGGTCAGCCGCTGAGCCTTTCGAAGCTTGGCTCCATCGAACTTTGGGACCTCGATCGCCCGAAACTCTATACCGTCACCGCCCGCCTCCACCAAGGCGGCGCCCCCATCGACGAGTACTCCACGCGTATCGGTTTCCGCGAAGCGCGCTTCACCCCGCAAGGCTTCATGCTGAACGGGAAACATATCAAGCTGCGCGGTCTCAACCGGCATCAGACATTTCCCTACGTCGGCGGAGCCATGCCCGCCCGCGTGCAGCGCCGCGATGCGCACGTCCTGAAGCGCGAGCTGAAGTGCAATATCGTGCGTACTTCGCATTATCCGCAGTCGCCGCACTTCCTGGACGCCTGCGACGAAGCCGGCCTGCTGGTCTTCGAGGAAATCCCCGGCTGGCAGCACATCGGCGACCAAGCCTGGCAGGATCTGGCGGTGCGCAACGTCGAAGCGATGATCCGCCGCGATTGGAATCATCCGTCGATCGTGCTGTGGGGCGTGCGCATCAACGAATCGCAGGATAACCACGATTTTTATACGCGCACCAACGCGTTGGCTCACGAGCTGGACAACTCCCGCCAGACCGGCGGCGTGCGCTACCTGTACGACACCGAATTGCTCGAAGACGTGATGACCATGAACGATTTCGGCTTCCCGCTGAGGCCGCCGAACCACCCGCTGTACCTCAACACCGAGTTCAACGGCCACATGTTCCCCACCAAGCGCAACGATAACGTGGACCGCGTGATGGAGCATGCCCTGCGCCACGCCCGCGTGCACAACCAACTGGCTTCGGACGATCGCTACGCTGGCGGCATCGGCTGGTGCGCCTTCGACTACAACACGCACGCCAACTTCGGCTCCGGCGATAAGATCTGCTACCACGGCGTGACGGACATTTTCCGCATACCGAAACCCGCCGGCCAGTTCTACCGCTCGCAGTGCGACCCCAAGGAGGAGATCGTGCTGGAGCCGTGCTTCAACTGGTCGCAGGGCGATCAATCCGAAGGCGGCGGCATCCACCATGCCGTAATCGTTTCCAATTGCGATCACCTGAAGATCTATGTAAAGGACGATCTGAAGGCGGAGGTCGAACCCGATCGCGAGCACTATGGGCACCTGCAGCATCCGCCCTTCGTGATCGACTTGGCCGGCGAGCACCTGGAGGATTGGGGCGACCTGCGCATCGATGGCTATATCACTGGCGCGAAAGTAATCGAGAAGACCCTGCCGGGCAACGATTATGACCGCCAGTTGCATGTCGAGCCGGACGACGCGGTACTGGTGGGCGACGGCATCGATGCCACGCGGGTGGTGCTGCGCGTGACCAACGAACACGACGGCGCGCGGCCCTTCTCGACTGGCGCGGTTGCGCTGCGCCTGGAGGGTCCGGGCGAGATCGTCGGCGAGAATCCGTTTTCGCTCGTTGGCGGCGTGGGCGCCGTGTGGGTCCGCAGCAAAGAGGCGGCGGGTGTCATCCGGCTGCACGCACGGCATCAGTATTTGGGGGAGCGGACCGCCGAGATTCGGGTAACACCGGCCGAGGCGGAACAGGTGTAGGTGGGACAGGCCTACTGGCCTGTCCTTCTGTCTCAACCGCCGTCCCGGTAGCCTTACCGATGGTAAGATGCCGTTATGGAGCGAGTTACAGTTTCCTCTAAGGGCCAGATCGCGATTCCAAAGGCGGTCCGCGATCTCATGGACCTATCCGCAGGCGCCAAGCTGATGATCGAAGTCCGGGGACAGGAAATTGTGCTCTCCAAAGAACCAGCCTGGAAGAAGTTGCACGGGGCCGCCGCCGGCAGCGACCTGGTTACCGCCTTCGCCCTACACAAGAAGCGGGAGCGCGAGCATGAAGACTCGCGTGCTTGGTTCGTGGGCGATTCTGCCATTGATCCATTCCAAGAAAACCAGCCGACACCCTCGTGGCCGCGCTCCTCGCCGGAGGGCGAAGGCGGACAAGCTCGACTCCTGATGAGCGCTATCAACGTGGGCGAGGTTTACTACTTCCTGCGGAAGCACCACAGCCCGGACCTCGCGGAGTCTCCTAAAGAACTCCCCAACCCCAAGTTCTCTCCCAGAATCGACCAGTCCCCCGGACTGGCCCCCTGCTTGGCCTGAATCCTCGCGCAGCTTGCCCGTAACGATCGAAGTACCCACGGCCGAGGATATCTGGCATGCCGCATCGCTGAAGGGGCGCTTCCCGATTTCATACGCCGACGCCTTCGCTGCGGCCCTTTCCCAGAAATACAATTGTCCTCTCGTCACCGGCGATCCCGAATTCCGGTCTGTCGACCAATCGGAACTCGACCAGATTGGGCGCGAGTAACCAGGGCGAAGAGCCTTTCGAGGCGGTTGTGGCCCTTACGGCCACTCCACGTCCAGGGCATAGATTTCCTGCATGCCCACGTCGCGCACCGGCTGCATCCCGCTTAACTACCCACCAGCCCCGGAGTGCCGCCCTCGCAGCAGCGGCTGCAAATACCGCATTACCGTGGCCGCCACCAGCCGGTTGCCGTCCGCCGTGGGGTGCAGCCCGTCGCGTTGCATGCGGCTGGTCCCCGCGACCCCCTCCAGCAGGAACGGGATCAGCGCGACCTTGTCCTTCGCCGCCAGATCGCTGTAAACGCGCTGAAACGCGGCAATATAATCCGGGCCGTAGTTAGGAGGGAGCGTCATGCCGGCCAGCAGCACCTCCGCGCCGGAATCCTTCAGCCCCACGACGATCTGGTCGAGGTTCGACCGGGTGGTGGAGACCGGCAGGCCGCGCAGCCCATCGTTGCCCCCGAATTCGACGATCGCCACCGCAGGCTTGAGCGCCGTCACCGTCTTCAGACGCTCGAGTGCATCGGTGGTGGTCTCGCCGCTGATCCCCCCGTTCACGACGCGGTACCGCAGGCCGCGGCGATCCAGTTCCTGCTGCAGGAAATCCGGATAGCTCTTGCCGGGATCGGCGCCGAACCCGGCGGTCAGGCTGTCGCCAAAAGCCACGATCACGGGCCGGCTATCGGCAGGGGGAGCGGGTTGCGCGGGCTGGGCAGCCTCGCGCGCGGCGCCCGGCGCTGGTTCCGGCCTGGGACTTGGAGCGCTGCCGCAAGCGCCCAGTACCAGTAAGACCGCAAACAAACTGACGATACGCATCTGAATGCCATAATAAAACGTAGACAGCCCGTCAATGACACAGCCATGATTCAGGCACACGGCCTTACCAAGACAATCGACACGGGCACGCATCGCGTGGAAATCCTGAAAGGCATCGATCTGGAAATCCCGCGCGCGCAATTCGCCGCCATCATGGGCCCGTCGGGCAGCGGCAAGAGCACCCTGTTGGGGCTGCTGGCCGGTCTGGACACGCCTACCGCCGGCACCATTTCGCTCGACGGGCAGGAAATCACCGGTCTGAAAGAGGACGAACTGGCGCTGGTGCGCGGCCGCAAGATCGGTTTTGTGTTTCAGTCCTATCACCTGATCCCCACGCTGACCGCTGAGGAAAACGTGCTGCTGCCCATGGAACTGGCCGGCAATGGAAGCGGCGACGGCCCGGCGCGCGCGCGCGAACTTCTGGATCGCGTGGGCCTGGCGGACCGTCGCGATCATTACCCTGTACAGCTTTCCGGCGGCGAGCAGCAGCGCGTGGCGCTGGCCCGCGCCTTCATGGTGCGTCCGCCGATCCTGCTGGCTGATGAGCCGACCGGCAACCTGGATTCCGAAAACGGCCGCCTGGTGCTCAACTTGCTCCTGTCGCTCAATCGCCAGGAAGGCACCACGCTGGTGCTGGTGACGCACGACCAGGAGCTGGCGAACGTTGCCGACCGCCGCATCCTGCTGCGCGATGGCCGCATCGTATGAGAAACGTGGCGCACGCTTTAGCGTGCNNCTGCCGGCTGAAGCCGGCAGCGGCACGCTGAAGCGTGCGCCACGCCTACAATCTGCCGTATGAGGACTAATCCACCAGCCACTCTCAAAATCGCCTGGCGCGACATGCGCTCGGCGCCCGCCAAGTTTCTCTTCGTGATCCTGGCGGTCGCCGTGGGCGTCGGCGCGCTGACCGGCGTGCGCTCCTTCAGCCGCGCCTTCCATACTCTACTGGTGCGCCAGGCGCGCACCTTGATGGCCGGCGACCTCTCCCTGCGCGTGTTCGGCCAACCCACCCCGCAACAAAGCTTGGCCATCGCCGGCCTGGAAAAGCGCGGCGTGCGGGACACCTCCGTCACCGAAACCCTCACCATGGCGAATACGGCCGAGGTGCCCGAGCCCATGCTGGTTTCCGTGAAGGCCATCGATCCGGCAGTCTATCCTTTTTATGGCGAGGTCACCCTCGACCCGCCGGCCGCTCTGCGCGCCACCCTCGACAGCCGGTCGGCCGCGGTTTCCGACGACCTGCTATTCCGGCTGAAGACGCGCGTGGGCGGCGCCCTGCGGCTCGGTGGCCAGGACTTTCGCATCGCGGCGCTGCTGGTATCGGAGCCCGACCGCTTGACCGGCAGCATCAACGTCGGCCCACGCGTGATGATTAGCCGTCAGGGCCTCGAACGCACCGGCCTGATCGGTATCGGCAGCCGTGCCGCCGAGCGCTACCTGTTCCTGCTGCCGCCGGGCGGCCCGGACGTGCAGCAGGTGCGGAATACTCTGAAGCAAGCCTTTCCCGAGGGCCTCATCGCCGATTACCGCGAGACCCATCCCATCATCACGCGCGGCCTGGAGCGCTCCACCACCTTCCTCAGCCTCATCAGCCTGATCGCGCTGATTGTGGGCGCGCTGGGCGTGGCCACGGCCATGCACGCGCACCTGCAGCATAAGATGGATACCATCGCCGTTCTGAAATGCCTCGGCGCGCGGTCGGGACAGGTGCTGCGCATCTACCTGGCGCAGACGCTGGCGCTCGGCCTCGCGGGCGGCATGCTGGGCGTGGCGTTCGGGACGCTGGTACAGCGCGCCTTTCCGGCTCTGATCGGCCGCTTCTTTCCGGTGCCACCGCACATGGGGCTGGATCTGGTCCCCGCCGCGCAGGGCCTGGCGATCGGCATCCTCACCACGCTGCTGTTCACCTTGCCCACGCTGTTGGGCATTCGCGAAATACGCCCGGCGGTCATCTTCCGGCGCGAGATGACCGAAGCGCGGCCGGACTGGATGCGGCGCTGGAGCCGTTCGCGCGAGGCGTTGCTGACGGCTGCCGCCATCCTGGTGGGCATCGGGCTGATCGCCGCCTGGCTCGCCGGAACCACCCTGCACGATTCCCTGCGCATCGGCGCGTACTTCGCCGGCGGNNTTGCGGCTGCTGATGCGCGGCTCGGGACGGGCGCTGCCGGCGGCCCTGCGCCACGGCATCTCCAATCTCTACCGCCCCGGCAATCACGCGCAAACCGTTTTGGTGACGCTGGGCACCGGCGTGATGTTCACCCTCACGGTTTACCTGGTGCAGCACGCCGTGCTGACGGACATGATGCAGAACGCGCCGCCGGGCATGCCCAACGTGTTTATGCTCGATATTCCGGGCGCGCAGCGGCAGGCGCTCACGGACCTGTTGAAGCGGCAGAAGGGCATCGAAACCGCGCCGGAGATTCTATCCTCGGTGGCGATGCGGTTGACGTCGGTCAATGGCGTGGCTGTCGAAAAGATGCGCTTGCAGGAATGGGGCCGCCGGTTCCTGCGCACGCGTTCGGTGACCAGCGCGCCCGCCCGCCCGCGCGAGACCGAGATTCTCAGCGGCGCATGGTGGGACGGGCATCCGGCGATGCCGCAGGTGTGCGCGTCCGAAGAGGCCGCCCGCATCCTGCATCTCAAAGCCGGCATGGCGCTGGAATGGACCGCCTGGGGGCGAACGCTCCACTCCAACCTCGCCTGCATCCAGCGCACCGATTCCGTGCGCATGGCCGCGCGCTTCGAATTCATCTTCAGCCCCGGCAGCCTGGATGGGTTTCCGGCCATCTACTATGGCAGCGTCCGCGTGAAGCCGCGCGACGTGGCGGCCATGCAGCGCGCCATCTATGAGAAGATGCCGACCATCACGGTAATCAACATGGCGGACGTGCTCGAAATCGTGCAACAAGTGGTGGACCAGATCGCGCTGGTAGTACGTTTCGTTTCGGCATTCACCATTGTGGCGGGCGCGATTATTTTGGCGTCCAGCGTGGCGGGCACAAGCTTCGGGCGGGTGCGCGAAGTGGTGATCCTGAAGACCCTCGGTGCTACGCGGCGGCGCGTCGCCGGCATCTTCTCGATGGAGTTTCTGGTGCTGGGCGCGGCGGCCGGGCTGCTCGGCAGCGCGCTGGCCACCGGCTTCACCGCGCTGGTGGTGAAGCGTCTGCTGAAGGCGGACTTTCACTTCGACCCGGCGGCGGATCTGTTCTCGATCGCCCTGACCGCGCTGGTGGCCGTCGCGGCGGGGTGGCTGGCCAGCTATCGCATTTTGGGGCAGAAGCCGCTGGAGGTGCTGCGCGATGAGTGACCGCCATTGTGGGGCAGACCTCCAGGTCTGCGCGGGTCCTCCAGGACCCGCCGCTGGCCGACGTGGACGTCGGCCGCNNGGACTGGAGTCCTGCCCCACGCTTAACGCAGCTTGCTCAAAATGAGAAAACCAAGCGGCATTGCGCCGGGAAGCCTGTCCCACCAGTATCTGCTTTCGCTGCCCGAGCGCGCGCTACGTTCCATGAGCACGCTGAGCGCCGGCCTGCTGCGCGAACTAAGCGAGGTGGCGCTGCCGCGCGCCGTGCGCCGCACGCGGCTCTACACGGCGCTGGTCGAAAACACGCTGCGCTTCCTGATCGAAAATGTCGGTCAGGTGGAAGGCGCTTATCCGCCGCAAGGCAAGCTGGCGGATAACTTCGCCATGCGCCGCTTCGCGGGCAACGGCATCGAGCTGATCGGCCTGCTCACCTTCAGCGCATCGCCCGTATGGGTGCTGGCCGCGCTGGCCGATCTTTCCGGCACCGGACGGCAACTGATCCGCGAGATTGCGCAGAGCCTCAAGGACGAAGATCTGCTGGCCGCCGGCGCCGATTACGAAACCATCGACCAGTTGTTGGATGGCCTGGAAGGCGCGGCCGGCCGCCTCGCCGAGACCGCGAATACGCCGCCTCTGGACGTCGCCAGTCTGCGGCGCGAGTGGTCCGACTTGCGGCGTGAGGCGGCCAAAATCCCCACGCCGCATCTGCCATCCGGCGACGCGCTCGGGCGATGCTGGGAAGAATTGAAGACCACCGCCGCCGTGCAGGGCCGCCCTGTATTCCAGTTTCAACTCTGATGGCCCTCTCGGCTGTGAGCCGCGTTCCGGAGAACGTGCTGTGGCTCTCGCGCTGCGCCAAGGGAGCCGCGCGCCGTACCGGCCAGATTTTTGCCGGAGTGCTGCTGGATCATTACAGCGCCACTATGCAGGAAATCCGCGGCACGGGGTTTGTGGCGTATTGGGTGCGCGAGTTCCGGCCTTATTTGAAAGCCGCCGCGTCGCAATTTTCGCCGCGCCGCGTGACGTTGACGGAACGCATGCTGCGTGGCGCACGTTCTTAACGAGCCGCGTGTGGACGCACGCCACGATCCATCGCTTGTTCTTCAAAAACGGTCCGATAGAAAAACTTTCCCGCTGTACCTAACCGGTCGACGACGCAGACGTTCTTGTAATCAGGTCTTTTGATCGCGCGGGGACTGGCCGGGCAATGCGTGCAGCAGCGCGAGCCACATGGATCGCGCGCTGGACGAGTGAGATCACGCAGGATCTGCGGTATGCGTTTCGCGGGATGCGGCACGACGCCGGGTTCACCACGTTTGTGGTTCTCATCGCCGGGCTTGGCATCGGCGCCAGTTCAACCATATTCAGCGTGGTGAACGCTCTGCTGCTGCGTCCACTGCCGTTCCGCGATCCGGGGCGTCTCGTCTGGATTTCGAACCGCGGCCTGGGCGGCGCGGAGTGGACTATCCAAGTGGGCCATTTTCTGGATTTGCGGGACCGGAGCGAGTCGTTCTCCGATCTCGCGGGTTGGTACGCGCCCTATAGCGTGGGCGACAGCAAACTGACCGGGGCCGGCGAACCGGAACGCCTCACCACCGTTCCCGTTACACGGAATTTCTTTCCGTTGCTTGGCGTTCAGCCGGCAATCGGCAGATCGTTCACTGCCGAGGAGTGCCAGGGGAGAATCGAGGTTCCGCCGGCCGCTTTGTTGAGTTATGGCTTCTGGCAGAGGCGCTTTGCTTCCGATCCGGGCGTGGTGGGCCGAAAACTCACGCTCGACGGCGCGCCGGTCATGGTGGTGGGGGGCCTGCCCGCGTCCTTCGATTTCGCGAGTGTTTTTGCGCCGGGCAGTCCGATCGATCTCTTCGTTCCTTTTCCGCTGACCGGACAGACCAACTCGCGGGGAAATACGACGTCGGTGATCGGCCGGCTCAAGCCAGGCGCCACGGTGCACAGCGCGGATGCGGAGTTCAGGCTGCTGGCAAAGCGGATCGAGCGCCAGCATCCGGAGCGTAACGGTATCCAGCCAAGGCTGACCCCTTTGGAACTGCACGTGAGCGGGCGAGTGCGTCCCGCTCTGCTGGTGCTGGCGTGCGCGGTCGGGGTGGTGATGCTGATTGTGTGCGCGAACCTTTCGAATCTGCAACTGGCGCGGATGGCGGCGCGGCATAAGGAGATGGCGGTGCGCGCAGCGTTGGGAGCGGGCGCCATAGACTGCTGCGGCAGACGCTGACGGAGAGTGTGGCGCTCTCGATGTGCGGCGCGGCGCTTGGGCTGGTCCTGGCGGTGGCGGGCACCCGCATCCTGGCGCATCTGGATGCATTCCGCATTCCTCTGCTCGGGGGCGTGCGGATCGATGGGAGCGCGCTCGGCTTCACGCTGTTGACCGCGGTTTCGACTGGCGTGTTGTGTGGCTTGCTGCCAGCCATTCAAGCCCCGGCCTTCGCGGTTCGGGACGCTCTGAAGGATAACAGCCGCGGGTCGCGCGGGAGTCGAAGACATGCGTGGATTCGTTCCGGGCTGGTCGTTTCCGAGATCGCGTTCGCGTGCATGCTGCTGGTGGGCGCGGGACTACTGATCCGGAGCTTCCTGCGCGTGCTGGATGTGAATCTGGGATTCCAACCGGAGAGGGCCGCCGCACTTCGGATCGATCCGAGTTCTCGTTTTTCGAGCGCCGCACAGCAGAACGCGTACTTCGACGAGGTGCTGCGGCGTGTCAGGTCCATCCCGGGAATTGCAGCGGCCGGGCTGACGGACGTGCTGCCGCTGGGCGGCGACCGGAGTTGGACTGTTTCGGGCAAAGGACAGATTTATGCGAAGGGCCAATACCCGGATGCGTTCATTCGCGTGGTGAGCGACGGGTATCTGGCCGCGGCGGGGATTCCGCTGCGGGCCGGGCGAGGGTTCACGGAGCGGGATGCGGCGTCAAGCGAGTTGGTTGTAGTGGTGAATGAAACGTTGGCGCGCACGCTCTGGCCTGGGCAGAATGCGGTTGGACAGACGGTCACCCAGGATGGAGGGCGGCGCGTCGTGGGCGACGTGCGGCACCGCGCTCCGGAGGAGACCAGCGGATCGGAAATGTATCTGCCGCTGCGGCAGACCGGGGATTATGCGGCAGTAGATCTGGTGGTGCGGACAGCGCTTCCGGCGAAGGGGCTCGCGGCGGCGGTCAGGGCGGCGCTGCTGCCGATTGATCCGAATCTGCCGGCAAGCGAGTTTCAAACGTTACAGGAACTGGTGGATAAGGCCGTGTCGCCGCGCCGGTTTCTGGTGTTGTTGTTGGGCGGATTTGCGGGGCTTGCGCTCCTCCTGGCGTCGCTGGGGATTTACGGAGTGATTTCGTATTCGGTGAACCAGCGCGTGCAAGAGATCGGCATTCGGATGGCGCTCGGGGCATCTCCGGCACATCTGCAGGGTCGCATTCTCCTGCAGACTCTGGGATTGGCGGCGCTAGGAATGGCGCTGGGGTTGACAGCCTCGCGAATTCTGGCCAGCGCGCTGGGAAGCTTATTGTTTGGGGTGACGTCCGACGATCCGGTTACGTTTATTGGGATGGGAACGCTGCTGATCGTGGTTGCGGCGGCAGCCGGATATGTTCCCGCCCGGAGGGCATCCCGAATCGATCCGATGGTCGCTTTGCGAGCGAATTGAAGGAGAAGATAGCGCAGCAGTGCGCCGTGATGCGACCGCCGAGGATCGCCGCGTCTTCGGGTTGCCCCGTCCCCGGCCGCCGGGTGCCTTCCACAACAAAAACCTTTATTTATCGCCGGCAGTGAGCCGCATTCCGTAAGGCGGCTCTCGCGCTGCGCCAAAGGAGCCGCGCCGCACCAGCGGATCGTGGCCGGAGTTCCGCTGGATCACTACAGTGCCACCGTGCAAGAAATCCGCAGCAGGGGATATGTGGCGTATGGGGCGTGCGAGTTCCGGCCGTATTTAAAAGGCGCCGCGTCCCTCGTCGCTGCGGGACCAATCGCAATAAACGCGCGGGAACTCGCAATTGCCGCATTTGGCGAGCCGAGTGCCGGGTGTACACAGAGAACGGAAAAGCCCCCAAAAATTTATATAACCAACTGAAATACAAAGGCTTACAAGGATTTCAGGAGGGTTACAGCTATACTCTTGGGGATATGCTGTGCGATACTGATTATAGATCATTTCACGGTTGCGAATGTCCCAGTTAGACGACGCCATATTCCGGTACAACCGGCTACTGGAGAACGGCCCTTGCCGAGACCTGGCCTGGGTGGACGATCTCCACAAGCGCATGGAAGAGGAGCACCTCTCCGCCGGTGGACGCCTGATCTGCCCGTTTCTGCGCCCTAATTTCATCACCCGCCGCCAGTACGACGCCCTGGTGAAAACGGGCGAGGCCCTCATCAGCGCCATCGACCGCATGCAGCGCATGGTGCTCGACAGCCCCAGCCTGCTGGCCCGCATGGAACTGCTGCCGGCCGAGAAGATGCTGGCTGCCATCGATCCCGGTTATCAGGTACCGGAAGTCGCCTCGCGCCTGGATTCACACCTCTATAACGGGACGCTGCAGGTGGTCCAGTACAATGCCGACTCGCCCACCGGCTCGGCATACACAGAGGTTCTGGCCGATCTGTTCTACGATTCGCCGCCGGTGAAGGAATTCCGCAAGCGCTACCATTTGAGCCGCGTGGGCGGCAAGAAGAACCTGCTGGGAGCGCTGCTCAAGGCCTACAAACAGTTTGGTGGCCACAAGAAGCCAAACATCGCGATTCTGGAATTCCGGCCGGCTTATCAATCCGGACAGAGCGAGTTCCAGTTGTTTCGCGATTTCTTCCGCGAGGAAGGCTACACGGTCGAGATTGTCTCGCCGGATCAGTTGGAATACCGCAACAAAGTGCTGCGCAAAGGGCCGTTCGAGATAGACCTGATTTACCGCCGCATCAGCATACAGGAGTTTCTGATGCGGTTCGACCTGACCCATCCGCTGGTGCGGGCCTACCGCGAGCGCACCGTTTGCGTGGTGAACAGCTTCCGCTCCGAATTGGCGCACAAGAAAGCCATGTTCGGACTGCTGACGGACGAGGCGCTGACAGCCAAATTCCCGAACGACGAACGCAAGGCGATTCACGATCACGTGCCGTGGACCCGGCTGGTGTCCGCCACCAAAACCACCTATCGCGATGAGACCATCGATCTGCCGGAGTTCATCAAGCAGAACCGCGAGAAGCTGGTGCTGAAGCCGAACGACGACTACAGCGACCAGCACAGCTTCTTCGGCTGGGAGATGGACGACGCCGCCTGGGACCGCGCGCTGAAGCAGGCCATGCGTTCGCCCTACGTGGTGCAGGAGAAGGTAAGCCCGGTCCGCTCCGTGTTCCCCATGGTGACCTACGGCCACCTGGAGTTCAAAGAGATGCAGGTGGACGTGCACCCGCTCGCCTATCTGGGCAAGGTGCTGAGCTGCTCGAGTTGGCTCTCCACCGGCAATGGCGGCTTCTCGTCGGTGGGCGGGTTGGTGCCCACTTTCATTTTGGATAGCAAGTCCTAAGCCAGAACGTGTCTGCATGAGTGCAGACACGGCACGTTGAGAACGTGCGCCACATCGCGGTAGGCTATTGCCGGTCGATGCGCACGGTGGCCCGCAAATTCGCCACCCCTGCGGTATACCGGCTGTCCGCCACGGCGAAGGCAATGGCGTCGTCCAGCCAATCGTGCCCCACCCCGTCCGGGTCGTGCGAGGCCACCGTCAGCGTGTATTCCATCCCGCATAACTCGCAGCGGAAAGCGAAGCTGAGCTGTAGAACGTCGCCCGCGGCGCGCGGTCCCAGCTTCAGCCCCTCCAGCTCCGTATTCGTGCCGTAGACGTTCATGCCGGCCCGGCTGCGGATCATAAGCCCCACCACCGGGTCCGCCACAGCCTCGTGGAAACGCACCGTCACGCGCGCCACGGCCAGCTCGCCGCTGCGCAAGACGGCGGTCGGCTGGCCCGACTCACCCAGAAGTTCCAGTTTCACGACTTCCGCGCGTCCGTCGCCCCGCCGCAGGCGCGGAGCCAGCGGTACGGAAACCGTTTCGCCCCAAGCCCGTATGCGCCGCACGATGTGGCAGCGGTATGCGCACAGCACCTCCGCCGGATCGCCCCGGCCGGCCAACTTGCCCTGGTCGAGCCACCAAATCTCATCGCAAAGTTGCCGCAGCAAGTCCTCTTCGTGCGAAACCAGCAGCACGGTGGTTCCCGCGCGGCGCAACCGGTCGAGCGCCATCGCCGCACGCTGCCGTACCAGGGCATCCTGCCGCGCCAGGGTGTGCTCCATCGCCAGCACGGCCACCGGCGAAAAGTCCAGCGCGGCGTCCGGTCCCAGGTCCGGCCCAAGCAGCCGGCGCGGATCGCCGGCTTCCACCGTGCCGGCGGTTGGTTTCGCCAGTCCGGCCGCCAGCCGCAGTAGACAACTTTTCCCCGAGCCATTCTCCCCGATGACGCCGACGATCGCGCCGCCCGGCGCTACTGCGTCCAGGCCCGCGAACGGGGCGCAAACCACCTGCTTAAAAACAATCGCCATTATGGATAGGATACCGGGTCAGCATGCATGACAATCAGACCGTGGGGCGGGCGCCCTCGCCCGCCCCACATTCTTCTCTCCCACGACCACCGCCTGAATGAATCCGTCGCGAAACCCGTATTGGTAACCGGAGCACTCGAAGCCCGCCTCTTCCAGGATCTCCCGCGCGCCACGCTTGCCCGTGAGCAGAGAAACCTCGGGCGGGTGAAGCTGCGTCCGGCTCCTGAAAATCCAGCGCAGGCAAAAGTGCACAGCCCCGAGGAACATCACGCTGGGCGCCCTCCGGTGAGGCCAGAAGATCACCACCTTTCCGCCGGGTTTGAGCGTTCTGCGAAACTCCCGGAGCATCCTTACGATGTCTTGGCGGGGAAAGTGCTCCACCACTCCCAGGTTGTACACGCCGTCGAACTCGCCGTCCGCGTATGGCAGCGCGAATATATCGGCATGGTCGAGCCGGCGCGCGCCCGGATTGTTCCGGGAATACAGGCTGAGGGCCTCCGGCGAGATGTCGGCCGCGGTGATCTGAAACTCTCCGTGCAGGTGCTCGTCCACTTGTCCGCTGCCACAACCTGCGTGCAGCAGCCGGGCGCCTCGTGGGAATGCCCGCCGCAGCGCGCGTTCCAGGTTCGGCCGGATGACAGCTTGCCGGTAAATCGCGGCGGCCACTTCATAGAGGAGCCCCGTCCACGACGGTTTCCGCTTCCAGTAGCCATCCCACTCCGTTGATGCGAGCCGTGATGCGAGTTGCGGCAGCGTGGCATACGCATGACGGCCGAGGCGAAACCGCGCGGGGAAAACCGCGTTCTCCACTGCGAGCCTGACCAGATACCGGAAGCTGCGGAAGGCCTCGCGAAAGGTCAGTTTGGAGTGGCCGTAGGTGCGGGCCGGCAGCACGATGGGAATTTCGGTCACCCGATACCCGTTGCGGGCGAGGATGAACAGGCTTTCGAAGAAGAAGGCGTAACTGCCCGACACGGCCATGTCGAAGATCGCCAAAGGAATCGCGGGCAGATGGTAGGCACGAAATGCGCCGCTGGCATCCGCCGGCAATCCCAGCAGCGTTTTCGTCAGGAAGTGACCCAGCAGAGTCAGGAAGCGCCGGAACGGCGACCATCCGGGGAGACTGCCCGGCAGCATGTAACGGGAACCCACCGCCAGGCCGGAATCGGCGGCGGCCGCCAACAGCCGCGGAATGTCCGCTGGAGAATGGGTAAAGTCGCAATCCATGGTGACGAGCCAGTCGTAGCCGCGTTCGTAGGCATAGCGAATGCCGCAAAGGTGGGCGCTCCCGATGCCCATTTTGCCGGGGCGGTGAATCGCCATTACGTGCGCGTCGGCCGCGGCCAGCCGATCCAGCACTTCTCCCGTGCCGTCCGGAGAAGCGTCGTCCACAAACAAGATATCGGTTTCCAAGGCGAGATCCCGGATCTGCCTATGCAACTCCTCCACATTCTCGCGTTCGTTGAAAGTGGGGACAAAGACGAGGGGACGCATCTCATCAGCCGCCGACGATTTCGATTTCAGGCAGAGGGAACAACATCTTGCCGCCGGCTTCCAGATATGCCTGCTCGCGCGCCAGTATGCCCTCCTTGAAGTGCCAGGGCAAAACCAGGAAGTAGTCGGGATCGATGGCGCGCGCCTCGGATTCGGAAACGATGGGGATATTCGTCCCGGGCGTGAAGCAGCCGAATTTGTCCGGATTGACCTCGGCGATGGCGCGGATATCCCGTGCCGAGAAGCCGCAAAACTGCAATAGTACGTTGCCTTTGGTCGATGCGCCGTAGCCGCATATGGTTTTTCCATCGGCACGCAAGGCATGGATCAGGCGGACCAGGTTGTTTCTGTGCTCAAAGACGCGCTGCTCGAATTCCCGGTACGGGCGTGGCGTCGTCAACCCCATGCGGTCTTCCTGCCCCAGCAGCCAGTCGATGACGGTGGCGTTGGGACGGTAGGGCGCTTCCCTCAGGCACGCGGTAACGGCAAAGCTGCCGCCGTTGATGGCATTCGTCTGCACGTCGACGATTCGCAGCCCGCATCTTTCCACCAGCGCTTTTACCGTGGCCAGCGAATAGTATTCGAGATGCTCGTGACAGATCGTGTCATAGGCGTTGGTGCGCAGCATCGATGGCATATAACTCTGCTCGAAGTGCCAGATGCCGCGGGGGTCGAGCAGCCCGGCCACCTGCGATACGAACGCCGCGGGATCTTCGAGATCGTAGAACATGGCGATAGAGGTGACGATCTTGGCCCTCGAATTCCCCAGCACCTCGCGGACCAGCGCGGCGGAAAAGAAGTCCGGAACCAGTTCCAGGCCGCCGGTGTAGTACTGACGGAATTTCTCTCCCGTGGGGTCCACTCCGATGCGCCGGCAAGAGGCGCTGTACGCCCGCAGTAGGGTGCCGTCGTTGCTGCCGATATCGATCGCCGCATCGCCGCTGGAGAGCGGGCAGAGACGCTCCAGGTAGCGCACCTTGCGGTGGAGGTGCGCAACCATCGACTGGTTGAGTCCGGATCGATACCCGTAGTTCAGGCCGTACATCTCGCGCAGGTCGTACGACTGTTTCAACTGGAGAAGGCCGCTCGCGGGGCACCACACCAGCTCCAGGGGACCCTCCGTGATGGCAGAGCCAGGCTCTTTCGGGAAGACACCCGTTAGAGATTGCGTGCCCAGGCTGAGCACCGGGATCAGGTTATGGCTGCCGGAAATGCGGCAGCGGTCGATTTCCTGGTACATGTCCGTTTATGGGAGCGACCCCAACCGTGACGCGTCGATAGTGATGGTCTTGCCGGGAAGCGGCTTCATAGCGAAGTAGTCCAGCGACATCCAGTGTAGCTGGGTTCCAAATTCCGTCCAGTGAGATGGGTCGTCGGGAAGGCTCTGAAAAACTCGAACATCGCGCGCGATGCCCAACTCGCGTAAGGCGGCGGTTACTATGGGGCGCAGGTTGGGTCCGTGGCGCAGGGTCGGCTCGCCCAGCTCGTTTCTCTGCACGGCCGCCACCGGACGCCGCACGATGACCACGTCGATCATAGTGAAGTCGGCGCCGGCGGTGCGCCGGTAGCGGTCGATCTGGTCTTTCACGAAACGGAATTCCGTGGAATCCGGCGCGGTGAAGTAGCGCCGGATCGTAACATGGGCTGCACAGATTCCGCATACCGCGACCATCGCCATCGCTGTGGGGCAGGCTCTCAGCCTGCGCGGGACTCCCAGTCCCGCCTGGAGATTCCCAAGGATGCGGGCGAGCGAAATCACGAACAGCAGGACAATGGCGCCCTCCATGGCCGTGTAGGTCCGGTACTCCGCGGAGGGCATATAGCTGGCCAAGCTGATGCCGTATGTCATGGGCACCATCGCCATCAGGACGGCTGCCTTACCCAGCACTCTGGCGATGCCGCGAACTCCCGAAGCCGGAGAATATTCCAAACACAGCGCCACCAAAATCACGCCAGCAATCACAATGGAAACACCCACCATCGGCCGCACAAACCACAGGTTCGATGCTTCTACCAAAGGCGTCCGAACGAACCAAAGCACGCCCGCGTGGATATCGCCGCTGAACTGGCGGGCATCGTACTTCCCGAGCGAGGGAACGCGGGCATGCTGCAGCCAGGCCCGCCACACCCAATAATAGACGCCGCAGGCGGCCGCCAGAATGGCGCCGTGGAGAGCCAGCTTGCGGAGGTGATCGCGATAAAAGCGTTGGGGATCGGCGAGGAAAGTCGAGACTGCCGCCAGCGACACGTAGAACAACGCTCCGGGTTGATAGATCGCCAACGAGACGATCAGCAGAAACCACGCCAGAGCCGCGAATCCCCATCGGCCGTGGGAACGATTCCCAATGACTTTTTCCGACACCAATACAAAAGCGAGGGCTGCCACAGTGGCCGCCAATGCATAAGGAGCTGTAGACAAGAACCCCACCGCGGTAGCGAACGGAGGCGTTGTCAGCATGGCTACGGCCGCCGCCAGGGCTACCGGTGCGCTGGGCAGTTCCTTCCTGAGATAGCGATAGGTCGCGAGGCCGAGCGCCGCCAGGTTAACGATACTGAGCGCCCGTAGAAGGTTCATGCCGTTCATGGTCCTGACGGCGCCGAAAGCACAATAGATCGCTCCGGTGAGCGGACGCCCGACAACCGACATGAACGTGAGTATGGCCGTACGCGGAGAGCCGCCAAAACTGGACCAGAAGTAATCGTCGGTATGCAAGTAATAACCGTGAATCGCGGGAGAGTACGCGGCCAGCAACGCAGCCAGAATAGCCGCAAAGCGGACTGCCGGATGCCGGAACCAGGCCGGCTCTCCGATCCGGCCGTTCACGCGTGTATCGGGGTCGACGGCCGGGGGCTGTAGTGGTGGGCTGCCGCTCAAAGTAGCTCCTGGAGGTCAGGGTAAGCCGGGCTGGGCGCGCAGGTCAAGTTTAAGCCCCGCAGGGCCCGCAAGGCTTGGTGGAGCGGGCCCCGACAAGCGCTAACTTAAGGCAGAATTCGTTTAGCGTGGGGCCGTCAACTGGCACCCGCCGAAATCGGCTAGCCTCAAATGGAAGTTCCAATCTCCCAGAACGGGACTTCGCGGGCCTTTGCCCACTCCTGCGGCTCGCGCGAGATCCAACGAAGCAGGCGCGATCACGTTGCGTAAGTGGTCCTTTGTGCAACGGGATTTCCGCTAGAAATTAGGCTCCGTCCCCGCTTCCCCAAGTGCCATCCCCAAGTGCCATAATTGGATTGGCGGGTGGGCAATATGACATTGCCAGCCACTTTACCAAATCCTGCAAAGTCGGTTGCATCCGGCAAAACGTCGCGCCAGCGCACCTGGTTTGTTCTCTACCTCGTCGCATCCACTATCCTGGTGGCAATAGACAGCTACACGCCTATTGAACAGGTGGAGTGGCTGTTGAATGTGCCGCTAGTTTGGATCGTGGCAGTCGCGTGTACCCCCACGCAGTTGACCTGGGCAGGGGCCTTTGGTTCGCTAAGCATTATGGTAGGCGGCATTCTGTCTCCTCCTGGACCTGTCGATAGATGGGTGTTCTTCACCACCCGCTCCATCGTGATCGTGACGATCTGGCTGATCGTATTCCAATCGCGAAGACGTGCGGCGGCCGAGGCAAGGGAGCGCAGGGCGCTGTTGGCGCAGCACGAACAGGAACTCAAGACTCTTCGCGGAATGATCCCAATTTGCGCTTGGTGCAAGAAAATTCGCACGGACAGTGGGTCGTGGAAGCAGATCGAGCAGTACATTCACGAGCATTCGGGGGCCGATTTCACTCATGGCGTCTGCCCCGAGTGCGTCTCAAAGCTTGAGGGCCAAGAACTCTGCTCTCCGCCGTCAAGTGCACCATGAGGTTCCGGCGACATGAGCCCCTCGAAACTATCCCCGGGACTCCCCGGAAAATATGGCTCTGCCCATGTTTCGGGGGGAACAGTGGACGGAGCCTAGTTTACATTGTCCAAATCGTCCTTTGTACAACATCGTTAGACCGGGTGAATCTCTCCCATTCTGCGCAGAACTGGGGGCATCGTTAAGCCCTGAGCAAATACAGAAAAAGCAACTACGGCGAAGCTGATCGTTATGATCGCCTCGCGTTCTGGAAGTGTTGGCGGAAGGCCGAGGGCTAATGCAAGTGCAACCGCACCCCGCATTCCACCCCAAAAAAGGACGTGCTGGTGATTCAACGTTACGCGCAACGAGGAACGCGAAAACAGAAAGCAGCACGGATAAATTGCCACAGCCCGGCCAAAGACCACCAAAATAATCGCAATGAGAGCAGCAAGCCAAACGGCGGCAAAATTTTGGTGAGCTTCGTGCATTCCGATTAAGAGAAATATCAGTGAGTTGGCAACAAAAGCCGCATACTCCCAGAATGCGTGAATAGCATCCTCACCTTTTCCCGAAATTCTTCCGAAGAATCTGAGATTGCCCATGAGAAGGCCAGCGGTGATCGTGGCCAAAACACCAGACAAAAGCGAAGTGTTCGGCAAGCAGGAATGAGCCGTAAGCGGCGACCGTCGCAAAAGTAATTTCGACAAGATGATCTTCGGTTCTCCCGGCTAGCAGGAGTGCGGCAATGGAGGCCACAACTCCGCACAGAATTCCGCCCCCGATGGTTTTCACAAGTGTTGCGGCGACAGCAAATGAATCTAAGTGCTGATTTGAAGCGATGGCGACAGCCACGCCGAAGGCGACTGCAGCCGTGCCGTCGTTAAACAGGCTTTCGGCCTCAATTAGGACCAGCAAGCGGCCCTGAGCCTTAGCTTCTTTGAACGTTGCAATGACGGAGACCGGATCAGTTGCGGCGATTAGAACTCCAAAAACGAGGGCGCTCATCCAGCTCCAATCCGCGAGATAGCGCATGCCGAGTGCCGTTACGCCTGCAGAGAGCACCACACCGAGAGTTGCCAAGACCACAACGACGGGAAAATCGCGCCGAAGTTGATCCCAATGAATATAAAAAGCCGCCTCGAACAGAAGTGGAGGAAGCAGCACCGTAAAAATCAGGTCCTTTGTCAGACTAACTTTGGGCGCGAACGGCAAAGCTGCCAGACAGATTCCGGCTACGACAAGACCGACGCTGTAAGGCAGACGAAGGCGTCGTGTTAGCATCGCAACGACAGCAGCGACGAGAAGTAGCAACGCGGCGGTTTGAACGTCCAGTTCCATTCGTAGCGAAGTTCCAGATTGTGTTAACCGGTGTTCCGGTGAGGCATCGTTCCAGTATTCCAGTATGCGGTAAGAGGCGGGCCGACAAAAACCGGGTTCCGTTTAGTTCCATATTGGGTAAGTTTTGCATCGTCGGCGGGAGGCCTGTAAACAAAGGGGTTGGCATGTTGCAAATGTCTCGTGCAAAACGAAGCGCTCAACGGAGGCCGTCGAAGCCCTGGCGTTGCTGTTGGCGGTGTTGCAGAACTCTCTCGCAAAAGTTCGGGTCTGTTTCATGGCTCTGGCTACTCCGATTCAACGAATCCACCTTGGCCGGGTCCCGCAGAAGTACTATGGCCCGAAAAGGTCCCGAAACTGCAATATACCGGCCAATCTGTTTGGCCCGNNCTCGCGCGGGCATCATGATTGGCCGGTTAAACGGCGTTCTGGTACGTTGGCATCGCCTTGATCCAAACACCTTAAGTCAGCGCTTATGGTCAAGGCGGGATCTGTCATGCCTGCCCAAAAACAATCGCCATTATGGATAGAATACCGGGTAGGCATGGCCGACTCCAATGTGCTCGACCGCATGCGCCAGGACTGGAACGAGCGCGCCCGCGAAGATCTGCACTATTACGTCGCCTTCGGGCGGCGCGAACAGGATGACGCCGAGTTTCTGGCTACCGCCGCGGATGTGGTCCGCGCGATGCGAGCGGAACTGAAACGTCTCCGCCCTCCCGGCCAGCCGCGCCCCAACGGTCTGAAGGCGCTCGAAATCGGCTGCGGGCCGGGCCGCCTCATGCGCCCGCTGAGCGGTGAGTTCGCGGAGATCCATGGCATCGATATCTCCGACGAGATGATCCGGCTGGCCGCCGAAAGGCTGCGCGACATTCCCCACGCGCACGTGCATCACACGGAGAAATCCGACCTCTCGATGTTCCCGGACGAGTCGTTCGATTTCGTTTACTCGTACGCGGTGTTTCAGCACATCCCCAGCCGGGAGGTGGTGCTCGGCTACCTCGCCGAAGCTCGCCGGGTGCTCAAGCCGGGCGGCATTCTGAAGTGCCAGATCAACGGGTTGCCCCAGACCTCCGCGCGGTATACCACATGGGCCGGCGTGCGCATCCCGGCCGACGACGTTGTGGCTTTCGCGCTCCGACACGATTTCCAACTGCTCGCGCTCGAAGGCGCCTCGACCCAATACATGTGGACCACCTGGCGCAAGCAACCGCCGGGATGGCGCGCCGCACTGCGCCCCGCGGCTGGGCTTTCGACGCGCATACGGGCCATCAGCAACGCGCTTACCGGCGACCAACTCGTCCCGGCCTCCGGCCCGCGCGCCTTTGCTGCTATTTGGCTGGATAACCCGCCGTCCGATTGCGACCTGATCGGCCTGGAAGTGAGAATCGAGGGCCGCCCAGCCGTCCTTACGTGTCTCAGCGCGCCCGAGTGGGATGGGATGGTGCAGTTGAACGCGGCGGTGCCCGCGGGCTGCCGCACGGGTCTCGTCCCGGTGGAGGTCCTGTGGCTGGGCCAGCCTCTCACGGCTGCCGCATGGATGCGCGCGATCCCGCCCGGACCCGCCGTGCCGCGCATCTGCGCGGTGTCCGACGGCGTAAATCTGCTCTCCGGCGCGCGCATCGTCAGCCGCACGATTAAGGTGGTCATGGAAGAGGTATCCAATCCGGAGCAGTTCCAGGCGCTCCTCGATGGCGCCTCCATTGACGCCGGAACCTTTTGCACCGATCCGGTGCAGCAGCGTTATGAATTCGACATCATGCTGCCGGATACCGTGCAACCGGGACCGCATGAGATTCGCGTGAGCCTGGGCAGGCGCAGCTTCGCGCCGGTTGCCGTTGAGGTGGTCTGACATGGCCCTCACTAGGTGGGGCAGGCATTCAGCCTGCCTGGTTTTCCTCCTGTTCACCGCCTGCGCGCCGCACCCCCCCGACTTCTCCAAGCGCACTGGCATCGTCGAACTCCCCGCGGGCACCCTCATCCTGCACCGCGAGCTCACCCTCCCCGAAGGCGCCCAAAGCTTGGAAATCCGCGGCAATCCGTCCGGCTCCACGCTTCAAGCCGCTCCCGATTTCGAAGGCCGCGCCATGATCTACTCCAAAGGCGCGACCGACCTTCGCCTCACCGGCTTCCGCATCGAGGGCCATCGGGCCGCTCTGCAGAAGCCCATCGGGCTTCCACCGTCCGACATCCCTTTCGCCCGCTATTACCGCCTCAACGGCATCGTTATCGAAAACGCCACGCGTCTTTCCATTCGCCATGTCTCGTTCCGGGAAGTGGCCAGCTACCCGGTGCTGGTGAGCGCTTCTTCCGGCGTGCGCATCGATAACGTCCGGATTGAGGATTGCGGGTCGCTATCGCCGGCTGGCCGCAACAACGCATCCGGCGGAATCCTCCTGGAAGAAGGCACGCGCGATTTCGAGGTGCGCCAATGCGCCATCCGCCGTGTGCGCGGCAACGCCATCTGGACGCATTCCAACTATCATTCGCCCCGGAACGCGAACGGGATTATCCAGGAGAACGTGGTCGAAGATGTGGCGCGCGACGCCATCCAAGTGGGACACGCCACCAACATCGCCGTCCGGGGCAACAGCGGCCGGCGCATCGGGTATCCGCCGGAACTGGTGGACATCGCGAACTGGGCGGTGCCGGCCGCGCTCGACACCGCGGGCAACGTGGATAAGTCCGTTTACGCCGGCAACCATTTTGAAGACATCAACGGGAAATGCATGGATCTCGACGGCTTCCACGATGGCGAGATACGCGACAATTCGTGCATCAGCCGTAAGTCGTATGACGAATACCCGTACGCGCACTTCGGCATCGTCTTCAATAACTCCAACCCCGACATGCAACCAGTCAACGTCACCATCGTCGGAAATCTGATCGATGGCGCGGGCTNNGCGACATGCGCCAGGCGCGCTGCAACTACGCTCCGGATCAGCCGGCTTTGCTGCACAGCGGCATCTACTTGGGGCGCGGCGCGGACCGCCCGGCCCATACCGTGCGCAACCGCATCCAGGGCAACGTGATTTCCGGATTCGCCATCGGGCATACGTGCGTGGCCGCTGCGCCGGGTGTTTCCCTGGCGGCGAACAGCATCGCGGGAAATCGCTGTCTCGACACCGGGCCTCCGGGAGAGCCCCAGTGATCCTGCCCGGCGGCATTGGCGGGTTCATGGAAAGGCGTTCTCTCGCATTGGCGCTCGGCCTGATCGCGATAGCCACCATTCGCATTGCCGCCACTTATGGAGTCTTCAGCTTCACCATCGACGAGCCCGGCCACTTTGCGTGCGGCCTCGAATACCTGAGCAAGCACGTTTATCGGTACGAAACTCAGCATCCACCGCTCGCGCGGGCCGCCATCGCGCTGCCGCCCTACCTGGCCGGCGTCAGGCCGCTCGGCGAAGAGAATCGCAACCTGGAGGGCAGGGATGTGATTCTCCAGTCGCGCAGTCCGAATCGCACGTTGGCCCTGATGCGCCTCGGGATTTTGCCCTTCTTCTGGTTGGCATGCGGTGTGGTCTATCTTTGGTGCCGGCGTCACTTCGCGGGAGCTGTGGCGCCGTTGGCAGTGGCGTTGTTCACGTTGTTGCCGCCGGTGCTCGG
>PKYZ01000366.1:26488-26710 GCA_003132865.1 Bryobacterales bacterium
GGGCCTGGCCGCGGCGCTCGCGGCGCTGTCAAAGTTCACCGCCTTGCTCTATCTGCCGGCGGCGGCCGCTATTGCGCTGCTGTTCTACCTGGCGGCGGCGCGGCCCGGACCGCGAAAACTCGCGGAGCTCGTCCGGGAGCGCGCCGCGACCTTCGCTTTCGCCGTGCTCGCGGGTGCGCTGGTCGTGTGGGCCGGATATTGGTTCTCATTCGGGAAGGTTCC
>PKYZ01000849.1 GCA_003132865.1 Bryobacterales bacterium
TGTCCCGCCTTGCCCTTCAGGTCCGCGATCACCCAATGCTCCTCGCGAACCTGGATGGAATCCATCGCCAAAGACAGAAGCTCGCCGCGCCTGAGGCCGCAACCGATGAGCATCGCCAGAATGGCATGGTTCCGCTTTCCGCGTAGTGTGGCGATGTCCGACCGTTCCAACAGGAGCTTGCCCTGGGCGGGGGTGAGCCAGTTGCCCAGGCGGACACCAAGACGCCGGACTCCTTTGACTCGCCGTATTCCCGCCCCCAGTTCCGNNGCGCAGATTGATAGTGTTCGGAGCGTACCCTTTCTGCTCCAAGTAGATCCGGTATCTCAGGACCACGGAGCGATTGAAGGCCATGCGCGGCTCGGAGCAATACCATTCGACGAAGTCGTTAATGGCGTGGTCGTACGTTCGTTGCCCGCTTACGGATGTGAGGGTATTGAGGACAGCGGATTTGGCTTGTTCGAGATCCGGCAGTGCAAGGACCCGCTTCGGCATTCTCTTCTTTCGAGATTTCGACATGAGCGACGGACTCCTTCGACCGTCACCCTTGTTATGGCGCCGAGAACGCGTAGAATGAAGGGAGGAGACGGTCATGGAGGTAACGCTGCCGGCGGATTTGACAAAACAGATCGAGCAGGAGCTCGCCAGCGGCCACTACCGGAGCCGCGATGAACTGATCGAAGAGGCGGTTCGGCGCTTCTTCGACGAGCGCCAGCGTGGCCAGCAGCGGCTCGATGCTCTCCGCAGAATCGGTCAAGCGGTTGATCAAGCGGGCTTGTACGAGCGAGTGCTGATCCCCGACCAGCAATGACGGGCGCACCGCTCGTCGTCCTCGACGCCTGCGTCCTTGCCAACTTCTCTTTGTGCGATACGCTCCTGCGCCTCGCGGAGCCGCCGCGGCTTTTCGAGCCGAAATGGTCCGAGGAGATTATTCGAGAGACCACCCGTACGTTGGAATTGAAACTTGGGTGGCCCAACACCCTGACAGCTCATCTTGAAAAAGGAGCTGCACGCCCACTTCAGCGAGGCCTGGATCAGCGGTTACGAGTCGCTGATTTCGAGAATGACAAACGATGAAAAGGATCGCCACGTCGCAGCGGCCGCGGTGCATGGCGAAGCGTCGATCATTGTGACCCTCAATCTTCGCCACTTCAAACCAGAGCACCTGGCGCCGTGGGGCGTCCTGGCGCAACATCCACAATCATTCCTGAGCGAAGTTTTCCGGCAGGAGCAAGCGCTGGTGATAGCGAAACTCGAGCAACAGGCAGGCGACCGCGGCCGGAGCTTGAGGCAACTCCTGGATATTCTTAAGGGCACGGTACCCGACTTCGTTGCCAACGTTTCGGCCATAATCTCAAGAGAATAGAGCCGATTCATTGCAGGGTGGCGGATAACTCCCTGAAAGTCGCGCAGCGTTTACCAACCCTTATGGCCGCGATTCGGTGCTCCGGTGGGATCACCGGCCCCTCGGAAGAAGGCCGATATTGCAGAGTGTTCTATCGGTAGTGCCGTCCCATTGATGCGCCCGCGAGTGTAGGAGGTTAGCGGGCACTACCGATAGAACCCGTTGAACGAAACCCATTTAGGATTTGGCAGGACAATTGCTTTATGGGATTTCATTGCATTGCAGCAAATCTGTTGTGAGTTGCATGCCGGGGTCGGTGTGGAGGACTGGGTATCGCTGCGGAGTACGGCATGGCAATTGTCCTGCCAAATCGTACCACGACTCCGCCTACCCGCGAAGCGGGTTTCGTTCAATGCCTGATATCGTGGCGGGGATAGCAGTTCGATTCAAGCAAGTTAGCCTCCGCTTCGCCAAGCCCCAGGCTGAACACATCGCGCGTTTGCAGAGAGTGAGGGCGCGATAGCAAAGAGGATGGCCGGCCCAGAGGTTCTGCTCTGGCCGCTGTTTTCTTCGTGACCAGAGGCGTCGGCGTCGTTACCAGAAGCACATCTCTCATTGCGGTTCCCGCGGTCTTTGAAGTCGGAATCGCACCTCGATTCATTTTTCTCTTGACCCTGGAATCGGTTCCAGGGTGCATACTCTATACTGAGAGGATTGGAACAAGCCGGAAAAGCGTTGCGATCAGGCGATCTCGCCAAACTGGCAGGGGTGAGCACGGACACGCTCCGACACTATGAGCGCCTCGGAGTGCTTGCTCGTCCGAGGCGAACCGAAGCGGGGTATCGGCTTTATCCTACAGACGCTGTCAAACGAGTGCAACTGGTGCGCCGCGCACTGTCGGTGGGATTCAGTCTCGCCGAGTTAGTTCGGATTCTGCGAGTGCGGGACAGTGGCGGCTCCCCCTGCAAGCAAGTTCGTGCCTTGGCAGCGTCGAAGTTGGAGCAGATCGATGAACAGATGGAAGAGCTGCGGTTCATGCGAAAGCAGCTTGAGGAACTGCTCGCACTTTGGGATGAACGCCTCGGACGGACTCCTGAAGGGGAGCGCGCAGGGCTTCTGGAGATGCTGCCGAGTTCGGTACGGCCGTCCTCTCGGAAGGGAATAAAACAACGATGAAGAGCCAGACTGTACTTCTTCTGACATCGCTATTTATTGGGTTCCACACGGGCAGCGTGTTGAGCCAGACCGGCCAGAGCCATGATCAGCACGGGGAAATGAATACCCGAGGCGATCACGTGATGGGGTTCTCGCACGAGAAGACTACGCATCACTTCCGCCTGTACCCCGACGGGGGTTCGATTGAAGTAAGTGCAAACGATCCACGGGACGCTGCAACTCGTGATCAAATTCAGACGCACCTGTCGCATATCGCTCAGATGTTCACTGACGGCAACTTTCGAGCGCCGATGCTCATCCATGACCAGGTTCCGCCAGGGGTGCCCACTTTGCAGCGCCTCGCGGCGGCAGTCTTGTATCGATTCGAAAAAACGGACCGGGGAGGGCGAGTGCGGATCACCACCACTAATCCCGAGGCGCTACGCGCCGTCCACGAGTTTCTTCGTTTCCAGATTTCCGATCATCAAACGGGTGACTCACCGACGGTGACCAGCAAGCCAGAACAGGAATCTGTCCCGCCGGTTGAAACGACTGGAAGCCAGCCGCACGCCAACTAGAACGGCCCGGTGGAGAAGGAGATTTGCCTCAATTTCCTTAGCGACCCAGGGGTTACACACCGAATCCTTACACCATGAGACGCTGATCCACGCGACTGCGTGCCGGCGAGCACGACCATTGCACCGAGGCCGAACTCGCTACCGATAACGCCGCACAACGTCCTGGAAAAACCACTTGACGGGCAATCCCGAACACATCGCCCGTTTCCCCGTACAATAGTCTTGATCAGTAGATCCGAATCGAGGTGTGCCTGTGTTATCGCGCTTGATCTTTTGGCCATGGTACGCAGGCCTCATGACTCTGGTGGGCGGTCTGTTTGCCGCTAGAAAGTCCTTCTCGGCAGCCGAAGGGCTGGAGAAGGTAATCGTGTTTGGACCTATCTTCTTTTCAGTGCCGCTCGCAGTATTCGGAGCTGAGCATTTCTCAAATTCCCGATCGATCTCCCAGATCGTTCCACCGTGGATGCCGGCGCGTATGTTCTGGACCTATTTTGTCGGCTTCGCGCTCATCTCCGCGGCCGTCAGCATCGCGCTGCGGATGATCCACGCCCGCATATCGGCGATGCTCCTGGGAATTATGTTTATTTGCTTCGTGCTGATGATCCACATCCCGAACGTCGCAGCCAACCCGAATAACCGGATCATCTGGGCAGTCGCTCTCAGAGACCTCGCCTTCGCCGGTGGCGCGTTTGCGCTGGCCGCCGCTCTGATGAAACCCATACGCATCGTGGCGAGAGTCTTCGTTGCCGTGCCACTCCTTTTCTTCGCGGTCGAACACTTCCTGCATCCGGAATTCGCGCCCGGCGTTCCCCTCGCAAAGGTAACACCGGACTGGGTCCCGATCCGCGCTTTTTGGGGATGCCTAACGGGGGCCGCCCTACTCATCTCCGGGGCGACCATGCTGGTGGACAGTAGACGCGCTCGCTTCGCTGCCACATTACTCGGCTCACTGATCACTCTGCTGGTTTTGTTCCTTTATTTGCCCATCTTCCTCACCGCGGCCCAGCCTGCGCTGCTGGAGGGCATCAACTATGTCGCCGACACGTTGCTCTTCGCCGGCATTGTGCTGCTGGCGGCAGCCATTATGCCGGGCGGAGTGTCCCAGCCCGCTGTGTCGCGTGATGAGGTCCCGGCGCCGCCGAGCCGCGCGCAGTAGCGGTCGATAATGCGACACAATGCCATTCTACGCAGGCACACCTGCCCGCGGCTGTCAGGATTTTGTAAGATGTCGTCATGGTCGTTGGACTGGAAAGCAGCTCAGAAGAAGGCAGATCGCACTGCGCGTTGGGCCGTTACGATGAGCAAAGTGCGCATCCGACGAGTGCTGTCACGGACACGTTGGTGGGAAAGCTGGCGGCGAATCCACGGGCGTCGTGGA
The DNA here is from genome assembly GCA_003132865.1 of Bryobacterales bacterium. Next base: position 4,454 of record PKYZ01000849.1, read on the forward strand.
CCTTTTGGCTGTCCGCAAGGACCATGGCACGCCCATGGCAGGTACCAAACGCGGGGACGCTCTCCAGATCATTCTGATCCAGGTCAAGGGCGGCAGTGCGGCAATGCCGACGACCGAGGATGGCATGCGATTGAGGGCGGTTGCGAAGCGCTTACACGCTCGGCACATCCTCCTTGCAACGTGGAGAAAGAGATCTGCCGCGCGTTTCTTCAGCTACAGACCACGGCGGACCAAGGCGCAGGGCACACTGGACCTGGCCTGGTATCGCGAAGCTGGCCTCGGCGGCAACGGCCGCGGCTGCCAGGTGGCCGAAGTCTGGTTGATCAAGAAATGAATACACCCTGGGAAACCCCGTCAAAAAACGTCTGCGCGAAGGTCTGCCTGTCGTCGCAGCCACCATCACGGTCGCCAACCCCGACGTCGCCGCGCACGCCACCACGCTCGGCTTCGATTTTCTGTGGGTCGAGATGGAGCATTCGCCCATTACCCTCGAAACGCTGCGCAACA
>PKYZ01000758.1 GCA_003132865.1 Bryobacterales bacterium
TTCCTTGGCGGAATCGGGGATGTAAAGGCCACCCTGCATGGTTTCCTTCTCCTCGATCCGTTTGACCACGATGCGGTCGTAAAGCGGACGAATCTTCATTACGGTACAACCTCCATGTTTCGGTTTCTGTGTTTGGGGTCTGTCGGATTCCGGTTAACGGAGTCCGAAGACCATTATTAGCACACTCGGGCGGCGAGTGACAATATCTGGCTGTAAAATGCTGAATCTATGGGTTAATTATCTGCTTGACGACAAATGCCGCCAGCGCCCCAAAACGCCACGGTTTCCGCGGTCGGGCCAATGCCGCTATAATTGGGAGTGGAGGAATGGCCGAGTGGTTGAAGGCGGCGGTCTTGAAAACCCATTCGGCCCGTTCCGGCAGGTTGCACAAAATACAAGATAATCTCTTGCCAGCCAAAGACTTGCAGACGTTTTCGATCTCACCCGATTGCACTCGATTTCACGGGCTTTGACCGGCCGTAGTGACAAAATAGTGACAGTCGGCTCCGTCGATATACCTAGATATCTTAGTGTCACTATGCCGTCTCGTAACACAATTAGATTCAGTCGGTTGTCGGCATTTTTTCTGCATCCTTGGGGCGCAACAATGGTCTGACCGAATTAAATCGCGTGGTGATGATGAATCATGATGCCGAGTCCTGGAAAAACCATAGTCCATCTGCGGCCAACGGTTCCGTGTGTCCCACTCCCGAGTCGGACCCGCCAACATGCCTGCGGCAGCCGGCAATGCCAAGGGGCGCGGCGGCAAGGAAGACTCAAGCCAAGTGGCGCACCGGGAACGCGGAGTATGCTGCGAGCCACCCCATGCAGTAGCGCGCCGCACGAACGGCCGCCGGGACCCCTGCGTTTGCCCGCTCCTTTGATCCGACCTCACGAGAGACGAGTTCGGACGGAAAGGCCTTGAATTTATTGGACTTCCGGTGCGCTCCGTGAAAAACCGGTTCCGCGCGCATGTCCTTGATCCCACGAGAGTTTCCGGTACATTTCCCTTGCGGCCGGGAAAGAACCAGATCCCGCCCGCCCCGCACTGAATCCTGGTGCGACAGAGCGGGGAGCTTCACAAACTCGAGTCGGCGCTGGGAGCCACTACCTACGGCTGCGACACCCAACAAGGCAACGGCCTGGGGCGGACGGTGATCATCAAAAGCCATGCGCAGTTGAGCCAGGAGCGATTCGAACTCGCGTGACCCGGAGGACAGGCCCGGTCCGCAGAGATGCCAGCTACCGAGATGTTGGGCCAGAAACGGCAGGTCGCGCTTGCCCCGGAAGCGGTGCGGGCCGTCGAAAACTTCCTGCTCGGCCAACGCTCCCGCGCCGAAGACTTCGTAGATCCTCTTCACGCGCTCAAAGCTGGCGCGGCTGCCTGAAGTGGGAAAGATAACGTCCTTCTCTCCCGATTCCGCGAAGAACGCGCGCGGCGCGGTGAGACCGGCCACGTCGTACATCTCGGCCCAGTTCAGAATCCCCGGCACGTAACAGTCGATGCAGTGGATATAGCTCATGATGCTGTCGCGGAAGGTGTTCAAGGAGCCACTGGCGAAGGCCGCGCGGATGCGCGTCTCGATCGCCGCCGCCCAGATCGTGCATTCGCCGCCGTTGGAGATGCCCATGCAGCCCACACGTGCAGGGTCGAGCTCCTTGCGGGTCTCGATCCAATCGATGGTGCGGGAAACATCGTAGACGCGCCAGCCCATCGTCGTCTGGCCGAACAGCAGCGCGGCGCTGGCCCAAGGGTAGCAGGCAAATTGGTCCAGCCCATTTCTGGCCGGTCCATCTCGTTCCCGAGGATCGCGGCGGCAGCCGAACCCTATTGGCTCGATGGCCACGGCGGCCATTCCGTGCTCCACAACTTGGACGGCGTAATCATACTGGTAGTCCACTTTGACCGTGCGGTCGCGGCCCATCCGGTCGATTCCCACTAGGTCGTCCACGCCCCGGCCGTGCCCAGGAAGGGCGATCACCGGTGCGTACGGTGGCTCGGCGTCTTTCGGAGCGAGCAGATAACCGAGCACAGTGAGGTCCGGCCGGCTCTGGAACACGAACTTCTCGCGCCGGTAGCCGGGGAAATCGCGCACTTCCAGCGTCTGCGGCTGAAGCGGCGAGCGTTTCTCGGGGAAGCCGCCTACCAACTCCAGCACTTTGGCACGCAGCGACCTTTGCCACTGTTCGGCTTCTGCGCGGGTCTTCGCCCGGAAGGTCATGCGGAGCGGCGCGCTTTCCTGCAACTTGCGCGTGTGCAGCATGGGGTTGAAGGCGGCGGTATCGACTTTGTCGTTGAAGCCATTTAGCGCTCCCGTGTATTTCTGCCGCGGCGAGCGCCTGCACGCTTCCATGGCGGTGATGGACGCCAACGCGACTCCAAGATCCCGCCGCGTGACCCGGCGGACGCCGATTTTCGAGGTTTCGGACATGATTTCCATTTTGGCTCCAGTTTCCTTAGCATTATATAACCAGTCGCCGACTCTTGATCCTCCGAAAGACTCCGGCTCAAATTGACGGGGCCGGGGAAGAACAACTCCTCTCTGAGAGAGCACGGGCAGGGGCTGCCAGTGGGCAATACCGGGCGTAGGCTCGGCATTGATGGCAATTACGGCATGGTGGCAACCTGTAATCTATTGCTTGCGGATTCTACGGGCCAGTCGGCGTTTGGGATTCCACACTCGCCCGGAGGAGAAACGAGACGATGGAACGAAATGATGCCCTCCTCCCCAATTTTCCCCAATTACAAAAACTCTTGACTCAAGGGGGGAACTTGCAGCGCGGCGGCCGCTCCGCCGAGCCGTAGTTGTCGTAACGCACGTCCAGGTATCGGCGCACAAAGCGGTAATCGAAGACGCCGACTTCCAGGGCGGCGGCGCAGGCCGCCTCGACACTGGCGGCGCCGTACTTCTTGGCCAACGACTGAGCGCCTTGAGTCCGGCGCACCATGCACTGGGGCCAGGATTGTGCGTGCGCGATACAACCTCGCCCATGCCCGAAACCATGGAACAAGGCTAACTACCGGATTTGATTCCCAATCTGGTACGATTTGATAGCTCATGACTTCCGGGGACCAGGAACGCGCTATCATCATCGGAGCAGGTCCGGCTGGACTGACGGCCGCGTTCGAGCTGCTTACGCGGACGGGGATCAAACCCATCGTCCTCGAGAAGAGCGACTACATTGGAGGCATCGCCCGGATGGTGAACTACAAGGGCAAACCGCATCGACATCGGAGGGCATCGCTTCTTCTCAAAATCCGACCGTGTCATGGATTGGTGGCTGAAGATTCTTCCCCTGCAAACGTCTGAAAAGAGTCCGGTTACGATCCAGTACCACGGTATGGAGCAAGCCGTCACCCCCTCAGCATCCGTTCCCGACACCGATTCGGAGGACCGCGTGATGCTGTTGCGACGTCGCAAGTCCCGCATCTATTACATGCGCCACTTCTTCGAATACCCAATCTCGTTCAACTGGGATGCTCTCGTCAAAATCGGCTTCTGGCGGGCCTGCAAAATGGGCTTGAGCTATATCCGTAGCGCGCTATTCCCACTGAAGCAGCAAGACACCCGGGAGCAGTTCCTGATCAACCGGTTCGGCAGGGAACTGTACCGATGGTTCTTTAAGTCGTATAAAGTCGTATACGGAAAAGATCTGGGGCGTTCCGTGCACTCAGATCAGCGCCGAGTGGGGCACCCAACGCATTAAGGGCCTGTCCATCTGGTCGACCCACCGCCACGCTTTGCGGAAGGCGACGCAGCTCAATAGTCGCGACATCCGGCAGAAAGGTACTGAGACGTCAGTGATCGAGCAGTTTCTGTACCCCAAGTTCGGCCCCGGGCAAATGTGGGAAGAAGTCGCGCGCCGCATCCGTGAAATGGGAGGCGAGATTCATACTGGCTGCCGCGCCGAGCGGATCGTGCCCGATGGCTGGTGCGTGAAGGCGATCGAGGCCACTCGCTCTGAAACCGGCCAGAGATAGACCTTCGAGGGCAAATACTTTTTCTCGACGGCTCCGGTGAAGGAGATCATCCGGTCGTTAGACGTTGTGCCTCCGAAGAATATGTTGGAAGTTTCCGACGGCCTTGTTTACAGGGACTTTATCACGGTCGGTCTCCTGGCGACGTCGGCTTTTCCGGTACCCGCGCGACATCCAGCATCACGAAGCGTTCCGCCTTCTGCCACCGTTCCATGTTCGCCGCCATTTCCGCGGCCAGCGTCTTGTCGAGCAGAGACTTGTAGTTCGCCTTACTGGCTTCATAATCGCGGGTAAGGCTCGCCAGTTGTTGCTCCCTCATGGGCAGCTTGTCCATCCGGCTCTGGACGGCGCCGACATCGCGCAGCACCCTTTCCCGCCGCTTCTCGAGGTCTCCGATTTCACGGTCAGTCAGGGCGATCTGCGACTTAAGACTTGCGACCTTCTCTTTCTCAGTCACGAGGGTAGGGTCGCTGTTCGTCACAGCCATGGCAGTCGACACTCTCTTGTCATTAGACGCCGGGGTATCGCCCGCGCTCGCGGCCGCTTCTTCGGTTACAGCCTTCTCCAGCGCGGCCTGTTTCCGCAGCAGAGCCTGGATTTCCGAGTAGCCATCGCGGTAGCGCAGCCGGAGAGTGCCGATCTCCGCGCGAACGCGCTGCAGCTCCGCGCGCGGCCCCTGCTGGGCAGGCTGCCCTGGCTCGACCGCCGCACTGGAAGACGAATCCTGCGCCGCGCTCCGCCGGGCCAGATCTTGCAGCCGGCTCACGCTGTCCTCGGCCATCGCCAGCGAACTCGTTAGGATGAGCTTGTTCTGTTGCCCTCCCGATCGAGTCCTGAATGCCCAATAACTCCGCTTTGTTCTGCCCGTTCGCCGCCAACATGCCCAGCTCCTGCTCGGGCAATTCGCCGTTGTAAGTCACCTTGAACTCACGGAGCTTGGCTTCCTGCTCCTGCAAATTCGTCTTGGCGGTTTCGATCTGGCTCTCCAGGAACTGCGAAGTGCCGTTGGCTTCTTGCTCGCGCTCGCGCAGATTCTCAGTGATGAAGAAGTTGCCGACCCGGTTCGCCACCTGGGCGGCGATATTCGGCGAAAACGCGCGATACGATACCCGGAAGGCGCCCGGCCGGTTGGCGCTTCAGCCCCGCTCCAGACCGATGGTGATATCGTGGCGCATCGCCTCCAGAACTTCTTCCCTGGTCCGTTTATTCCGCAGCGTGGGATAGAGGTTCAATTCCTGGATCAGAGTCCAGAGACGCTCGCGGCTCAGTGCCTGATGTTTGAGTTGATCGAGCCGCGCTTCCAGTCCGGTCTGGACTGTCGGCGTTACGAAGTTCTCGGGGATCTTCTGCGATTCCACCAGAATCAGCGCGTCGGAGGTGTAGACCCGCGGCAGACTGAAGAGGACCACCATGCTCGCCACGATGCCAGCCGCCCACAGAACGGCAATGAGCGCCTTCCACTTCCACAGCGCGCGTATCACCGAGCGCGCCGGCATCGCGAAACCACTAACTTGCATTTGAAGAACGCTCACAACGATTCACTCCTCACAGTCGTTCTTTTTCCGCCCGCCGGCTGTCACGCAGCCGCACGCTCTCTGCTTGTCGAGTAGGCCGGTTTGCTAGGCTCCGCCCAATCGTACTCGATTTCCACCGTAACGGAGCGCCGTAGCATCTCCACCGATACGACAAGCCGGCTGCGATTCTTGGAGGCGATTACAATACCCTCCACCCCAGCCAACGGCCCGTGATTGATGTAAACGAACTGACCGGCCTTGAGGAACGGCCAGGACCGGCAAACCCGATTCGACAATTCTTTGGATAGCCGCAATCTCACCGTCCTGCACCGCAACTGCGCACTTGCCGACACCGACGATCGACGCCACGCCCAGCGTGTTCAACAAAGGCACGCGCTGCTGCAAGTCCATCCGGCAGAACAAATAGCCCGGGAAGAGGGCGCACTCGACGACCTTGGTGCGATCCGACCAGCGGCGCTTCGCCAAGTACGTCGGCAAGAAAACCTCGTAGTCCTTTTGGCGCAAGCTCTGGGCCACGATCCGTTCGAAGTTACTTCGCACCGCCACTGCATACCACGCGGCATTAAGCATCATGGGTGCCTCTAAAGTTCCTTTTCCGGCGCGGCGCCAAGCTTCTGGTTGCTCACGACTTCAGTGAGGCCTTGGATTGTTCCGGACAACCCCGAAATCAACCCGCTCAATGCAGTCACTCGCTCGGTCAAACCGGAAAGCGTATATCCGCGTTCTTCGGCGACGAGGATCTCCAATCCAGCGCGTGCCAAATCGGAGATGCTTCGTACTCCTTGCGACCGGCAGAATGCCATGTACCTTTCAAACTCCGCTTCGCTAACGCGAAAATAGACGACTTTCGTCCTGCTCCGAATTAAAGTCATTGCAGCCCCGCAAATACACATGATGGAATTACAGGACTCGCACACCGGAGACACGAGATCTTTAGGATCCGCTCAAGCGAGTTTTCATTTATTATCACTGCTGTCCGGTTAGAAG
>PKYZ01000127.1 GCA_003132865.1 Bryobacterales bacterium
CCATGGTGAAGGTCTTGCCGGAACCGGTCACGCCCAACAATACCTGGTGCGCCTCGCCGTCGCGCACGCCGCGCACCAGCTCTTCGATGGCGGTGGCCTGATCGCCCTTGGGACTGTAGTTGACCGTCAAGTGGAAGCCCATCTCTTCAGTATAGGGCGATGCCGGTTTAATCCACCGCCGCGAACGTCAAAGGATCCGTAGCGCCAACTCCATAAAGAAGGCTGGCCAGGAAGCGCGTCGCCGCGAGCGCCACAATCACGCCCGCTACGATGCCATTCATGGAAATGATGCGACTCCTTGTGGCGCCGATGGNNAAGCCGATTTCATAGGTCCGCTGCGTCACCCAATAGGAGACCAGACCATAAATCCCAATGGCGGCCAGCAGAATGGCGCCGCGGCGAAGCTGATGAACACATGTATGGTGGCGCAGAAATTGGCAATGGATCCGGCCACCACCTCTCCAACGGCTGGACTTGACCGGCGGGCACATTCGGATCCTGATCTTGCGCCAGATTTCGAATCTCTCGCGCGAGGCCGTCTGTAACGGTGCGGGCTTTGACCAGCAGGGTCATCGCCGCCGGAATTTGCCCGTCCTCCCGCACCGCCCGCGCGTAAGGCATATATATGGAGCCAGGAATCCAGTCGGGCATGGCGCGGCTTAGGTTGTACTGACGAACATCGCCCACCACACCCACGACTGACATTTCTACTGTGCAGAAGTTTTGCAGAATAGGACATTTTCATTTTGCGGCGACAAAAGAACTGGGATGCAGTGTGGGCCGGCAATTCCGCTTGCTGGATTTCACCGCTCAAACAACCCTAGCCTCCAGCTACGGGTTGCTCCGGATAAGCTACATCACGGCGATCGGCGCCGTGAAATGGGAGGCGCTGAACAATGCGTGGAATCCGAGCTGCCTGTTCGACACGAAAGCGAACTGGGCCAATGGCGGCGGAAGCTTGGCTCCCGGCACTGGCTACCTGGCGAACCTGTTCTTCAACGAGAACGTAAACCCGGATCTCGGTCCGAGCAACCCCGCGTTCAGTGCGCCGGACGACTTCGCCAACGCTTTCACCAACGCGTTCAACTATTACAACCACAACACCACCGGGGGCCCGTATGGACAAAACGTTGTCAATACCTATGCGCCGCAATACATGCCCGTGCCCAGCGCGCCGATCTTCGTGATTGCCGGCGTCGCGCTCGGCGCCGCCGCCAACGCGGGACTACGGTGCTGGTTGACGAGCCGACAAAAGAGCTTGCGATGGGCGGTACGGCCCCAGAGGTGCAGATGGTCGACTTGGACCAACATGAAGCCGTTCGGCACCTGGGTGAAGCGCCCAGGAAGGCGGGAGACGCTGCTCAACGACGCCTACTTCCTGGACCTGGATCGCGACGGCATCCTCGAAATCGTTAACCCGCCCGAATTTGAGAGTTACCGGCCAGACGACGAGGACAAGCCCGAGCAACCCAAGAAATATGCAGTGTACAAAATCGCCGGTGAGGACGGCTACAAACCGTCCGGCTTGGTCTTCGAGTTCTTTCGCGAGTTTCTGGCCGGCCCAGCGAAGCTTCAAGGCGACGGGTTCGTGGCGTCCCAGCCCGGCGCGCCGTATGTCACGACCATCGTCACCGGAGATGGCCGCAACGTGTTGCCAGTCACCAGCGCGGAGGTTTCGCTGAACGGCGAGTTGGTGGCCGGCCCGGAGAAAATCAACCAAAATAACCGCCTTCTGAAGTCCCCGTGATTGTGCGGGCCGAAAACGTAGTGGAGGTCACCTTCTCCGGCCTAAAGGTTCGGCGTTGTTCATAGGGGTCGCGCCCGTGCGCTCGGAGTCGGCGAACCGCTCCAGTAGGCCGCCACTCCCAGGCACGCGCGCTGCTGGGCCGGACACGCGCATGCCACCAGTAAGGCAGTTGACCCCATCCCACGCCTTGCGCTATCCTGTGTGTTACGAATCTCTTGTAAGGATCACTCTGTTTCCAGATGGCCAATCATTTTTCCGCGCTCAAGCGCGTGCGACAAGACGAAAAGCGCACCGAGTACAACCGGCAGAATAAGTCCCGCCTGCGCCACCAGATCCGCGCCATGCGGCGCGCCATCACTTCCAAGGACGCCAAGGCGGCCGCCGAGTTGCTGCCCGCGACTTTCTCGCTCATCGACCGCTCCGCCAAGAGCGGCATCATCAAGAAGAACACCGCGGCGCGGTATAAATCCAAGCTGCACCTGCGTGTGAAGTCGCTCGCCACCGCATAAGGACTATCTTGTGGGGCGGCCAATCTTGGCTGCCGGCAAAATTGCCTGCCCCACGAATCAGCCCGTCAACCGCAAGATAAACTGTTCCATCACGATGCGGTCGTCCGGCCGCGCGCTGCGCAAATCCCTATCCGCCTCGAAGGTCAACTCCATGGCGCGCTCCAGTTGCGGCTTGGAGAACTTCGCCACCGTCTGAAACACCTGCTCGGCGCGCGAGCCCCACATCTGCACTCCCATCTTGGCGAAGTGCCCCTGGATCTGCTGTGGACTGCGCAGGCCCGCCTCCTTGGCCACCAGCGCCGCGCGGAACTGCGCCGACAAGAACGACAATGCCACCGGCAAATACTCGCCGTCGCGAAATAGCGTGTCGAGGATTTCCAGCGACCGCGAGCGGTCCCGCCGCCCCAGCGCTCCCACCAGCGCGAAGATGGTGGTGGCGCGCGCGTCCGGCACCAGCAGACCCACATCTTCCTCGGTCACCGGCCGGCCTTGTGCGTAGAGCGACATCTTTTCCACTTCCACCGCGATGCGCGTCAGATCGGCGGCCAGCGCCTCCACCAGCAGGTCCACCGTTGCGGGATCGATGCTGAGACCTGCGCGCCGCGCCAGGCCGGCGGCCTCTCTGCGCGCCTCGTCGGCCGAAGCCCGCTTGAACTCGACCGGGTCCCCCACGGCTGCGTAAAACTTGCGGACGCGCTCCTGTTTCTTCTTATCCTCGCCTTCGAAATCGAAACGCGGAGCATCGAAGACCAGCACCACGCCAGGCGTGGGGTCCTTCATATACGCGGCCAGCGTGTCTGCCGAGCCCGCGGCACCCTCGCTATCCTCGGCGTCTTCATCCGAGCGCGTGCGCGGGAGCGCGGCTTCCGCGTTGCCGGCGAAGATCACCCGCTCAGAGGCGAACAGCGATAGCGCGCGCGCATCGTCGATCGCTTCCGCCAGCGGCGTCTCGGCCAGATCGTATTGCGTGACTGCGTTCTCAGGGCCCGCCGCGCCCAGAGCCGCCTTCAGCAACGCTGCCCGCGCGCGCCGGCGCTGATAAGCTTCCGGCCCGAGGAACAAATAGGCGGACGCGATTTCGCCGCGCTCCATGCGAGTCAGAAACTGCGCGGGAGTCATGCCTTCAGAATTTCTCCAAAATCGACGTGACCACATCGCGAGCCACATCGCGGCCCAGACGGTCGATGCCGGCCCCGCTCTCATCGAAGTAGGCTTGCGGATCGACGCTGATTTCATACCGCTCCCGCACTTCAAACGACGGCCGCGTAAAGAGCACCTTGCCCGTGGCGCGCTCCGTCAAGGTGATTTTCAAATAAGCGCTGCACTGCACCACGGTCGCGCGCCCCGAGCTTTGATCGGCGATGATCGGATACGACAGGAAGTTCAGCACCGCGCCATCCAGCACGGCATCGGCGGTCTTCGGATCGGTCACGACCTTGTAGCGCGTGCGTGAGATGAACTCCCGCGTGATATCGGCCGGCAACCGCTGCGCCAGCTTGTATTGGATCGTCCGGTTCGCAAAAGGGGTGATGGCGATCGTGTGGATCGTCTGCGGCATGACGTCCGATTTGCCGGCCACATGATAGCCGCATCCGGTGGCGCACAGCGCTACAGCCAACAGCGCAACTTCTGTCTTTCTCATAGGAACTGGCTCCCCACCGCCACCGCATTCTCCCCCGCCAGCCGCAGGTTATCCGCCACCAACCAGCACCAGCACGCCTGCGGATCGTTGCGGTCCATGGCCACCGCGCCCACCGCCACGCCGTCTCGGCCGGCCATGCCCACCGCCGTGGGCGGCTCCAGATCTCGCCGCCGCACATCGATGCGATCGTCCGTCAACGCCGATTCCACCGCCTCCACTCCCGGATTTTCTTCAAACTCCACCCATAGCGAGAGACTGTACCCATGAAACACCGGTGCTTGAATCAGCCGCAGCGAGGGCATGGGCGCCGGCGCGGCATTCAACCCGGCGCCACGCGAGAGCAGCGTGGCCAGATGCCGCTCGATGCGCAGTTCCGCCGATTCGAGCGTTACTGGCGCATCCTCGCCATATTGCGCCAGCATATTAAAGCTGAGTTGCGCGTCGAAGATTTTTTTCGGCATGCTCTTGAACGACAATAGACCGACCGTCTGCTGCTGCAACTCCTCCACTCCCGGCGTGCCGCGCTCGCTGGCCGGCTCGAAAATATGGATCGCGGACCGCTGGACCGGAAACCGGGCATGCAGGCGCGGCAGCACCATCGCGATGGCGATGGCTGCCGGATGCGCAATCAGGTGTACGGCATCTTCCGGCGCGCGGAATCCGGCAGGCTCCACAAAGGGCGCCCGGATGAACGAACGGGGATGGTCTTCGGCGGCATGCGTCAGGTCGATCGTTCCGGGCGTCTCCGCGCGAAGATCGAGCGCCCGCAGCGTGGATTCGGCCGAGCCCGCCAGCAGCACCACGGGCGCGTCGCGCATGGTTGGCTCCTCCAGTCCCCGGACCAGCGCCGGTTCGCCGCCCTGCTCAGTCAGCGCGCCGGCCTTCTCAGGATCCTCTGAGATTAGTTTCAAATCCACCGGCACGTGGCCCACCGCAATCAGGTCGCGCAACTCGCGCCCCAAAAGGGATTCACTGCCGACCAGCGCCCACGTTTGCGATCTAGGCTGTGTTCTACCCATAAGTAGGTGGGACATGCCGAATCTTCTCTGCTCTCACCAACTCAATATATCAGTGGGGCAGACCCTCGGTCTGCGAATAGGCGTTAAAATAAG
>PKYZ01000527.1 GCA_003132865.1 Bryobacterales bacterium
GCACCGACCAGGGCACGTGCAGGTGATTGGGCAGCGGGTTGTAGACCGCCTCGATTTCCGGATCGGCCAGCAGTTCCTCGTAGGAACCGTAGGCTTTCGGAATGCCGAGGGCGGCGGCCGCCTGCTGGGCCTTAGGCAGGTCGCGCGAGGCTATGGCGGCGATCTCGCACCACTCGCCCCGCTGCATGGCGGGTATGACCTTCTTCACGGCTATGTTGGCGGCGCCCAGGACGCCCCAACGGACTTTGCGCATCATTCCATCTCCAACGTTCCACGATACAGCATTTCGGAGTGGTTCATGCGATATTGGTCCTGATTGGCCGAGTCGCGACAACGAATCGTGGTGCTGGTAGGCTTGCCCGGGTCCGGCAAATCGACCTGGCTGGAGCGGCAGGGGATCGTGGGGATCTCATCGGACTGGATCCGCCAAGTGCTGGCCGACGATGCCACCGATCAGACGATTCACGCGCGCGTGTTCCTGACCATGCGGTATCTGCTGCGTCACCGGCTGGCGATCGGACGGCCGGTGTCCTACGTAGATGCGACGCACCTGACGCCGGAAGAGCGGCGGCCGTACATCCAAATCGGGCGATGGTACGGCTGCGACGTGGAGGCCGTGTACTTCGATGTGCCGCTGGAGGTCTNNGGAGGGGTTTGGGCGGGTGATGGTGGTGTTGTGATTCAATCGACGCCTGAGTAGCACGTGGTGCCAGGCCCTTGCAGCAACGCCCCGGAGCTGTTGCGGTCCAGGCCTGCTTCATGCCGCTCAGATTGGCGTTTACTGCACGCTATCAGGGCTTCGTTCCAGGTTGATAATTGCCTTCCGGGCTGCCTCAGCGACCGAAACCTGCTCGCCGAAGCCGCTTCTCGCGTTGTCATCGAGCAACGAACGGAGCCTGGGAAGCGCATCCTTCGCATGGAGCTTGTCAAGTGACTCAATCGCGATCACTCGGACATCGGGGCTATTCTCACGCAGCGCTTCCATCAACCCTCGAACCGCAGCTTTTCCGCCAATCTCCCCCAGCGCCCAAGGCACTTTGTAATTCACCTCTTCGTCCCGTAAGAGCGCTACGAGCACGGGAACAGCTTGTGGATCCTTCAGTTCTCCCAGGAGATGGACCGCATAGTAACGATCGCCTGTGATTTGTCCCCGCAGGGTCCATCTACCCGCCCCGATCCCTTGCCCCTCAGGCCTCTCGGAAACATCGTCGAGAATCGCCGTGATGACGTCGAAACCGCGGCGGTCTCCTAGGGCTGCAAAGATGAACGCCGCATTTCCCCTCAAGTGTCTGTCTTCGTGGCTCAGCAAGGGTTTCAGTTGCGGAAGGATGCTGGTATCGCGGACTTCAACGATTTTCTTGGCGACTTCGAACTGTTGCCAAAAGATTCCGGTACCCTTGAACTTCTCAAGCAACTCAGCAGCGGATTGATGCTGTTGCCCTCGACCGGGGTCGGGCACTGCGGTGAGAAGAAAGATGGGAAGACCGATCTGGGCGATTATCGTTCGAAATCCGGGCATTGTGTGCGACCGTGGCGACCTAACGAACTCATATGTCGTCCAGTGTACCCTTTTGTTAAGGACCCGTAGCCATCAAGGTGGCTCGCCGGGAGCCAGGAGGGCAAGCGGCACGCAGAGTGAGTGCGTCCACAGCCTACCGAACCTGCTCGTCCTTCTCCACCTTGCCGTCGCGGATATGGATCACCCGATGGGCGTGCACGGCGATATCGTGCTCGTGGGTCACCAGCACGATGGTGTTGCCCTGCTCGTGGAGGCGCGCGAACAGACCCATGATCTCGTTGCCGGTGACGCTGTCCAGATTCCCGGTAGGCTCGTCGGCGAGCAGAATGGAGGGGTCGTTCACCAGCGCGCGGGCCACCGCCACACGCTGGCGCTGGCCGCCGGATAGCTCGTTGGGCTTGTGCATCATGCGCGCTTCCAAGTCCACTTGGCGCAAGGCGGCCTTGGCGCGCTCGGTGCGCTTGTCCGAGGGGGTGCCGCTATAGATCAGCGGCAACTCCACGTTGTGCAGCGAGGTGGCGCGCGGCAGCAGGTTGAACGTCTGGAAAACGAAGCCGATCTCTTTGTTGCGGATGCGCGCGAGCTCATCGTCCGTCATCTCGCTGACCAGCCGGCCATTGATGTAATACTGCCCCTTGGTGGGCGTATCCAGGCACCCGATCAGATTCATCAGCGTGGACTTGCCGGACCCGGACGGGCCCATGATGGCCACATACTCGCCGCGCTTGATGGTGATGTCCACGCCCGAAACCGCGTGGATCTCCTGGTCGCCCATAATGTACGTCTTCCACAGGTCGTATGTGCGGATGACGATGCCGTCGCGCTTCAGTTGCTCGCCGCGTTCGATCAGTTCTCTCTCTGCGAGTGCTTGTGCCATGGGTTACGCCTTCTGCGGCATCGGCGACTTGTTATCCACCTTCACCTGGGCTTCGTTGCGCAGCGTGCGGATGATCTGGTAGCTGCCGGTAACGATCTCGTCGCCGTCTTTGAGGCCGCTGAGGACTTCGATATCGGTCGCGCCGGTGATGCCGGTTTCCACTTTGCGGAATTCAGCCTTGCCACCGGCGATCACGAACACGCCCTGGACCTCTTCCTTGCGGGCCTTCTCCTCGGCCGGAGTCAGCTTGGTGGCGGCCATCGCGCCGCCGCCGGTCTTGGGCTTCACCTCCAAGTCGCCCTTCTGCCGGATGGTGAGCGCCTGAATCGGAATGGTCAGCGCCTTCTGGCGCGTGGCGGTGGTGATCTTGGCCGTGCAGGACAGGCCCGGACGGATCTCCTCGGGCGGGTCGTCCATGGCTACCACAACCTTGAAGTCCTTGGCTTCCTGGCTGGAGACGGCGCTTTGGGAAGCGGCCAGACCCGTCGAGCGCAGAATGGCGGTATTGCCGATCTCGATGACATGGCCCTTGAAGGTCTTGTTCGGGATAGCGTCAATAGTGATGTCCACCTTTTGACCCAGCGCCACGCTGACAATGTCGGTCTCGTCCACCTTAACCTCTGCGGTGATCAGGGACATGTCGGCGATGGTCATGATGTTGCTTCCCGCCAGGTTCGTTTGGCCGGGTACCACGGTCTCGCCCTCCCGCACGGGCAGGTTGGTCACGACTCCATCCAGCGGCGCATAGGAATCGAACTTGTGGAGCATGTCGGTGTATTGTGCCAGCACGGCATTAGCCTGCGCCACCCGGCGTTGCGCCGAGGCCAGTTGCGCCGCCGTCTGCTCACGCGACGAGCGGGCTTGCACCAGGCGCGTCTGCTGTTCGTTCAAGGCGGCGACGGCCGCATCATAGGTCGCCTTCTTGGCATCGAAATCCTGCTTGGCCAGAAGCTGGTCCTTGAACAACTCCTTGGCGCGGTCGTAGTCCAGCTTGGCGTGATCCAGATCGGCCTGGGAATGATCGATGACGGCCTGCTGGGTGTGCAGGGCTTCGTCGGCCGTATTACGCCCGGCTTCGGCGGCACTGGAATCCGCCTCCGCCGAACTCACCTGGGCTTTTTGGGAGGCCACCTGCGCCTCCGGCTGGATGTTTTCCACGCGCGCCACCAGTTGCCCCTTCCGGACGCGGTCGCCTTCCTTGACCAGAATCTTGGTAAGCAGGCCGATGGCGTTGGCGCCGATGTTGATATAGTTCTTGGGCTTGATCTCGCCCGAGGCGGTCACCAGACTCGTCAGGTCCTGGCGTACCACCTTTCCGGTCTGGACGGCCACCACGCCGCGCTTACTGTAGACTGTGCTGGCATAAACGCCGATGCCCAGCGTAAGCACAACCAAGACGATGAGGATGGTTTTCCATTTGCTCTTCACGAATCGAGACTCCTAGTTTGCCGACGATAATTAGACGCAATTCTTAACGGGAGAGTTCAATAAACATATTAGCACCCGATGGGGCGAGCTTCGCTCGCCGCTGG
>PKYZ01000373.1 GCA_003132865.1 Bryobacterales bacterium
CGTTGACGCTGACCGCGCCGCCCTGCGTGGAATTCTGAGATCCCTCGGCCGGCATCTGGCTGCCCGGCGCCAACAGAGCGAACGCCAGGAAATTGCGCTCGTTCAGGGGCAACTCGTGCACCAGGCGGCCGTCGATCACCTGTCCCAAGGTGGAAGTGTCGGTTTGGACAATCGGCGGCGTGTCGTTGACCTTGATCTCCTCGGTGAGAATGCCGATTTGCAGCGTGAAATCGACGCGCGCGGTCTGCTCCACGTCCAGACCGACATCGGCGAGAACGGCTCTGCGAAAGCCTTCCTTCTGTACAGTCACCCGGTAGTGCCCGGGCGGCAGCAGGGCGACCGTGAAATCGCCGTCGTCATTGGTGGCCGCGTCGCGGGCGGCATTGGTCGCTCGGTTGCTCACCGTCACCCGCGCTTTGGGGACGACACCCCCGCTGGCATCGGTCACCGTGCCGGTGATAGTGCCCGTAGGATCGTTTGCCAGGAGCGGAAAGACGAGCCAACTCCACAGCAAAGGCATGCGTAAACATCGAAAGCCCATACTGTTCTTTCCCCGTTGATGCAGTTGCCAGCATACCAGGATATTAGACGTATGCACTATGGGAGAAGTTTCGCAGTCCCGTGGGGCAGGCCTCCTCCAGTCCTGCGGCCCGTCTTGCAGAAAGGTCCACGCCGGCCTGTTCGTGCTCGCATTTCACAAAAGTGGAACATCCTGCACATTCCGCCCGTAAGAGCAATCCAGGAGGGGACGCGCATGCTGAAGGATCTGCGTTACTGTTTCCGGGCGCTTCTTAAGAGTCCCGGACTGCTGGCTGTCGCCGTCGTGTCGCTGGCGCTGGGAATCGGACTGAACCTGACCGTCTTCGGCGTGTTTGAGTCCATCTTCATCCGGGGCGTCACGGCCGCCGATCCGGACCACACGTTCCACGTCTGGGTGGGCGGCAGCAACCGGACGTCGTATCCGAACTTCCGCGACCTGCGGGACACCCAGGCCGTCGCGCAACTGGCCGCCTACGACGTAACTGAGTTCTCACTCGGCGAGGGCGAAGATCGCCGGAAGATCTATGGCCAGGCCGTAGTGGGCGACTACTTCGAGATGCTCGGCGTACAGCCGTTCCTGGGACGCGGATTCTCCGCCGAGGAAAAAGTGCCCGAGCGCGACATGCAGGTGGCCATCATTTCGTACCCGTTCTGGCAGCAGCGGTTCCATTCCGATCGCGGCGTGCTGGGCCGCTTGCTCCGTCTCAATGGCAAGCCGTTCACCATCATCGGGGTCCTGCCTGACGGCTACCGGTCCATCCACGGTTTCGCCATTGAACCGCCGTTTTATGTGCCCTTCTCCGGCGCGGTCGATGCCGCTTACCAGGACCGCAACTCGCACGCTCTGGATCTCGCCATGCGGATAGCGCCCGATCGGACGCGCGCGCAGGCGACCGAGGCCATGCTGGCTGCCGTGAAGAAACTCGCGCGGATGTACCCGAACGAAAACCGCGGCTTCGATCGAGTGAAGGTCTATGGCATCTCCGTGTTCCAGGTCCTCGAAGACCAAGGCGGAGCGCAGATGGCACTTGCATTTTTCTTGATTCTGTCCACGCTGGCAGCGCTGATCCTGCTGATCGCTTGTGCCAACGTGGCCGGGCTGCTGGTGGCTCGCGCGGTGTACCGCCGGCGCGAAGTGTCCATCCGGCTGGCTCTCGGCGCCACGCGGGGCCGTCTGGTCCGCCTGTACCTGGCCGAGGGCTTCCTGCTCTCGGCAGCCGGGCTGGCGGCTGCGGCGCTGCTATTCGGCGGGGGCGTGCAGGCCATCCGTTATCTCAACCTGCCGACCGAAGTTCCGTTCTACGTGCGCCCTGAGTTGAACTGGCGCATGGCGCTGTACGGGTTCCTCATCGCCGCCGCCACCGCCGTCTTTTGCAGCGTCGCCCCGGCGCTGGAAGCGGCCCGAGCCAATGTATCGTCCGGTCTGAAGAGCGAAATGGCAGCCTCGGCGCGCGGCCGTCTGTTTTCGCTACGAAACACCCTCGTGATCGGGCAAGTCGCGATTTCTATGCTACTCCTGGCGATTTCGCTGTTGTTCGTGCGCAGCCTCCGCGACGTCCGGAAAGCCGATCCGGGTTTCAACGTGAATAACCAGCTTGTGGCAACGTTCCGGCTGGATCGTCCCGCGAGCGCAAGCGATCAGTCAGACGCGGTGGCCGATGCCATGATCGATCGCCTGGCGAAGGCGCCGGGTGTTGTGTCGGTGAGCGCCGCGGTCATCGTGCCGCTTTCGCGGGATACCTGGATAACGAGTGTTCGTATCGACAACGATCCGGCTAAGGAGCCCCCTGTTCAAGCCAATGGCATCGCGCCGAAATATTTCCAGACGATTGGTATCCGGGTTCTCGCAGGGCGGGAGTTCACGCCGGCTGACACCAAAGCCGCGCCCGATGTGGCCCTGGTGAACCATGCCTTCGCGAGCCAGTATTTTCCCGGCCGGAACCCCTTGGGAAAGGTGGTCACCATTTCCGGCGAAAAACCGGGCGAGCGGAAACCGTGGCAGATCGTTGGTTTGGTTGCCGATTCCAAGCACGAATCGCTCGGTGAAGGTCCCACGCCCGTTCTTTACCGGCCCTACAAGCAGGAGGGGCTGCCATTCGCTCCGCGCATTCACGTGCGAACGGCCGGGCCGGCCGCGGCAGCAACGTCGATTGTGCGTGCGGCGATTCGCGAAGTTGCTCCCGACGCGCTGGTCGAGGTGCAGACGATGCAGCAGAACATCGCGATCTCGATCTATCCGAACCAAGTTGGCGCGGCCCTGCTCGGCGGCATGGGAGGGCTCGGGCTGATTCTCGCGAGCATCGGCCTGTATGGCGTGCTGACGTACGCCGTCAGCCGCCGCGTGCGTGAAATCGGTGTGCGGATGGCGTTGGGGGCCTCGCGCGCGCAGGTCCTACGAGTCGTTCTGGGCGATGCTGTGGTGCTTGTCGGAACCGGCGTCGTCATCGGCCTTGCCTTGGCCATCGGCTGTACGAAGCCGCTGGCATCGTTCTTATCGGCGAACGTCTCCGTGACGGACCCGGCGACACTCGGGACCGTGGCAGCCGTTCTGGTGGCTACCGGCGTGACGGCAGCCTTCGTCCCCGCCCGCCGTGCGCTGAGCGTAGACCCGTTGACGGCCCTTCGGCACGAATGATTACGTGGCGCACGCACTATGCGTGCCGCGTCCCCACTCGTGGGGACGCCAGGGTTTGCGGCACGAATGATCCCGCCGAATCCGGCGCGCTGCTACACTCATTCCCATGCAGATCGCTGGTAACCGGAGCCAGCCGCGGAGTCGGCAGGGGCGTAGCTATCAGCCTGACGGAAGCCGGCTATACAGTGTAAGGAACCGGCCGCACCATCAATGCAGCCGACCTATCCGGCACCGTCGTCCGCATCCGCTGCGATCACTTGTGGGACGAGGAAACCGCTGGCGGCCGAGGCGGATTCGCTCGATGTGCTGGTCAACGCGGCCTGGGGCGGCTACGAGAGAATGGTCGAAAGGCCGCGTCACATGGCTTGGTCTCGGCTGGAAGAGATCAAATCGCTCACATGCTACGTTGGCAAGGAGTCCTGGTTCGGTTACGTCGTCTTCGAGTTCACAAGATCGAGTGGCGTGGTGCTGGAGTGCCCCTTCGAGGGCCACGCTACGAACATTCTCTGGGGCGACTGGAAAGCAATGGTCGGCCATACCAAGTCTGAGATCCGCGATGAGTTTGCGGACCGCTACACGAAGGTAGTTCACAAAGGCGCCTGGCTCGGCCGGATTCGCGAAGCGCCCTGGGGATCCTGACATCCGCGGTGAATGCGCGCTCAAGACGAAGAAGAACAGGCAAGTCGACGACCTGGACTCGCCCGATAACCCTGGCTCACGCGCCACTTGGCTTGGATCCGTCACAGGCGAACTCGCCGCTCGCCGGAGCGATTACTTCTGCTGGATCGACTCCAGGTAGCGCAGCAGGTTATCCACGCGCAGCTTCGCGATATTCTCATCGGGACTCATGGCACGGAAGACCGGCCCCCAGATGGGCATCTCCTGCGAGCCGTGCGCGGGCGTGGACGACCCGCCGCCCAGCAATTGGCGAACCGCGCCCACGGGGAACTTGCCGCCGTTGGTCTTCGAAAGCTGCGTCAGATCCGTGGGGCTGGCTTTGAGCGCTGCCGCGGCCGGACCGCCGCCCTTGCCGTCTTTGCCGTGACAAACGGCGCAGTAGCGCTGATACAGATCCGGGCCCTTGGTCAGACTGGTGTCGTGGGCGCCGGCGACTTCCAGCTTCGGTTTGGCTGGCTGGGCAGATGACTGCGCGAGCGCCGGCCCGGCCAGCGCGCCGATAGTGAGAATGCCCATTAAGATTCGCATGGCGTCCCCCTAGAAAATCAACTTTAGCCCGAAGTTCCTAGGCCC
>PKYZ01000381.1 GCA_003132865.1 Bryobacterales bacterium
CGCGAGATCGTCAATTCCGCGCGCGAAGGCGGCGCTTCATTGTGCATTTTGTCCGGTCTTGTGGCCGGCGACTTCAGCGCCTACTGGCTGGGTTTCGCCATCCTCTCCCTGATGAGCATCGCCTATGGAGTCAGCACCCTGGGGCTCGCCAGCCTGATGGTGGCGCCGGCCGTGTTTGCCTTCGGACTGGTGGCTTTCGGCTTCCTCGGTATGGGTCCGGTCACCATCGCGGTGGATAGTTACGGCCCAGTGACCGATAACGCCCAGTCCGTGTTCGAGCTTTCGACCATCGAGACGCTGCCGGGCATCGAAGCCGAGATCCAGCGCGATTTCGGATTCAAACCTAACTTCGAGAAGGGCAAGGAAAATCTGGAAGAGAACGACGGGGCCGGCAACACATTCAAGGCTACTTCCAAGCCTGTGCTGATCGGCACCGCGGTGGTGGGCGCCACCACCATGATCTTCTCGATCATTGTGGCGCTCACTGACGGTCTGACGACCCACCTTGCCAACCTCTCGATCCTCTACCCGCCCTTCCTGTTGGGTCTGATTGCCGGCGGCGCGGTGATTTATTGGTTCACGGGCGCATCCATGCAGGCGGTCACCACCGGCGCATATCGCGCGGTGAAATTCATCAAGGAGCATATCAAGCTGGAGAGCGCCGAGAAGGCCTCCGTATCCGACTCCAAGAAGGTGGTGGCCATCTGCACGCAGTACGCGCAGAAGGGCATGCTCAACATCTTTATCGCCGTGTTCTTCGCCACGCTGGCCTTCGCGTTCTTCGAGCCTTTCTACTTCATCGGCTACCTGATCTCTATCGCCATATTCGGCTTGTTCCAGGCCATCTTCATGGCCGACGCCGGGGGCGCCATGGACAACGCCAAGAAAATTGTCGAGACCGAGTTGAACATGAAGGGCACCGAACTGCATGCCGCCACGGTGGTGGGCGACACAGTGGGCGATCCGCTCAAAGACACCAGCTCGGTGGCGCTGAATCCGATCATCAAGTTCACCACGCTGTTCGGGCTGCTGGCCGTGGAACTGGCGGTGTCGCTGAACAACAAGCAAGGCAATACGCTCTCGACCGTGCTCGGCGCGGTCTTCTTCCTCGTTTCGGTGACGTTCGTGTATCGCAGCTTTTACGGCATGCGGATTGAATCGAAGTGAGGAGTGCGATGTCCCGCGCATCTCTGGTTGTGACGTTGCTGGCTTGCGGGCTCTCGCTGCATGCGCAGTCCTGGGACGCGTTGCGCGGCCTCGGGCCGGGCGACAAGATCAAGGTCGTCGACACCACCCATCAGGAACATGTGGGTGGATTCACGGCGTTCTCGGAGCGCGGCCTCTCGATCGAGACCCGCCGCGGGGTGGTGGAGATCGAGCGTGCACGCGTACGCCGCGTGGAGGTTCGCGCGAGTTCCCGCCGCGTGCGCAACATCCTGATAGGCGCCGGCATCGGGCTCGCGGTGGGCGTAGCCGTCGACCAGACGGTCGGCACTTACTTCCGCAACGAACAAGGAAATAACGGTGGCGCGCGGGCGGTGACTTACATTGCCCCGATAGCGCTGTTCGCGGGCATCGGCGCGGCGTTGTCTCCTTACCGCACGATCTACCGCGCGCGGTGACCGATTGTACAATGTCCATGAGGGCATGCATTGATCACCAGGGTCGAAGTCACCAATTTCCGCTGCTTGGTGCTTGTCGGGCCGAATTCGAGTGCCAAGTCCGCGTTTCTGGATGTTATCGGCTTTATCGGGGATCTCGTTTCTCTCGGTTTGAAGGGGGCCCTTGCCGAGCGGACCGACAATTTCTACGATCTGGTCTGGGGACGGGAAGGGGCATCCTTCTCTCTGAGCATCGAAGCACAAATGCCGTCACGCGGCCCGGATGCTGGCAATTGCCCAACCATCCGTTACGAGGTTCGCGTCGACGGTTCACGATGATGGAGGCAACACGCGAAGCACTATGCAGCGCGGGCTAGCACAACCGGCACTTCTTCCCAGTAATCGCCGATCGTTCAGGACTTTGGAACCTGCCCGATGACCAAGCCAAGTTTCACGTGGGCGCTTGGTTCAGGGAGCTGTTGCAGGAGGGCGCGCAATTGGTCGACCTCAATAAGGGTTCGTTGCGGGCCGCACCCCCCTGGCCGGGGTAAGCCGCGCATTTACGACGGGCGGGACCTGGCGCAGACGGCCCTAACGGTGTCGGAATCCTCGCCCGACGAGTTCACAGGTTTTCTACGTCCCGAGGACAGACATCGGTACGTCATGATTCGCTACAAGAATGGAATCGAGGTGCCTTCGTGGGCGCTCTCCGACGGAACTCTTCGCCTCCTCGCCTAAACGCTGCTCGCCTACGTGCCCGACTCTTAGAAGGACCGGCGAGTGGCTCGTCAGCAGGACCTGTCCGGAATAGACCGAGGAGAGGGATTGCACGTTTTGCCGCAGCAGCTCCAGCGCCGCGAAGATGCAGGAGAAAAAGTTGAGATTCCCGTACCGCCCAAATACGAAAAAGACGACTTCCTCTCCGGCGATTACTGGCGCCTCCGTGGCAAACTCGACGTCCCCAAGGAGCGTTTCATCTCCTACTCGCCCCTCGCTCGCGATGCCGACAAGTCTCTTGTAATCGCTTGGGCGGGATACGACCACGGTCAGCAGGCCGTCGCCTTGGCCGGCTACGGCTACGAAATGCGCGGCATGGAAGCCTGGGACGCCGCACGACTCACCCCCATCCTCGCCGGCCTCCAGCAGCTTCAACCATGGCTCGACCAATGGCACAATGAAATCGATCCCGAGAGACAGCAGCGATTGAACGAATTCATTCGCAGTTTCTTCGAAGGCGAACTGGCTCAGCTTTCGCTCACCGAGGAACAGGTCCGCGCCTGGCACCCGCCCGCTCAGGCCGCCCGCGCCAGTCGCAGGAAAAAACGATGACGCCTCAAATCAACAAGCCCACCCTTGGCGAACTGTTCGACCTCCCCGAACACGTGGGCGCCAACGACTTCGTCCTCAAGCTCACCGAGGCAATCGCGCGCCCGGAGACCACTGTTAAGGACTACGTCGTTACCGATCAGCTTCGCCGCTGCTTCGATGACGCTCTCGCGCTCGTTAAGGATGCGATCGGAACCCACCGCAGCACGGGCGCCTACCTCCACGGCAGTTTCGGCACCGGTAAGAGCCATTTCATGGCAATGCTCTACCTGCTGTTGAGTGGCGATACGCGAGCCCGCTCTCTGCCCGACCTAGCTGAAGTAGTAGCCAAGCATGAGTGGACCGCCGGCAAAAAGTTCCTTCTCGTCCCCTATCACATGATCGGCGCGGAGACTGTCGAAGAACGCGTGCTCGGCGGCTATCTAGACCGAATGCACGAACTCCATCCGGATGCGCCTCCGCCCGCTCTCTACGATGCTGATGCCATGATGGGCAACGCCCTCAAACTGCGTGAGCAGTTCGGCGACGAGGCGTTCTTCCGCGCTCTGAACGAATCCGCCGCGGATGATGGTTGGGGAGACGCCGCCCGCTGGGATGACGCAAGTTTCGCAGCCGCCGCGAAAGCCGACGCCCGGTCCCGCGAACGGTCCGAGTTGGTCGGCGCCCTCGCCCACTCGCTCATGCCAGGCGCGCGCCACACCGTCGCCACCGTCGATCTGGATACCGGGCTCGCCCTCATCAGCCAGCATGCCAAATCGCTTGGCTATGACGCCGTCATCCTTTTCCTGGATGAGCTTATCCTCTGGTTGGCCAGCCGCGCAGCCGACGCAGCCTGGCTCACTCGCGAAGGCCCTAAGCTGGCCAAGCTCGTCGAAAGTGGCAATGCCAACCGCCCGGTGCCCATCATCAGCTTTGTCGCGCGGCAACGCGCCATCCGCGAGCTCATCGGCAAGGCGGGACTCGGCTCCCAACAGGCCCTCGTCGAGGAGGCCCTGGAATGGTGGGAGAAGCGCTTCTCCACCATCACTCTGGAAGACCGCAACCTCGCCACCATCGCACGCCGCCGCCTGCTCAAGCCCAAGAACGAAGCCGCTCGCCAGCTCATCGAAGCCGAGTTCGCCGGCATCACGAAGCTTGGTAATTCGGTGATCGATACGATCGTCACCAGCAAGAGTGACAGCGGCCAGTTCCGCGAACTCTATCCCTTCACCCCCGCGCTGGTCGAAGTCCTCATCACCGTGGCCTCCGCCCTCCAGCGCGAACGCACCGTGCTCAACGTCATGGCCCAGATCCTGGTGAAGGCACGCAACCGCATGCGCCTCGGCGATCTGGTCCCCGTGGGCGAATTGTTCGTCGAAATGCGCGATGGCTACGATCCCTTCGGCATTGCTCTCAAGCAGCAGTTCGATAACGCCCGCAAACTCTGGGAGCGCAAACTGCGCCCCCTCATCGAATCCGAAGCTGGCGCTTCTTACGACGATCTAGACAAGCTCCCGCCCGATCAACCCAAGGCCCGTATGTTGCGTGCCCATGAGCGCATCGCCGGCACCCTGATTCTCGCCGGCCTTGCGCCCGATCTCGAACCTCTCCGCGGGCTCACTGGTCCCCGGCTCGCCGCCCTGAACTACGGAAGCCTCCGCCCGTTTCTTCCCGGCACCGAAGGGCGTGAGGCCCTCACACTTTGCCGCCGCTGGGTAAGCAGTGGCATCGGCGAAATCCGGGTAGGACCCGGCGCCGAGAGCCAGGCCACCCTCAGCGTCCAACTTACCAGCGTGGATATCGAGTCCATCCTCGGCAACGCCAAGCATGAGGATAGCCACGGCAATCGCCTGCTCAAAGCCACTGACCTCTTCTTTGCGGAAATGGAAATGGACTCCGCGCGCCAGTACCCGCTCAACTACAGACTGACCTGGCGCGGCACACCAAGAACGTGCGAAATATCGATCCTGAACGTCCGCGAAGCCGGCGAGCGCGAGCTTGCGCCCAGCGGCGAGGACTGGCATCTGGTCATCGATCTGCCGATTGATCGCGACCAGCATACGCCTCAGGACGATCTGGCTCAGTTCCGCCGAGTGGAATCCCGCATCGCAGCGCCCATGAAGACCCTCATCTGGCTGCCCACGTTTCTGAGCGAACGCACCCGCTCGGAGTTGGGCCGCTACGCCATTCTCGACTATCTTCTGAAGGGCGAGAAGCTACGCGAATACAGCCAGCACCTTTCAGCATTGGAGCGTGAAGAGGCGCGCGCCGTCATGGACAGCATGAAGCGTGAGCTTGAAGTGCGCCTCCGCAACGCTATTCGGTCTGCATACGGCGTGGGGAAACCCGAATCCGGGGCGCTTGATGAGGCGAGCCGGCTCGATCCAGCGGACCAGTTTCTATCCCTCGATCGCGACTTGCAGCTTCAGCCGCCATCAGCCGGCACCCTCATCGATGCCGCGCGCCGCCTGATCCGCCAGGCGCTCGATCATGAATTCCCTGGTCATCCCCAATTCAACGAGGATGAGATCAAGCTGGGGCGCAAGTATATCGAAACGGCCTACACTGAGGTGTTGGCCGCGTTGCGCGACCCCGAGGGCCGCAAGGCCACTGATAAGGAAATCCGAAAACAGATCCGTCCCTTGCTGGAGCCGTTGCGTCTGGCGCACGTCACGGAGCAGCATACCGTGCCTATGCGCGACTGGCTCGATCACTTCGACCGCAAGGAGCACGAGCACGGTGGGCCCGTAACGGTCGGCAAATTGCGCACCTGGCTGGACGAACGCAGGCGCATGGGGCTGCCTCGTGAGCTCCAAGACCTGATTATCCTTGTCTATGCGGCGCCATCCAATCGCAGCTTCCGCGACGCCTTCGGTCCTGCCGATCCGGCAATCGGCCGCTTGCGCGACGAGTGGAAGCTGGAACCGCAAGAACTTCCGCCCCAGGAAATATGGGACGTTGCTCGCGAACGCGCCAGCACGCTCTTCGGCAAGCCCGCGTCCCCGTTGTGCAGCGCCACGAATCTGGATAAGTTGGCCGCCGAAGTAATCACAGAGGCGGACGTACGCCGCGCCAATGTTCACCAGTTGGTTGAAAGCTTGCGTCGAGTTGTGCCGGCCGACGCCGACCGTATGAAGACCGCCATCGCTTGTGTTCGTCTGATCGACCGACTGGACCCGAAACTCAAGCCCATTGAGGTAGTGAAACGAATTCATGCTGCCGAGATCGCGACATCCCTAACGGCTATGGAACGGGCTATGGCATATGCATCCACTGTGGTCACCGCCATCGAGCACGCGAACTGGCCGCTCTTCGAAGGCTTGAAGTCCGTTCCAGCCGGTGCCCATATTCTTGCTCGGCTCAATGAAGCACTGGAGAACGACGAGCACGTGTTTCACCTGACGGACCGTCTCCGCGAATGCTCTGGCGATGCTGCCCGTCTGCTCCTCGAACGCGCTCCGGTTCCGCCGCCTCCACCTCCACCAGTCGAAACTGTGACGCCCGTTCAGCGCGAGGTGAGGCCGTCGGGAAAACAAACTGTTTCTAGAGTTAAGAAACAGTCCGCGTCGCTTGCCGACACTTTGGGAGAGTTGCAGCAGGTTGCAGATGATTACCCGAACGCTGAGATCGACATCGAGTGGGAGATCCGCGAATGACCGGAGCGCTCCTCGAAGCCACGGTAAAGCAAGCGCTGGAACGTAGGAAGAATCCACAGCTTGCCATCGGGGTCCACAGCGCCACGCCACCCGATTCCGATTCGGTGCATGAGCTCCGTGTCGCCTGGTGCCGCTCGATGCTCGAAATGCGGGAACAGCTCTCGTCCGGTGAACCCGGCAAGCTGGTAATCGTTAGTCCCATCGAAGAACTGGCGGACGACTTGCGCGCCCGTCTTTATAAACGTGCGTTGCTCCCAATCGATACCTGGAAGGTGCTCCAGCAATCGTATGGTGCCCGCGATGTCGAAGGGCAGCTCAAGGCGGACCGTATCCTCGGAGAAGCGTTGCTCCGCTACCCGGCGGTTCCTGTCCCCGGTGGGCTCATCACCGAAGAGATCGCCTGGCAAGTGATTGGTCGCGAAGTTTTCGATCTCGGAGTGCGGCCGGACGCCGTAGACCTCCTCCAGTGGGTCCACACGAAGGCTCAGGACCGCTTCACGACCGCATCGCCTGAATTGCGCGAAAGACTGTCGGCATGGCTGATGCGCACCCCCGGTCCTATCGCCGAGACTTTCCTCGCCGTCGCCGCGGCTGGGCATTCGCGGGATGCGGTAGCGATAGGGCTGGCATTGCGAGCTCTGCTGGCAGACGCCGCGAACCCGGAACTCGCACAGGCTCTGGTCCGCGTGGAGCGGTATACCTCCAACCGCCCGCTCTCCCGCGAGATCGCTGAAGCTTGGGCTGCCGCCGCCGAGAAGTTGGTGACGGCGGACCAGATTGAAGCCTCTGATCGCATTCTCAACGATCTTGGCGCAGCTCAGTTTGCCTACCTCAGCCGCTGGTCTGTCCGTGGTAATCAGCAGCGCATCGATGACTTCGCCGCCGAACTGGCGCCCTTGCCAAGGAGCACTGACACACTCGAACGCCTCATCACCGAACTGCGCGACCGCAATTGGCCCACCGCCGAACGCTCCATCCTCGGCCGTCTGGAGATGTCTGTCCGGCTGCTGCGCTGGCTCCATACCGCCGACCCCACCCTAGCTGATTTCGAGGAGTGCGCGCTCTGGTACGCACGCGAAGGCAGTTGGGTGGATTGGGCGCGAACTCGAATCCGTGGAGGCTACGAACGCGGTCCTCTGGCCGCCGCGCTTGCCAATCTCACTGCCGCCGTCAAAGAACGGCGCGAGCGGCAAAACCGCCAATTTGCCGCAATGCTAGCGGCCTGGAACAACCAAGGCGCCCATTTCCAGAAGCTCATCGGTGTTGAGTCAATCATCGAGCGCGATATCGTGCCTCTTGCCCTAAAGGAGGAACCCGTCCTGGTCATCATCCTCGACGGCATGAGCTTCGCCGTATGCCGCGAGCTCTCGGTTGAACTCGCCGCTCGTCGCTGGACCGCATTGTCGTCCGACACGCTGGAAATCCCTCCCGCTGTTTCTGCGCTGCCCTCTGTGACGGAGTTCTCGCGGTACTCATTGCTCAGCGGCGGTCTGGCGCGAGGAAGCCAAGGAGCGGAGGAGCTTGCCTGGTGTACGCACTCAGCGTTGGTCGCCGCAAGTGGGAAGCAACATCCGCCCGTTCTCTTCCATAAGAACGACTTGAGCGCCATGGCCGGCACGGATTCACCGGCTCTCCGTGAAATCGCCGATATCAGACGGCTCGTCGTTGGAGTTGTCATCAACGCCATCGATGACAGCCTCAGCGGTCCTGTCCAGATTGCGCCCGATTGGAACCTGGAGTATCTCGCAGTTCTGCGTCCTCTGCTTGACGAAGCTGCCGCCGCCGGCCGAAACGTCCTGCTCACCGCGGATCACGGACACATCCTGGACTATGGAACGGAATGCCGTCGCCATGAGGGTTCTGATCGTTATCGCCCCGGCAAAGGCACCACCGCCGGCGAATACTGCCTCGAAGGCGGCCGTGTAGTTGGCTT
Source organism: Bryobacterales bacterium (assembly GCA_003132865.1). The sequence goes on from PKYZ01000381.1 coordinate 8,496, forward strand.
GGCCGTAGTCACCACCCTCGGGGTAGAAGGCATCCGGTACAGTTCACGACCGCGCAACGGCTATCACGGTGGCATCACCCCGCAAGAGTGTTTGGTTCCTGTGATGTTCTTCGTCCAGTCCGGCCCGCCCCATCTCCGGTTGGAAGGAAGTCGTGGAAGCCCAGCCAGAATGGTGGTTGGCAGGGGCGCCCATCCCAGCGAAGGAATCCAAGGCCAAACGGAAACCAAAGCAACAGCAGACGCTGTTCGCCGAGGATTGGATTTCCAGCCTCATGGCCAGCGATCTCTTCCGCCAGCAGATGGACCTGCCCGGTAACCGGATCCAGCCGGATCGTCTGGCCGCCGTGCTGCGTGCGCTCGATGCGGCAGGCAACCGCCTGTTGCGTGCCGCGTTCGCGTCCCGGATGTCATTGCCGCTCGTCCGCGTCAATACGACGGTTGCCGCCATGCAGCGCGTCCTCAATTACGATGGTTATGGCATCCTGACTATCGACGAAGCCTCCGACATGGTCGTCCTCGACCGCCCGCTTTTGGAGCGCCAGTTCAACCTATGACTTCCGTCAGCCCACAGCGCCGCTCCGATATCATCGACGCTCTTCGTGCCGGCGCGGTGCCACGGCGCGGCCTCGAAGCCCTTGCCGTGGGCCTGAGTCACTTCGAACGCGCGGTCGCCGACGAACTTGAAGCCGTACGCGCCGGCGGCACTAAATTCAAAGCCGTTCGCGGCGAGTACGGCGGAGGTAAGACCTTCTTTGCGCGCTGGGTTCAGGAACGGGCGAAGCACCTCGGCTTTGCCACATCTGAAGTCCAGATCAGCGAAACCGAAACCCCGCTGCATCGTTTGGAAACCGTGTACCGCCGCCTGATGGAGCGACTCTCCACGGCGTCGGTCGAGTCCGGTGCCCTTCGGTCCATTGTCGATGGCTGGTTCTTCACGCTGGAGGAAGACGTCCTGGCCGGCGGTGTAGATCCGTCGGACACAGAGCGCCTCCTTGCCGAAACCGAGCGCCTGATGCAGTCGAAATTCTCGCGCATCACCGACCTCTCGCCTTCGTTCGCCGCCGCGCTCCGTGGCTACCGCCGAGCGTCAGCCGCCGGAGACAATACTTCGGCGGACGCGCTTCTCACCTGGGTGGCCGGACAGCCCAACGTTTCCGGCAAGTCGATCCGCGATGCCGGTCTGCGTGGCGATATCGATCATTTCGGCGCTCTGAAGGCGCTACAAGGCCTGCTCACCATGCTGCGCGATGGCGGCCACGCCGGCCTGGTGCTCGTTCTCGACGAGGTCGAAACCCTGCAGCGTGTCCGCGGCGATGTTCGCGAGAAGGCTCTCAATGCACTCCGCCAGCTACTCGACGAGCTGCCCCTTTACCCCGGCCTCTACCTGATCATTACCGGCACGCCTGCGTTCTTCGACGGACCACAGGGAGTCCGCCGGCTGACACCCCTCGCCCAGCGCCTGCACACCGATTTCGGAAGCGATCCCCGCTTCGACAATCCCCGGGCACCGCAGATTCGGCTCCGCGGTTTCGACATCGATTCTCTCGTCGAAGTTGGCCGCAAGGTGCGGGATATCTACGCCGTCGGCTCTACCGCGCCCGACCGCATGGCTTCTCTCTGTGGCGACTCGTACGTGCGCACCCTGGCGGTCGCGGTCTCCGGCAGCTTGGGCGGCAAAGTCGGCGTGGCTCCCAGGCTGTTTCTGAAAAAGCTGGTGAGCGACGTCCTCGACCGTATCGATCAGTTCCCCGATTTCGATCCTCGCCGCCACTATGAGTTGACGATCTCCAACGCTGAGATGACCGATGCCGAGCGGGCGGTATCGGTGGACGATATCGAGCTGCCCCAGTGAGCTTCGCTCGGCTGCACTCAGCGCTCCAGTACCATATCCTCAACTCGCTCGAATGGCCCACGCTCCGCCCCTTGCAGGAAGCGGCCATCGCGCCGATCCTCGACGGCGCCAACGCACTCCTAATCGCCCCCACGGCTGGTGGCAAGACCGAAGCCGCCATCTTCCCCGTCCTTTCCGAGATTCTGCGGCGCGATCTCCCCGCCCCCAGTGTCCTCTACGTTTGTCCGATCCGCGCATTGTTGAACAACCTTGAGATCCGCCTCGGCTGGTACGCGGAGCTGATCGGTCGCACCTGCAAGCTCTGGCACGGCGACGTCAGCCAGGCAGAGAAATCCGCCGTTCTCCGCGAGCCACCCGACATCCTGCTCACCACTCCCGAGAGCCTGGAGGCTATGCTCGTCTCCAAGAGGGTCAACAATGCCGCCATCTTTGCCCGAATTGAATTTGTCATCGCGGACGAGTTACACGCCTTCGGCGGTGATGATCGCGGCTGGCATTTGCTGCATCTCTTGGACCGGATCAACGCCTTATCCGGCTCGGACGCCCAGCGGATCGGCCTCTCCGCCACGGTAGGTGAACCAGCCGCTTTGCTGCACTGGTTCTGCGGGGCCTCTGGGCGCCCGACTCAGGTCATCTCCCCCTCCGCCTCAGGTCCGGTTGGTGCAGACGTCCTGATCGATTACGTCGGAAGCGTTCCTAACGCCGCCCATGTAATCTCGCGCTTGCATCGTGGAGAAAAGCGCTTGGCCTTCACGGATAGTCCCAGGCCGAAGAACTGGCGTTGTTCCTGCGCGGACAAGGGATCGAGACTTTCGTCTCGCACAGCTCTCTCAGCCGGGAGGAACGACTCCGAGCTGAGCAGGCCTTCCACGACGCACGCGATTGCGCTATCGTTGCGACCAGCACCCTGGAGTTAGGCATTGACGTAGGAGATCTCGACCGGGTAATCCAGATAGACGCTCCCACAAAGGTGGCTTCGTTTCTGCAAAGGCTCGGACGGACGGGCCGCCGCACCAGCACCGACCGGAACTGCCTTTTTCTGGCGACCAACTCGCACTCCCTTGTGCGCGCCGCCGCAATCGAGACGCTCTGGAGGAAAGGCTGGGTCGAGCCGGTAACCCCGCCGCCTTATCCGGTTCATGTCATGGCCCAGCAAACCCTTTGCCGAGTGATCCAGTGCGGCGCGCTGCCGTATCCGCAGTTGGCATCGTTTCTCCAAGATTACAGCGGCCTGTTGGACACCATGCTGGACCGTGGGTTTCTTCATCAGGACGATAAGCTACTCAGCATAGGCCCCGAAGCCCAGCGCCTCTGGGGCGGGCGTAACTACATGGAACTGCTGAGCGTGTTTGACACCCCGGAGCTCTACACGGTTTTTGTCGGCAACCAGGAACTCGGGGTGCTCCACGCACTCAGTTTCCGCCGTGCTTCTCGGCGGCCGATCGTGGCGGGTCACCTCGGTTGACCACAAGCACCGGATCGCGCACGTCGAACCCGCCGAGGATCTGCCCGGCCGTTCGACCTGGCTCGGCTCCAGTCAGGGCCTCTCGTTCGAAATCTGCCAAGCCATGCTTCTCGTCCTGCAAGAATCCTCAGCTACGCTCTCCCGTCGCGCAACAGAGCAATTGGAACTGCTAAAGGCCCAAGGCACAACCGACTCGGAAGGCACTGTCCTCCGGCCCACTAAGACAGGATGCGAGTGGTGGACCTACGCTGGCCTGAAGGCCAACGCCGCATTGGCCCAGCGCTTCGCACTCCCCGCCACCTTCGATAGTCTGACAATACGCGCCCGTTGCTCCCCGGTCGAGTTGGAGCGGTCCCTGGACGCCCCACCTCAGGACCTGGATACCGACATCAATCCGCGCTTCCGCCCTAAGTTTGCTGAGTGCCTTCCCGAACACCAACTCGCCCAGTTCGCCCACGAGCGGTTGTACGATTGGGCCGCCGCGTCACAAATCCGAACGGGAAGGATCATTCACGGTCAAGCTCACGTTTAGTATCTGCCAGCCGAGTAGACCGCCGTCCTCTTCCAGGTCGTGTTGTAATGCGACGGTTGACGCCGAATCGCGCCTTATGTTCGGTGTTATCGGTAGCGGTCTGCGCGAACGGGACGGTTTGGCTTTGGGCGTGCCCGGTTAGCCGGGTGGCTACGTTGGTCGCAGTGGGCGCCACCGGCGCGACGTGGGCCAACGTGGCCGCGACGGGCGGCGGCTTTCGTTCCCCACGGCGTTGCGCCAATTCCGCGCGCGTTCCTGCTGACGCCGGGTGCTGCCAGCGAGGGCGCTGGCGAGATTGTGCGCGTCAGCCCGGATTCACCTTCAAGGCTTGTGTTCATCTTTTTAGGGCGGCCAATCCCTCCTCCACGGTGATTCGCGGTCGATACCCGAGTTCGTTCTTGGCTTTTGTGCCGGGCCATGACCATGGCGGCGTGGCAGGTGAGGGGCGGATCGCCCGCGAGATGGAGTAGCCGCCAAGCGCCTTCCGACACCTCCGCAATCGTGTCGGCCAGCGAGTAGGGGATGGAGCGGTCCGGCAGGATGACACCCACGCTGGCCGCCTGACCCGATAGCATCTCCTTCATGGAACGCTCGCCTTCGTCCAAGATGAGGTGGCGGATTTTAGCGCCTCCGCTGCGCTCTGGGGATAATGGAGACGTGGCAACCGCAACCACGCCGAATCGCCAAGACCTTGTTCGCCGCGGCCAACGGCTCGAATACTTCACCATCGGGTACAACAGCGTCGAAGGTCTCGTTTCCATCGTCGCCGGGTTGATTGCCGGGTCCGTATCCATGATCGGCTTCGGCCTGGACAGCGGTATCGAAGTGGCGTCAGGGGTGGCGTTGCTCTGGCGGCTTCACCACGACTTGAACCGATCCCGGCGTGAACAGGTTGAGCGGATTACGTTGCGAATCGTCGGCTGGTGCTTCGTCGCGCTGGCGTTGTACGTTGGCTACGAATCCGGCTACACGTTGATCCGGCACGAGCCACCGGAACGGAGCATCCCCGGAATCATCGTAGCCGCCGTCTCGGTGGTGGTGATGCCGTTGCTGGCACGAGCGAAGCGGCGGGTTGCTGCCGCAATCGGAAGCGGGGCCATGAGAGCCGATTCCAAACAGGCCGATTTTTGCACTTATTTGTCAGCGATCCTGTTGGGCGGCTTGCTTCTCAACGCCGTGCTTGGCTGGTGGTGGGCTGATCCGGTTGCCGGGCTGGTGATGGTTCCGATCATCACCAAGGAAGGTATCGACGGAATCAGGGGCAAGGCGTGTTGCGATGACTGCGGGTGCCACTGAAACGCCGCCGCAGTTGATGCTGCGCATCCTCGCACAGAGGAAGGTGGTCCGCTCCCGCCTTGTTCCCAGGCGTTCGGGCGGGCGGGGCTGGAAGACAGGAGTCCCAATCGTGGCTGACCCCAAACATTTTGCGGATCAGCGAGAATTGGAAGGGGTGTCAACGACATGATTGCTCATAAAGCGAAAATGGTTTGGGTCCTTCTAGGTTCTGCGGTATTCACGACGGAAGCCTACCCATGCTCCATTGTCGGTAAAATCTCGAACGTTGAGATGGTAAATGGCGCCGACGCAATTGTTCGAGCAACCGCAGTAGAATATGCTTCTCCGCCGAGCAACCCCCAGATCTGGACGACTGGCGTTCCTGATTCCAAGGTTCGCTTCAAGGTGATCGAGAGTATCCGCGGCCCGGTGATCTCCGATTTGATCCTGCCAGGGTATCTCGTGGACAGCGACGACTTCAACGATCAGCCGCCACCCTACACGTTTGTGCGGCCAGGCGGTCGGGCGGGAAGTTGTTTCGCCAACTCGTACCGCTCCGGTGGACAGTTTCTTCTCTTCCTAAAGAAGACCAAGGCCGGAGGGCTTACGGTCAACTGGTATGCCCTGGCCCCTGTGAATGAACAGCTTCACGCAGACGATGACCCCTGGCTGCTTTGGGCTCGGGAACACGCGCATCGAGCGGAGGGCGCTCCCAACGCTGAACCCAAGCCTACCGCCAAAAAGTAGTGGGAGTAATCTATGAGGCTCGGCTCGACGGGCCACTACGAACGCCGGGGTTTACGCCGCCGCGACGGGGCCGTAGGTAGCCAGGGCGAGGGAGGCGGGAGTTTCTTGGAGGCCTACGGCAAGGAGAAAGTTTGTGCCTTCCTACTTCGTCCCGGCTTTCGTGCTGAACCAAACCGCGTTTGGTGCATCACTGCGCGCCGCTGCGATGTCGGGCCATCCGTCACCGTCCAGGTCTCCAATCGCGAGACCGTAGACTGCTCCTTTGCCATCGCCCCAGGGGATCTCCAGAAAGTTCGTGCCGGTTCCATCATTGAAAAATACCGAGCCGACCGCCTCCACGTTGCCGACGATGATGTCCGGCTTCCCGTCGCGATTCATGTCCGCGATGGCCACCGAGTAGGGCACCTGCCCTCTGCCAGCCAGCATGATCGGGTCGCTGAATTTCCGGTTCCCACGGTTGAGATAGACGAAAAGCCCCTCCCGCTCATCTCCCACCACGATATCGACGCGTCCGTCGCCGTTCAGATCCCCCGCAGCCGCAGCGCGAGCAGCCGAATTCGGCGGGCCGACCGGCGTCGTTTGCGGAAAATGTCCCTTGCCGTCGTTCCAGAAAATGACACTCTGACCTCCGTCGCGATGCGGCACAAACAAGTCAATGGCACCGTCGCCATCGAAATCCGCCGCGACAATGATCGTCGCCGATTCCGTCCCGACCAATGACGTGCACGACGGGAAATGCCCCTTGCCATCGTTCAAACAGACGTAACTCGCTTCTGGGTGTCGCGGCGGATCGCCGCGATTGGCCACGATGATATCGGGATATCCGTCTCCGTTCAGATCGGCGAGCGTCACGTAGCGCGTCGGCCACTTCGGATCGCCGAATGTTCCCGAGACGTGGAAATTGCCTCTGCCGTCGTTCAGATAAACCAGCTTGCCATCCGGTTGGTCGTTGCTGATCACCACGTCCAGGTGGCCGTCCTGATCGACATCAGCCAGCGCAGCCGAGTAGGTGCGATTCGGCGTACTTCCCAAATCGTGAGCCGTGAAGCGGCCTTTTCCGTCGTTCAGCAGCACGCGAGAAAGCAGCGGCCAGTGGCGTCCTTTTCCCAAAACGAGATCGGGATACCCGTCGCCGTTCAGATCGCCGATGCTGACGCTCGCCGAGGTTTCCCCTTTCTTTTCGAGCAGCAACATGCGATCAAATGAGCGTGGCGAGATCGTGGCAAGACGGCGGTCCAGCCGCTCCGCCGCCGTTTTCAGAACGGCCTGGATATCGGCGAGTTTAGTGGTGGGATCGTTGTTGTACCCCATGAGACGGTGGTCGTACTTGTCTCCCACTTTTTCTTCGATCACTTGGCGCACTTCTTCCATCGCCGTGGTCCGATGCGAGGATTCGCCCAATTCTTCCTCGGTTGCCTCGCGCAGCGCGCAATATAAGCTGACCTTCAGCGCGTGCGGCGGACACTCGCGGGTGTCGGCCCGGTTCCAATGCGATTCGTCCGCCAGGAGCTTGGCCGCGCGGTTTAGGATTCGAGTGTTGACCGATTCCCCCGGATCGTCTGCGGCCGGCAGGAGCAGTACAAAGAACAAGATCGCTGCACAGTAACGTGCCATGTCAGTCGCCCCCTCCGATGATCCTCATTTCCATTCCTGGCTTATCAAATGTTCGCAATATTTCTACATCGCCGCAACACCTCAATACCGTTGCAACATTTCAAACCGTTGCAATATCGGGTCTGCCCAACCTGACGGTTAGGCACTACGGAGGGAATGCCCGGAGCTCC
>PKYZ01000730.1 GCA_003132865.1 Bryobacterales bacterium
GGTATTACTCCAGCCAGTGGGGCAGGTTCCTGTCGCCAGACCCGTACCCGAAGCGCGTTGGGAACCGTTATGCGTATGCTCATAACGATCCGGTGAACAACAACGATCCCACCGGTTTGGATCCCTGCGATGCGAAGACAAGCGACGATCAAGGCGACGGTGACTGCCAAAACGGCGGTGGGGGGGGCGGCGGGGCTTGCAGTGTCTCGACAGGCGCCGACGGGACGCCGGTATATGACTGCGGCACTTCGTGGGGGACGACTGGCACTGGCGTCGGGGATCCCCCCCTCCCGATCCAACGCCCGATCCCCCCGATCCCACGCCACCGGACCCAACACCACCGGATCCAACACCACCGCCACTTCCGCCGCCGGCACCCGTGAAGGCGCCCAGACCCAACCTGCCGCCATGCAATGACACCAGCAACAACCGGAGCCGCTTCTTCCAGCAATTGCCAGGTCTGACCTCTGTAGCCAAGCAGTTGGATGTGCCGACGAATTTGATCGTAGGGTTGTCCTCATACGAGAGTGGCTGGTTCGACAACCACAATTTCAATTTAAACAACCTGTGGGGGCTTACCCAGGCTGGGCACAACAACATATCCTTCTCCTCGGTTCAGGCGGGGAATGCATATTTTGTAAGCCTCGTCGGTCCTTACATACAGGGTGCTCAGACGATCACGGACTTCTTTGCTGGCTTGCAGGAGGAGGGCTATAACTCCACTAACCCAAATTATTTCAACACGGACCCGAACAAGGGAATGCTGTCCAACAGGATTTCCAACATTCAAAAGTGGGGGCAAGCATGCGGCGTCTCGTTCTAGTGACCGTGACTGCAATGTGTCTTGGGACATTTCCCTCGTCCAATGCGGTGGCCCAAGTTAGCCTCAAGTCGTCAGACCAACCTCTTTACGAAAATCATGCTTATGGATTTAGGGTGAAGCTTCCTCCAGGAGTGACATACACGCGGACACTGCCTCCGAACCCGGACCACGGCTTTGGAGTCTCGTTGCTGGACCGAGGAAAGCTGTGGGTTGATGCTTCGTATACAGACTCCTCATCGACCGACGAGGAAGCTAAGACGCAAAGCGCAGGCTGCCGCGTTGAAGAGACCCGACCAACCGGGCTGGGGAGCCGGCCAGCTGTAGCGCTGCGCTTTTCCTGCCCTGCGAGTGCTGATGGAGAAGCGTATTGGGAACTACTCGTCTTGACTGTTTATCAGGAGGGGAATCGATCTCGGGTTGACTATCAAATCGGCATGAAGACGGATGTTCGTGGCCTATCCCAAAACAGGGAGCTTTTCGACAAGCTCGTCACTGGGTTCAGCTTCGAGAAGTAGTGCCAAGTTGCTAGCATCGAAGGCCGTCCCCGTGGGGCGGCCTTGAGTGGCTGCTGATGGCGGCCCCTCGCAGGGCCTCGGCCCGAACCAGTTGAGCTTCGAGCACAACTACGCGTACACGCCAGCGGGAAAGGTGGCCGGGAAGGTGACCGCCAAGACCCTGACTCTGTCGTCCGCCGCCTATTCCGGATCGCTGACGGCCGGCTATACCTACGACAACCAGGGCGCCCTGATGCAGACGGTTTACCCCGGCTGTCAGCCCTCGCAGAGCTGCACTCTCACCTACACGCTGGACGGCATGGAGCGGCCTACCCAACTGGAAGACAACCTGAATAAAATCTACGCCACCGGCGTGACCTACAACGCAGCCAACCAGAGCAGTTACGGCAGACGGACCTACAACAATCTGCTGCAGTTGACGGAGGCAGACGTCTTCGAGTACAAATACTCGGCCACCCGCAACAACGGGCAGATCGTCGCCAGCGGGGACATGGGGACCGGCGAGGTGGCCACCTACCAATACGACGCGCTGAAGCGGCTGTCGTCGGCCACCAGCAACAAGAACCGGGGAGAGTCCTACGGGTACGATGGATGGGGGAACCTGACACAGATGACCCCCACCGGCAGTCCCGCCGGCTACAACGGCCTGCCCAGCCTGCAGGTGACGGTGGACCCTCACACCAACCAGATGATCAACGCCCCCGGGGTGTCGTACACCCCCAACGGAAACATGGGGTTCGGCCCAAATACACTGAGCTATGATGCGTTGAACCAGCTGGAAGTTGTGGGTGGTGGGGTGTTGTACGCGTACGATAGCGACAACCGGCGGATGTATATGTATGAAAACTCCGGTACGGAGACGGTATACTTCTACGGGGTGGACGGGAGGAAGCTGGCCACGTTTGGAATCGGGTATGCCAACCAGAGCATCCAGTTCACGCAGGAGAGCCAGAACGTGTACTTCGCGGGCTTCCTGGTGCGGGCGGAGAACGCGCCGGCGCGGACGGACCGGCTAGGGTCGGAGGTAGGTTCCGGGCGCCGGTACTATCCCTATGGCGTGGAATACAATGCCACGGCCGACGACGCGGAGAAGTACGCGACCTACACGCGCGACGGCCTGACGGGGCTGGATTATGCGATGAACCGGTATTGCTCCAGCCAGTGGGGCCGGTTCTTGTCGCCGGATCCGTACTTGGCCAACACGTATTTTGGCTCATTGTGGGCCGAGCAACTCGCCCCAACGCTCGACGCGGTAACCCAGTACGGCAACGGCCAGTGGGTGGGGGGGGATCTACGAGTACACGTCTGCCAACATCATCCTGCAAGACAGTGGCCCAAATTCCTATCTCCAGCAGTCCGCCGCATCCCTCGCGTCGACGCTGATCCACGAGCTTGGGCATGTTTTCAATATCGTGACGAGCCTGGGTGGTTCGGCGATCCAGTACGACGCTAACCCAGACGGAACGTCCAACGCTGCGGCCGAAGCGGCCAACGCCACGGCGCTCGCGCCGTGCGCCAAGGCGCTTGGACTGAATCAATGACGGCCCACAGATTGTTGTGTCTCGTGTTGCTCTCCGGATACCTCAGCGCGGCACCGCCGGCCAGCCCAGCCAGGGGGGCAGCAAATTCGCTCACGGTTTGCGAACTATTCGAACACCTGCCGCGCTACAACGGGCGGGTTATTACCGGGCAATCTGATCTCGGCGGAGGGCAACTCCGTGACGACGGACCGGCTGGGCTCGGTGCGCTCGGGCGGGCCGGGCGGGTTTGGGCTACCAGGCGCAATATCCGTATGGCGTGGAGCACACGCTGACGGCCAACGACCGCGAGAAGTACGCCACCTACACGCGGGACAGCCTGACGGGGCTGGATTACGCGGTGAACCGGTACTACAACAGCTACTGGGGCAGGTTCTTATCGCCGGATCCGTACTTGGCCAACAGCGGAGGACCGGGAGATCCGGCGGACCCGCAAAGCTGGAACCGATATACTCATACCCGCAACGATCCGGATAGTCGGCTCGACCCGACCGGCCTGAACGATTGCGAAGACGCAATAGACTGCATCGGAGGCGGCATCGACTGGGGCGATCCTTACGGAGGCGGCAGCGGCAACGGTGGTGGTGGCCCGAATCCCTGCGACAGCGCCACGGCTGCAGCCGGAATACCGGGACTTTCGTACGCGCTTCGCGGGGGGAAACTGACCTCTGTCGACTACGGCCCGTTCCAGATCAACCAACGTTTCAATCCAAACCCCAACGGTTCAGTCTGGGGAACCAGTGGTGCCGGGCAAACCTTCAATGGCAACCCGGACGCCAATATAGGTTTCGGTATACAGATTCTCGAGGGCCTATATATGAGCTACGGCAACAATGCCGCCGGCCGCTACGTCGGCAGCTTGGGCAACACTCCTAGCGGGGCACCAATAAACCAAAACGCCCAAAACCGCGAGGCCGCTTGGAATAAGTTGAAAAGTAAGCTTACCGCCCTATTTAGCGATGCGGACTGCTTCCATCATAGCCAATGACACGAATAATCGTTATTCTGCCTTTGTTGGCGGCGTCGGGCCACGTGCCTGGACAGGTCGACAGGGTTTGCCAACACTCCTGCGAGATACTGGCTGTTCAGCAAGGAAGAGTTAGGCTCATCGATCAAGCGCCCCCGTCCCGGCATGTTGATCTCGGGGGGTACGTCCCAGCTGCACAAGCCCTCGTACCCCGAATCGAAGCCCCAGTCCGCGATCTGCAGACCCCGCGAGGGTGGCGCGTGGTCGCCAGCGTTTATTTGGATCACAAGGAGATGGGCGCGATGACTCACATTCGGTTTTTTGCTCCGGACGGCGCCCTTCGCTGGACACAGGACGTCATGGAATGGATCGAGCAAACTGAGATCGGCACCCTTTTCGGGAGTTCTGACGAGATCTTTGCCGTGACATCAAACGAAGAGCACGCTTACAACGTTCAAACGCAAATATGGCTCCTGCCGCGCGCCGGAAAACCGAAGCTCCTCCTTGCCGCGCCCGGAGTCTTTCAACATTTTACCGATGGCGCACCAGGGAACGCCGCGGGGGTCATGCTGGCGTTACAAACATACGATGGCGTTCACGCGGACACAAAACGAAGTGTCGAACAGTTCTACGCCTGGGACCCCTCAGCGCAAAATCTGACGCCTCGGCCGAAGTAACAGGTTCAACGCAGGCGAGGAAATAACACTATCGACTCGAGTTGATTCCAGGCGGCCGTAGCCTTCATCAGATCGTAGTGCATTCGGCCGCCCGCCGTGTTGCGTCAGAATTCCAGCGTTTGGCCCAAGCTCAAGCCCAACCGCCGCGCCTCGCCGTCGCCCAGTTCCAGCACGAATTGTGCTGTCTGGTGGCCGCCGTATCTCGCGCACAGGCTCGCCTTAGTCTTGCACGGCGGCGTGTCGGGGGAGATCTCCACGATGCGATGACTGCGGTCCATCCAGACGATGTCCAGCGGAATCCTCGTCTGGTACATCCAATATGGGTACAGACCCGGCGTTTGGTGTATGAAGAGCATGCCGCGGCCGCGCGCCAGCGAATCGCGAAACATCATGCCTTTCTGCATATCCACGGCGTCCATTTCCACTTCGGCGCGAATCGTCTGTCCGCCGGGCAGCGTGACCTTGCGCGTCCCCAGCACTTCGGGACCCTCGGTTTCCGGGCCGCCGCAACCGGCCCCCACGAGGGCTAGCAGCAGTATCGGCATCAAATGGGGCATAAAATAGCGCATGCGATAAAATGGTAGCGCGCTTGAAGCTATGTGGAAACGCATCCGGCTCACGCTGGAGATGATCAAGTTCGAGCACTCTGTCTTTGCCCTGCCATTCGCGCTTACCGGGGCGCTGCTCGCCATTCGCCATTCCGGCCTGAGCGCGCGCGCGGCATGCGGAAAGATAGGCTGGATCGTGGTGGCCATGGTGGGAGCGCGTTCGGCCGCCATGGCCTTCAACCGTCTGATCGACTTGGGGTTCGACGCGCGCAACCCCCGCACGCGCACGCGCCACTTGCCCACCGGTGTGCTCTCGCGCGGCTTCACATGGGGCTTCGTGGCGGTCTCCGCGCTGGTCTTCGTGTTCGCGGCGGGCGAACTGAATCCGCTTTGCTTCCGCCTCGCGCCAGTGGCGCTCGGAATTGTATTCTTTTACTCATTCACCAAACGCTTCACCTCGTTCTCGCACCTGGTGCTGGGATTTGCGCTGGGCGTGGCGCCGGCGGCGGCCTGGATCGCCATCCGCGGCTCGCTCGATCCTCGCATCCTCGGGCTCACCGCGGCCGTCACTTTCTGGACCGCCGGCTTCGACGTGATTTACGCCTGCCAGGATTACGAGTTCGATTCGGTGGAGGGTCTCTTCAGCCTGCCGCGCCGTCTGGGCATCGCGGGCGCGTTGCGCGTGGCGCGCCTCTTCCATGTGCTGATGGTGGCGTGCCTGCTGGCTCTGGTTTACGGCCTCGGCCTGGGCGCGCTGAGCCTGGCGGGGGTGGCGGCCGTCACAGGGCTGCTGATTTACGAACACAGCCTGGTGAAAGCCGACGACCTCTCGCGTGTGGACGCGGCCTTCTTCACCATGAACGGCTATGTGAGCATGCTATTCTTTGTATTCTGGGCTGCTGATGTTCTATGGAAATCGTAATTGACGACCCGCGCCTGAGGCCTATTCTGGAAAAAGTCGAAGCAGGCCAACGTCTCTCCTATGACGATGGCGTGACGCTTTACCGGACCTCCGACATTCTCGCCGTCGGTTACATGGCGAACCTGGTGCGCGAGCGATTGCACGGCTCGACTACTTACTTCAACGTGAACCGCCACATCAACCCGACGGATGTGTGCGTGGCCAGTTGCCGTTTGTGCGCGTTCGGCAAGCGCGCCAAGGACCCCAAGGCCTACACCATGTCGCTCGAGGAGGTGTGGTATCGCGCCGGCGAAGGCTGGAGCGAGGCCGTCACCGAGTTCCACATCGTGGGCGGGCTGCATCCGGAGCTGACGCTGGATTGGTATTGCGAGATGCTGCGCGGGCTGAAGGAACGGTTCCCGCAGGTGCATCTGAAAGCTTTCACCATGGTGGAGGTGGCGTATCTGGCGCAGCGCGCGAAGATATCCGTGCGTGACGTGCTGGTACGGCTGCGCGACGCCGGCATGGATTCGCTGCCGGGCGGCGGCGCCGAGATCTTCTGCGACCGCGTGCGGCGCATCATTTGCGACCACAAGATCACCGGCGAGCAGTGGATCGAGACCGCACGCACGGCGCATTCGCTCGGCCTCCATTCCAACTGCACCATGCTCTACGGCCACATCGAAAACGCCGAGGACCGCGCGGACCACCTGGTGAAGCTGCGCGCGTTGCAGGATGAAACCGGCGGATTCGTCACCTTCATTCCGCTGGCCTTCCATCCCGATAACACGCCGCTGCAGCACATCCCGAAGACCACCGGATTCGCAGACATCAAGAATATCGCCGTGGCACGCCTGATGCTGGACAACATCCCTCACGTCAAGGCCTACTGGGTGATGATGACCCCGCGGATCGCGCAGATCGCGCTGCGTTTTGGCGCCGACGATATTGACGGGACGGTGATCGAAGAGAAGATCTACCACGACGCCGGCGCGACCACTCCGCAAGGCATGCGCCGCCAAGATCTGGTTCGACTGATTACAGAAGCCGGCCGCGAACCGATCGAGCGCGACACGCTGTACCGGCCGGTGACGCGCACGGAGACATCGGTCACCGTGGCTGTATAAAATCCACCACGCAGAAACGGACGCCTCGCGTAGCGGGTCTCATGATTGTGCACCGTCGGGGACCAGATTGAAGTCTGGCACGACGTCATCTTAATCTCTGCGCACATCCAATCGGACTTCACGCATCCCCGACGAGCGATCGCTCGTCTCAACTGCAATTCCTGCTCACGAAATGCTAATGCTCCTTTAGCGGTGATGTCGATTGTACGGCGCCGTGTTCTTTCTTGCTAAACAGTCCATTTGTTTCTCGACAGAAAAGGATCTTGAGGAGAATCGATTGTCATTCCTAAACGGCAGGCCACTATCCGTGGTCCGGCTCGTGCCTAGCCGTACAGCGTGCACGCGATATCTTGCTTGGGCAGAACTTTCCACTTGACATAATGTACTAGTCATATAGTACATTGACGTGGTAATGAGTCCCCCGTCATCCACGTCTTTTCGCCTCCGGCTCGATTTCCACAGCGGAGTACCGGTCTACCGTCAGATCATCGATCAGGTGCGCGGCGGGATTGCTTCGAGCTCACTCGCGGTGGGCGATCAGCTTCCCACCGTGCGCCAGCTGGCAGTCGATTTGGCGATCAATCCAAATACCGTGGTACGGGCTTACCGCGAACTCGAACTCGGCGGTTTGCTCGAGACCCATCAGGGAACTGGCACATTCATCAGCGCCCAGAAGATGAAAGGCGGCAATGCCGAACGGGAACGGCAGTTGACGCAAATCGTAACGGATTTGGTCGCCCGCGCCGGCGCGGCTGGCTTCACGGTGGAAGAATTAATCGAGCAATTGCGCGGACTGATTACAGAGCCCACACGAAGGAGATAAGAAGATGACAGCGAAAATCGAAATCGCCCCGATTAACCGAATCGCAGTGATGGCATTCGTCCTATGCATCGGTGCTGGTGCGGCCGTCAGCGCCGGCATTCACAGCCAGGCGCCGGTCATCCTAGGCGCTGCGATGGGTTTGTACCTCCTGTTTGCGATCAAGGTTGTTCAGTAATGGGAGAAGGTAGCCCTATTGCGCCTCGGTAAATATGTCGGACTTCGTGGGCCTGGGCTGTTCACCATCATCCCCGTGATCGAAACCCTCAGTCCCTACGTGGACCATGGCGTACGTGTCGCCAGTGTTTCCGCGGAATCCACCTTGACGCGTGACACGGTTCCAGTCAACGTGGACGCGATTGTGTTCTGGATGGTTTGGAACGCCGAGAAGTCGATCCTCGAGGTGGAAGACTTTATTCAGGCCATCACTCTCAGCGCGCAAACCGCACTGCGCGAGTCCATCGGCCGCCATGAACTGGCCCAAATGGTCACCGAGCGCGAAGTCATGGGACGCGAACTGCAACGCATTCTGGATGAGAAGACCAACCCCTGGGGAATTACCGTCCAATCGGTCGAGATCCGCGATGTCAGAATTCCGCAGGGTCTCGAAGACGCCATGTCGCGACAAGCGCAGGCGGAACGCGAGCGCCAGGCGCGAATCATTCTGGGTCAGGCAGAANNGAGATCGATGGTGATCGTCCCATCCTCTGCGGTCGAAACCATGGGCTTGGGCGGCACCCTGGCCACCGCATCGCTCGGCGGCGCGAAACCTTAGCTTTTCATCCTGTGACTAGGAATCGCATAAAAAGGACTAACAGCGCCGCCGGAGGCGTCCGGGTGGTTGAGCTATGGGGTGCGAGCCATTTGGTCTTCCCTTCAAATGAAGAGGAAGTCCTGCGCGAAATGCGTGCTTTTCTGGCAGTCCTGCACTAGCTGGGGGTCGTGTCGTCCGAGCCTCGTTCTTTGGGCGGAATCAAGGCCCGCGATTCCGAACTGGTCTGTGGGCTGTTCCGAACCGCGGGGAACCATCGTGTGGAACCGTCGCGCCTGCTTTTTCGTAAGGATAGAGGTAGCGGAGGAACCACGTGGCAACTTGGCGGCAAGATCTGACTCATACCATCCGGCGCCTTTCCAAATCGCCCGGCTTCGTATTTGCGGTCGTCGTCTCCATCGGTCTTGGGATCGCAGCGAACGCCACTATCTTTTCCATGGTCAGCAGGTTTGTGCTTCGGCCCGCGCCGGTAGGGGACCCCAGCACACTGATGAGCCTGCACACTACCTACAACGACCAGTGCTGCAACCATTTCCCCTGGCCCGTCTATACCGACGTGCGTGACCAAGCCCAATCCTTCTCCGGGGTCGCTGCCTATTACGAACTCGTCCCCGCCTCGATGGGGGGCTCGGGAGAGCCGGAACGAGTATGGGGCCAGTCCACCACCTCCAACTATTTCGATGTCGC
>PKYZ01000500.1 GCA_003132865.1 Bryobacterales bacterium
TTGGAATTGGCCAATCTCCAGTGACAGGCCAGGAGGCCTGTCCTACAGCCCGCCGGAGATGTTTACCAGGTTATCGCTCAGCACCGCCTCCGCTTCTTCCGCCGTGAACTCCTCCACCTTCGCCGAGATGTTCATCGAACAGAACTTCGGCCCGCACATGGAGCAGAAGTGCGCATCCTTGAAGCCTTCGTCCGGCAGCGTCTCGTCGTGCATGGAGCGGGCCGTCTCGGGATCGAGCGACAGCTCGAACTGGCGGTTCCAGTCGAAGCGGTAGCGCGCGCGCGACAGCTCGTCGTCGCGGTCGCGGGCGCCGGGGCGGTGGCGCGCGATGTCGGCGGCGTGCGCGGCGATCTTGTAAGCGATGATGCCGGCCTTCACATCGTCGCGATTGGGCAGGCCCAGGTGCTCCTTGGGCGTGACGTAGCACAGCATTGACGCGCCGTACCAGCCGATCATGGCCGCGCCGATCGCCGACGTGATGTGGTCGTAGCCCGGCGCGAAGTCCGTCACCAGCGGCCCCAGCGTGTAGAAGGGCGCCTCGTAGCACATCTCCTTTTCCTTCTCGACTTGCATCTGGATCTGGTCCATGGGGATGTGGCCGGGACCTTCGATCATCACTTGCACGTCGTATTCCCAGGCCCGCTTGGTCAGCTCGCCTAGCGTCTTCAGCTCGGCGAACTGCGCGGCGTCGCTGGCGTCGGCCACCGATCCGGGGCGCAGGCCGTCGCCCAGCGAGAAGCTGACGTCGTACTTCTGGAAGATCTTGCAGATCTCGTCGAAGCTTTCGTACAGCATGTTCTGGCGATGGTTCTTCACCATCCACTCGGCCAGGATGGAGCCGCCGCGGCTGACGATGCCGGTGATGCGGCGCGCGGCCAGCGGGATGTACTGCACCAGCACGCCGGCATGGATGGTCATGTAGTCCACGCCCTGCTCGGCCTGCTCGTGGATGACTTCCAGCATCAGCGAGGCGCTCAGGTCTTCCAGGCGGCGCACGCGGGAGAGCGCTTCGTAAATCGGCACGGTGCCGATGGGCACGGGCGACGCGTCGATGATGGCCTGGCGGATGCGCGGGATGTCGCCACCGGTGGAGAGATCCATCACGGTATCGGCGCCGTACTTCACCGAGTAGCGCAGCTTTTCCAGCTCGTCATCGATATTGGAGGTGACTGCGGAGTTGCCGATGTTGGAGTTGATTTTGCACTTGGAGGCGACGCCGATGCACATCGGCTCGAGGTTGGTGTGGCGGATGTTGGCGGGAACGATCATGCGGCCGCGCGCTACTTCGGAGCGGATGAGTTCGGGCGAAAGGTTTTCGCGCTGCGCGACGTGCTGCATCTCGCCGGTGACGACACCCCGCCGCGCATAGTACATCTGCGTGCGGACTGCGTCGTTCTGGCGTTCGGCTATCCATTCTTTACGCATTTTGTGGGCCCCTCAGGTTTGTGGGTTATGGGTGTTGGGTTGTGGGTGCTGGGATGGAGCGTCCAGCACCCATCGCCTACTTCTTCTTCTTGGGCTTCTTGACTTCTTTGTTGCCTTTATCCCTGCTTTTTGCCATATCCGCAATTATACTCGCTAATGGACGCGATGTAATCCTTCCTCGTCGTTATCCCAGGCGTCCGGGTCGGCCGCATGCAGCAAGATGAACTTCTGCAGCTCGCTGGTGGGGGCCGTCAGGACGATCTGCTGTCCCTCGCCCACGGTGGATTGCGGCGCTTGGCCCGCTTCCACCATGTGTTTCAGCCAGGTTTCGTCGATCAGGGAGACGTACAAATCGTCGCCTTGCATTCGGATCTTGCCAAACAGGTGGCCGGCCACTCCAACCTCCGGATCGGACTTGGAGGCGACATCCACGAATTCGTACTCGTTCAGGCGCACCAGGCGGACCATGTATTTCGACCCTTCCGCGGCATCGACTTCGTAACCATCTTCCAGTTTTTGGACCTGCCAGACCTCGCCGTCGCTGGACGCCCAGGTACCCTCCAGCGGCAGATCGGAAGCCAGATTCTGGCTGGTATAGAGCGGGTGGATGGCGACTGCCGGCGCGCAGCCCGTCATCGCAGCCACGCCCGCCAGTACCGCCAGCCATAGTGTGAATCGCATATTGAAACTCCTTTCAATACGGGAGAGCGACATCGGCGAGCGGGAATTGCAGTTGGGATTCTATCCCACGCCTGGATGTGAGTGTGGTGGGGCAGGCGGTTTCGCCTGCAAGGACTGGCTTCGCTGGAGACGGTTAGATGGGTTCCGCGGCAAGATCAATCGCCTGCTGCACGATCTCGTCGGAGACGCGAAAGCCGAGGTCCCGACGCGATATCCTCACGAGGCCACGTAATTCTGGCGTGTGCCCTTCCAAATGGAGACGTGCCAGCAAGCGTAGCGTGCCTACGGCCGTCCTGCCCATGCGCGTTGCGATCGCGCGGGCCGTCTTTCATCGCCAATAAAGAAGAGGGCCTGTTTTTCTTGTGCCTGGATGAGAGCCTCAGCTTCGCCATTATCTAACCCGGCGCGGAGCAGCAGCACGTTGACTGTGTCGGCACCCATGCACCTCGTGAAGAATCCTGTGCGGTAGAGCCTGTTCAGGCGATAGCAACATCGTCACCTTTTGGGACACGAACGTGCCGGTCAGGTGTTGCGGCGGCGTGTCTGGGTCCACTGTGTCCGCATCGATTTCGACTTCAGCCCGGAATTGGGGCATCTTGCCGATTCACGACAGCCACAACAGCACTACGCGAACTTGACACAGCGCCACGAAAACGAAGAGGTCGGCGATAAAAGACAGCAAATGGAACCGGCCATCATCATGCCATACGACAACGTCGTAAGCGTCCGAGGATCACCCGGACGAGCCACTGGTCAAAGCCAGTCCGTGCGATTGGAAGTTTTGGGCTCAGTCCGGCGCGGCGCATCTGACGAGCCAACTCGATTCTCCCCTGCCGCCAAATCCCTATTTGCAATACTTCCCGCCAAGCGCCTCCAAGACCTAATGACTCGCGACCGTGGCGCTGCAACGCTTCGAGCGGGAGGCACGCCAAAGCGCGGTCGTCAATCATCCGAACATCAGGCGAGGTATTAGTCGATACCGAAGTCCCACAACGTGACATTAGAGCCGGCAGTACCCTTCGCGCCAGGGAAAACGCCGCCGCCGCTTGTAAAGAAGAAACAGTATTCGCCAGACTCCAGTTCGGTGTCGGGAATTAATCGAAACGCCTTCGGACCCGTTTGCTCAGGCTTGAAAAGTCTTACCGCCTTCGGGTCCGTACCGACAATCACGCGCGCGCCAATATGCGGCTGCTTTGCGTACAACATTCTGCGGCCCTCCAGGCCCTGCATCGATTGATGTTCCATCTTGACCAGCGCGAGCTGTCCCGGGCTGTCCACCACGCCACTTATTTCGGCGGTTTCTCCGACGAAGAGGTAGAGTACCGGCTGGCGATCGCTGGTGTGAACAGAGGCCTTCGCCCTCGGAAGAAAGGCGAAGAGCGCGTACCCCAGTATGCCTTGCATCTTCGATCTCGCACTTTGAGGGACCGATTTGGTGATGGTAACCAGTTTTCGCTCGCCGTTCTTCTCCGTAAACAAATATAATCCGGGCTTGTGGGGGGTGTCGGGATCGTTGGGATCCG
>PKYZ01000382.1 GCA_003132865.1 Bryobacterales bacterium
TGGCGGGAATCGAAGGCGTGCGCGACAACCAGCTCATCGGCTACGGGCTGGTGGTGGGGCTGGCCGGAAAAGGGGACACGCAGCAGACCTTGTTCTCGCCGCAGAGCCTGGCTAACATGCTGGAACGCATGGGCGTCTCGGTTCCGGGAGCCACCCTTCGCACCAAGGACATGGCGGCCGTCATGATCACGGCCACCCTGCCTCCTTTCGCCCAGCCGGGCATACACCTGGATGTCACGGCGGCGGCCATCGGGGACGCCACTAACCTCCAGGGAGGGGTACTGCTGCTGGCGCCCCTGAAAGCCGCCGACGGCCAGGTTTATGCCGCGGCCCAGGGCGCCGTGGTCACCGGCGGATTCTCGGCGGGGCGCGGCGGCGCTAGCCAGACGGTGAATCATCCCACGGTGGGCCGCGTGCCCGGCGGCGGCATCGTCGAGCGGCCGGCGCCTTCGCTGGCGCCCAAGGGGGTCGTGCACCTGCAACTCCGGAACGCGGACTTTACCACCGCCTCCCGCATTGCCGCGGCGCTGAACGCCAAATACGGCGCGGCGGGAGCCTGGCCGGCGCATGCCGAAAACTCGGCCCTGGTGAGCGTACTGGTTCCCTCGTCTTACGCCGCCCGCCCTATCGATTTCATCGCGGAGATGGAGACGCTCACCGTGGACGCGGACCGGCCGGCCCGGGTGGTGGTGAATGAGCGCACCGGCACCATCGTCATGGGCCGCGATGTACACATTTCTCCAGTGGCTATCCTGCACGGCAATCTGACGGTCGAGATCCAGACCAGTCTGGACATCTCGCAGCCGCCGCCGCTATCGGCCGGGACTACCGCCGCGGCGGCCAAGGTAGGGGTGGACGCCAAAGAGGAGCCGGCCCGCAACGTGGTGCTCAAGCAAGGCGCCACCGTGGAGGAGTTGGTGCGCGCGCTGGCGGCCATCGGCTCGACTCCGCGGGATGTCATTGCCATCCTGCAAAACCTGCGCGCGGCCGGCGCGCTGGAAGCCGAGTTGGAGGTGATCTGATGAGCGCGCCAGTAACCTTGGGAGTCGCTGCGGGGGCCATGGTGCAACCGCCCGCCGCGCGCCCGCCGCAAACCGTCGAGGCTGCGGCCAAGCAATTCGAGGCCCTCATGATCGCACAACTCCTAAAGGAAGCCCGTGGCGACGAAGGCGGCTGGCTGGGAAGCGGCGAGGACAGCGGAAGCGCCACCGCCGCCGGACTGGCTGAAGAGCAGTTTGCGCAGGCCCTGGCACAGAACGGGGGCCTGGGCTTGAGCGCTCAGATCGTCTCCAGCTTGTCCACACGGGCGAAATAGAGCCTGCCCGGCAGGAGCGCCGCTGCGCGGTCGTTGCCCGGGTGCAGTTCCTGCGCTCCAGCCGAAGTCAGAAGCTCCAACTCTGCGTGGCATACTCCGCCGCGGCGCCCGGCGCGAAGACCGCGGGATACCCGCCGTATTCCGCGGACTCCCCGCCTATCGGCGAACGTGGGTTCGCCTGGGGAGTGGCGTGCTCGGGCGCCGTGCGGATCTGATCCCAGCCTTCCAGCAGGGTGGCCAGCAAGCTTTCCACTTCCAGCAGCGGCTCCGCCGTCTGGCGCAGATTCGCTTCGAGCAGCCGGCGTTGCATATAATCGTACAACTCCGCCAGGCTGCGGCTCACTGTGCCGCCGCGCGCATGGTCGAGGGAAGCGGACAACTGCAACAGAATGGCATAGGCCTTCGAGATTTGGCGGGAACGCTCCGCGATACGGCCGGCCGCCAGGTGGGCGCTGGCGCTACGCGTGGCATCGCCCGCGGCGCGATAGAGCAGGCGTACCAACTCCATCGGGTCGGCGCTCAGAACCTGACTTTCCAAATAGGCATCTTGCAGGGGCATCGGATCTCCTCACGCTACTTATCGGGAGAATGCGCCCGGACTTGCGCGGCGGCTAGTGCTAGTGGCAAACTTAGCCGCCATGCTGGCCCAGGGCCTGCGCCAACTTCAGCACATACTCCGGCGGCCCTTGCCAGAGGACCTCACCCGTCTGCCGGTCGACGACCCGCACCACGGGCCGCTTGGTGTCCCGATCCAGGGCGAAGGTCAGATCGCTGCCTTCGCCGAATAGTTCGGAGGCATTGATGCCCTTGACGCTGCGGATCAGCTCGCGGTTTTCCACCAACCATTTGGGACTGGCTGTGTCGGGCACGGCCGGGAGAGCTTGTCCCGGATTATTGACAGGTGCGATATCCATAAAGGCCACTCCGGGGGAGCGCCGGCTCCCCCACGATCTCATCGGCGGCCCGGGTGCGAATCTGCGCTCCTGGACTAAAGCTGCGTGCCCACCTGCCGATAGACTATCAGGGACGGCCCAGCTTGAATCGCACCTTATCGCAACAGGAAATCGACGCGTTGTTCAATAATGCGGCTGGGGGGCACCAGCAGGAGTCCCCGGCCAAGAAGGTGGTGCCTTTCGACTTCCGCCGCCCGGATCGCATCGCCAAGTCCCAGCTTCGGGCCATTCACCAGCTTCACGAGACCTTCGTCCACAATCTGGTCTCCAGCCTCTCGGCCTATTTGCGCACCTATCTTCTGGTGAATCTGGTGAGCGTCGAGCAGCTCTCCTGCGAGGAGTTTCTGAACGGGCTGCCCTCGCCCACCTGCATGCTCTCGCTGGGGCTGCGGCCCTATGACGGTTACGGACTGCTGGAGCTGAGCCCGGCGCTGGTCTTCCCCATCCTGGAAGTGCTGTTGGGGGGCGATGGCAAGTCCACGGCGGCTCTGCGGCGGGAGATCACTGAAATCGAGCAGAAACTGCTCGACAGCCTTTTCCGGATTATTCTGAACGATCTCAAACAAGCCTGGCAAGCCGTCGCTCCGATCGAGTTCACCATCCATACGGTGGAGACCGAGCCCCAGTTTCTGCGCGTGTTGGCGCCCACCGAAGCGGTCGTGGCGGTGGGCATTGAGATACGCATCGGGGACAACGTGGGGATGATGAACATCGCGGTCCCGTCCATCATCGCCAAGATGATGCGGCAGAAGTTCGACCAGCAGTGGTCCATGCGCCGCACCCAATCGACCGAGGCCGAACAGGCGGACATGCTGGCGCGCATCCGGCCGTCGCTGCTGGCCCTGGACGTGCGCCTGCGCGGTCCCCGCCTGCTGGCGCGGGATCTACTGCGCCTGGCCGAAGGCGACGTGGTGGCCTTCGACTTTCCCGTGGGCCGCCCGGTGGACGGTCTGCTCAACGGCAAGCTGCGGTTCGGCGGCCGGATCGTAGAGACCGGCCGGAAGCTCGGCTTTCTGCTGGAAACCACGCCGGCTTCGGCCGGCCCGGCCGATAAGGATTGAGGTCTCATGATCCACCTCACGCGCCTCAACCATCGGCCGCTGGTGCTCAATGCGGACCTCATTGAGTCGATCGAGGTGACCCCCGACACGGTGATCAGTCTGACCACTGGGCAGAAACTGGTGGTGCTGGAACCCCCCGAAGAGGTAGTCCGGCGGGTGGTGGAGTTCCGTCGAGCCATCTACAGCGGCGTTCTGCTCAGTCCGTCCATCCCGGCCGGGCAGAGCGCGTCTCCCGGCGAGACTGGCGAGACTATAGATGGCGGTGGAAATCGAATAGGACATGGCAGAGACAACCGCACCTGCTCCTGATTCGGCGAAAGAAGCGAAAAAACCGTCCGGGCACCGGCCGGATCTGGCGACGTTGGGTGGCTTGGCCCTGGCGCTGGCCGGCATCCTGGGAGGTCTGGTGCTCGAGCAGGGCAAAGTAAAGGATGTCGCGCAACTGACCGCCGCCATCATCGTCCTGGGAGGTACCCTGGGGGCGGTGATGGTTACCACGCCGATGGATCTTCTACGCCGCGCCGCCGGCAAGTTCCCCGCGGTCTTCTTCGAGACCAGCCATGCACCGGGAACCGTCATCGAGCAGATCATCGGCTACGCCACCAAGGCCCGCAAGAACGGCATCGTCTCCCTGGAGGACGAAACCGCGTCCATTCAAGACCCCTTTCTGCGCAAGGCCTTGAACCTGGCGGTGGATGGGACCGACCTGCAAGAGTTGCGCCGCATGATGGAGCTGGAGATCACCCTGGAGGAGCACCGCGGGGAAGCCGAAGCCAAGGTCTACGAAGCGGCCGGCGGATACGCGCCCACCATCGGGATCATCGGCGCGGTGCTGGGGCTGATCCAGGTGATGAAGCATCTGGCCAACATCGACGAGGTGGGCCGGGGAATCGCGGTGGCCTTTGTGGCTACGGTATACGGGGTGGCCTCGGCGAATATACTATTTCTTCCGGCCGGCAGCAAACTCAAGTCGCGCGTGCACGCGGCCGTGCAGATACGCGAGTTGATGCTGGAGGGCGTGCTGGGGATCGCGGAGGGTTTGAATCCCAAGCTGATCCGGATCAAGCTGGAAGCCTACGCGCCCCCGCCTGCTCCCAAGAAAGCGCCCAAGGCGAGCCCGGCGCCGGCGGCCGCCAGCCAGCCTGCGGAAGCCGTGGCCGGGGAGTAAGGCGGAGCCCATGGCGCGCCATCGAAAACCCGAAGAACCAGCCAACCACGAGCGCTGGCTGGTTTCCTATGCGGATTTCATTACTCTGCTGTTTGCCTTTTTCGTGGTGATGTTCGCCACGTCCCAAGCGGATCACGGCAAGGCCGCGCGGGTCTCCGAGTCGGTCAAAAAGGCGCTCGAAGACGGGCAGGTGAAGACCGTGCTGGCCGCCATTCTGGGAGGCACGAGGGACGACAAGGGCAAGGGAAACGCCATGATAAAGGGTCCGGGAGGGGCGAAGCCTACGGTCCACGAGGACCGGCCTCCCGCGGATCTGGCCGGTTCCCTGAATGCCTTGCGGACCGCTTTGAAGCTGGAGATCGAAAAGGGCCAGCTCCGGGTCGCCTTGGAGCAGCGCGGACTGGTGATCAGCTTACGCGAAGCTGGTTTCTTCGCCTCTGGAAACGATACCGTGTACCCGGGGACCTATCGCAGCATCGAAAAGATCGCGCGGGCGATAGCCGCGTTACCGAGTCAGGTGCGGCTGGAGGGGCACACCGATTCCGTGCCCATTCATAACTCCCGTTTCCGAAGCAACTGGGAACTTTCGGCCGCGCGCAGTATCGCCATGCTCGAGTTGCTGGTGTCCCGCTTCGATATCCCGCCGCGGCGCCTGGCAGTGGCGGGTTACGCCGACACCGTGCCCGTCGAATCCAACGATTCCGACCAGGGACGCGCGCATAACCGCCGCGTGGATGTCGTCATCCTGAACGAGTTCGGCCTCAGCCCGGAACCGAAGCCGGCTGCGGCGGAGCGCCCATGATCCGCCCTCGGGCGTCCGGATCGGCCTGTCATCTGCGGCTTTTCAGCCAACGCTAACCGCAGCCCGCTGCGGATGGCGAATCGCTAACGCTAACTAGCTGGACCGTTTTCCTCATGGCGCAAAAGTAAAAGTTTTTGGGACAACGGAACAGCCAAGCCTGCCCTCGGCTGTCGTGAGGCGAAGAACGGGCGACGATCCTCCGGCTCGCCTGATGCTGCCAGGAGGTCGCGCCGCAGGCGGGAACGCCGCCGTCGTCGATGGCATCCTGGAGGAGTTGCTCCCGCCGCTGCGCGACTGGAGGAGACATGTGCGTAGCCCAATCCTGTACTTTCACCCGGACCGTGTCTCTGGGGATTTTGCGAACTCCTTATCCGCAGGCGGGAAGCGACCCGGGCAGCTCACCAGTTCCAGCACGGCGGCCGCAGTCAAGCGGGGCAGAACGCGCACGTTGCGCGTGCGCTCCGGTACGGCCAGCGAGCCGATATAGCCGTCCGCCGGCGCCAGGGAGCATAGCGACCACTTGCTTGCCGCGGTGGGATCTCCGGCCGCGTAAATCAGCGCCGCGGGTACTCCTTGCCGCAGGCTCATCCGGAAACTGTCGAGAGGCATTGAAAGGCCATCGCCCAAAGCCTTGATGTAAGCTTCCTTCCGGGTCCAGCAGCGAAAGAAGGCCTCGTCGCGCTGTGACAGATCGAGTTCAAGCCACTCCTCGCGCTCTTCCCTTGAGAAGAACCGGCGGACGATACTCTCTTGGTCGCGTGCGGGCCGCACCTCCTCGATATCCACGCCGAGTTCGCAGCCAACCGCGAAGGCATACGTTGCAAACTTCCCGGAGTGGGCCAAGTTGAATTCGAGTGGGGTGTCCGGGAACGCAACCCGCGGTTTCCCCCGCGGCTCATAAGCGAAGCGTACACGATCGGGCTCGATGGCAAGGTAACTCCCCAGCAGAACGCGCAGGATTCCCCTTGACAGCGTGAAAGCGGTCTTTAGATGTTCGAAGCGAAACCGCGAGGCGCGTTCTCTTTCGTCGGCGGACAAGCTGCGAAAGCATGCCTCGACCGAAGCGGCGCTCGCCGCCAGTTCCACGAACCACACGTGGACCTCGCGCTGGTCCGGCAGCGTATCGCTAAGCTCCATATGCCACCCCCATAATCCTAGTGTGGCTGGCCCGCCTGTCCTCGCGTTTTTTTCGCCGCGACCCAGCTTGGACTTTGCATTTTTCCGCGAGAATGCGGGCGATTTCCCGATATGTCCGTCCGCGACGACGAAGTTCAACAATCAACTCACTGTACGGCTCCAGGCGCGAGCGCGGCGGTTTTTCAGGCAGGCTGTCGAGCAGGTCTCCGAACTTGTCGTCCATGATCGACTGTCGTTAGAGCGACTGAATTCAGCATAGCCGAACAGACTCCGAACAGAAAGTGGAGAAATACCGAACATCCGCCGAACAGGTTCGCCTGTCGCGCGAGTCCACGCGACCCTACGCCAAATGCTTAAGGATAGTGTCTCTCTCTCTTGCTTGCTCCGCGCCACCGACGGTGGAGCGCCAGCCGCCATCCTATCTACGGAGTCCAGCGCACCTGATTATGCAAATCCGCTTCGCGTCTTGAATATTGGTCGAGTGCGACGACTTCTGGACCTGGCGGCCGTCGAGCCAGTAGGCCACATACCAGATCTGGCCGCGTTTGAAGAGGGTGCCCGAGACATACGAGCATCGTAGCATTGCCCCATACTACCGCGAGACCGTTAACAAAAACCGTTGCAGTGGCCCCGGTTCTCGTGCCACGCTCCTAATCGATTATCGTTTAAGTTACTGATTTTATTGGTGCGGATGAGAGGACTTGAACCTCCACTCCCTTGCGAGAACTAGAACCTGAATCTAGCGCGNNTTGCGAGAACTAGAACCTGAATTCACTTGAGGGGTTGGTGTGATGTGGCGCACCTTGGCGTATCAAAAGTTTACGACGAGTTGGGCTGGTGAGGATTGGCGGATATAGGCGGCACGTTTGCTTCGGATTTGCTTCGCTGAAATGAACTCACGGAAGGCCGCACAGGAAAACACCCCGCCAGCACGCACACGAAGCTCTCAGCGCCCTTCGGTTGCGCCCGGTGGGAAGGCATCCCCGGCAACGCCGCAGCCGTACAACGCCCCGCAGCGCCGTTCACCTGCGCCCGACGAATTCTCCGGTTCGTCCTGTCTGATCTTCGCCGCCGCTGCGCTTAACGTTCCGGGCATTGGGCGTGTATTTCTCAATCCGAAGAGCGTATAATCTGGGTCGGATGGACTCGATCCTCCCGAAGCTGCAACGGCTATCGCTATGCCGAAACCCAAGTTGATCCTCGACACCAACGTTGCTCAAACCCTGCTTCAGCCCAACTACCAGCCCGATCTCAACCGGATTGTTGGCCGGATTAGCAGTCGGTTCCAGGTAGTGGTCTCGCCACAGACGTACCTTGAACTCCTAAACTCCGTTTGTGGTGGCGACGAGGCGCATTTCGAGGATCACAGGAATCGACTTCGATTGACCGTTGGCCGGGGGAACCCAGAGTTCTTGCCATTCCCGGTGGCCTTTGCCGTGTTCAAGGTGCTCCGGTTAAACTCCCCCACTTCTCCGCTTGATCCTGGCGACTTCCGACAATGGCTTCGGGTTGTGCTTCATGCGAAGGACCGCATCGAGTTATTTGGCGGCGAGGTGCGGCTTCCGAACGGACCCCGTAGACTTCGCTCCGGGTTCGACCCGAACGTTCATCTTCGCCAGCACGAAGCCGGGATTGCCCAACACCGACAATTGCTGGAGCAGATCAGGGACGGCACGGCCACGTTGCAGCCTGCTGAAGTTTGGGCGGCTGCAATTGCTTCAATGCTCAGTCACCAACTAAACCACCAACAGGCGACGGTGCTTGCGGCTGGTCTGGACGCCGCCTACCAGTACCACCGTGAACTCGGCACTTCCCGGTACTAATCCCGCCGCACCTCCTCGAGCGGGTGCCAGATACTAGACTATCGGTCGTGAGTGACCTTCGGCCATCCGGACAGAAGCTATCCCGCTGCAAACGAATTGCTCCTCCCTGACGCCATTGCGCTTTCTGATCTCGCCGCTTCAGACGCGTGCGAGGGCGGATCACCGGCCACTACGCGACTCCTCGCGGGCGACCCCGGCGTGGCCAATGCCACCGGACACCCTACGCAACCTGAAAACGCTCATCGTCAAGATTCATCGGCTCCGTGTCCTCGTTCACCAACAACTAACCTGTTAGCTTCCTGCATGTTCTGGGGCTCATTTCGTGGCGGTTCTCGCGCAGTGTGCGTTCGCGACCGCTGCGGAGGGTCTTACCTCAGCCGCAGAAGCGGCTATTTAGAAACGTCCCGAGATCCAAACCGGGCAGGCCTGGATCTTCGGGGGCTGAGTGCACCTGTCGCTCTCCGATCCCATCTCCGTTCTGGCAACCTTTCGGACTCTAATGGCAGCGGGTGGCAGGCTGTCCCAGGCCACCCTCCAAGCACGGGATCGCGTTTAGATATTCGTAGATAGCGCTGAGATCGCCGACCGTCATGTTCTGCAGGACGGGCCACGGCATGATTTGGAGAAGGGCGCCATCGAATGGAGGCGGCATGCAGTTTGTCGTTACCGTAGGCGAGCAAGACGTATGGGGCGGTATATCTGGCGGGCGTCGCCCACGCTTGGGCCGCTTCTGGAAACAGGCGGCAAGCTGAAGCGGCCTTGGCGAAACTCAAAGAATTCTCAAAACAGAACTATGTCTCTCCGCTCAATGTTCGCGGGGTATTACGCAGCACTCGGAGATCGAGATCGGGCTTCGAGTGGCTGGAAAGAGGTTACGGGCAGCGCGCGCCGGGTCTGATCGAACTGGAAGTCAGCTATGTATGGGACGATCTGCGAACGGACCAGCGATTCCACTCGCTGGAACGGCGTGTCGGGTTCTGACAGCGGATTCGCCGCCGTGAACCCCTGCCCTTGCGAGTGCGATCTCGAATGCGCCGTCCCGAATGTTGGCTTTCCGGCGCAAGCGGAAACACTCTTCAGGGCGGAGCGAGCAGTCAATCCGAACGATTCGTCACATCACGCAGCAGGAAGGCATCACAACTGTGCGTCTTCCTTCCAAAAAATGCCTTGGGGAAACTTAGGTGGGACAGGCCTCCTGGCCTGTCCTTCTGCGGGTTACGCTGCCACACTGGCAACCTGAGGGTGCTGCTCTGTTCCTCACGTGGCGTTTGCACGGGTCACTCCCAAGAACCGTGGAGATCTTGGAGCGCAGCTCCCCTGGCAAAGTCTTCGTCCGCCACGGACCGGCGTGGCCCAGGTGGTTGCCGATGCGCTCGGGGAGCGGCGGCTTGGTTTATTTATACCATCTTGATCTATCCCGAGGGCCAGCCTGTCGAGGATCACCAAGGCCATCAAGAATCATTCGGCTCGCCAGGCCAATGCCATCCTCGGGCGCACCGGCCTGCCGTTTTGGCAAGATGAATCGTACCGCCCGCTCCTCGCTCAGCGCCCGCCCGAGCAGCGTCTTGATTACCGCCTGCCGGCTGACATTGAGCCGCGCCGTACGCTCGTCGAGTTCGCGCATCACCCCTTGAGTCAGGTCGACGTTCACGCGACGCACCGGCCTGACCACAGTGAACTTGTTGGCGAAGTGGGCCGAAACATCGTCACTCGGCGACGCCGTGTCTGCGATCTCATCGGCCGTGCATTCCGTCTTAGACGTTTTCGGCATAGCTTGATCTTCCTCTTTAAGTCGCTTTCCAGGCTGTAACCGGGTGGTGGTACTCGCCCTCGGAATCGTGCCTGATTTCGAAGATCGCGGAACACCGGCGGCCGTGGCGCCATCCGATTGCACGGAACTGTTTCGGATCATTCGCCCGAGAGCCTTTCCCCAAACCACGCACTCTCTGTCCGTGAGCACCTCCCACCACACCCCCGTCACGGACCCGCCAGGTCGCCCCGCAGGCGCCACGTGGCAGAAAACGCCCAATGGCCGGCGGAGCGGTAACGTGGCCATCCACGTTACACGTTCGACCTCCATGCACAATTCCGCACAACGACGAACAACCAACCCGCCCAAAAAACCGAACGAACCCAAAAAATGGGGGTATCGGCCACGCGCGCAAATCGGCTTATCCGGGCAAGGTACACCCAACCCAACTGCCGAACAAAAATCCGGTTACATCCCAGGTTACCGCGCCCTTCACCCCGAACCGGCCGCCACGGTGCTGCAAAGAGCTCACGGTGCAGTCCACCGTGACAAAAGCGACAAAATGCAACACAATGCAACCGAAAACCGCTTTTTCAACACCGTCGCACCCCGTCGCCTGTGCGCGGCGAGATGGCTTCTCCGCGGCTGTCATCATGGCCGATACGGGACAAGAGCTTGGCTCCGCACGCGCGGCTCGGCGTCGGGTAACCCTTGCTAACCCTTATTGCTAACCCTCCGGAGAACCGTGCGTCTACGATGGTAGAATATCTACCATCGATATGCGCTGGGGCAGACGAAACCGGGAAGACGACCTCGAACGGGAGCTGCACACGCATCTGGACCTGGAGGCGGAGGAGCGCGGCGAGGGGACCGATGCGGCGCGGCGGGCATTCGGCAACTTGACGGCGGTGAAGGAGGCGATACACGAAATGTCCAACTGGACGGTAGTGGAACAATTAGGACAGGACCTGCGATACGGGGCGCGCCTGCTGCGCCGCAGTCCGGCGTTCAGCGTGGTCGCGGTGCTCACGCTGGCCCTGGGAATCGGGGCGAATACGGCCATCTTCAGCGTGGTGAACGCCGTCCTGCTGCGGCCGCTTCCGTTCCCGGAGCCGGACCGGTTGGTGCTGGTTTTTGAGTCCAGCCCGAAAGGGAACCAGCACAACGTGGTCAACCCCGTCAATTTCCTCAACTGGCGCGAGCGCACGCGCAGTTTCCAGCAGATGGCTGCGATGCACGGCTGGACTTCGAACATCACCGGCGAGGGTGAGCCGCTGGCCGTGGACGGGATCCGCACGTCGCCGGAGTTGTTCTCCATCCTGGGGGTCTCGCCGTTCATGGGCCGCGCGTTTATCCCGGAGGAAGGAATTGAGGGACGCGATCACAGCGTGATTTTCAGCTACGCCTTCTGGCAGAGCCATTACGGCGGCGATCGCAATATCCTCGGACGGAAGATCATGCTGAATGGAGATCCGACGACCGTGGTCGGCATTCTGCCGCGTGACTTTCACTTCCCCCGTTGGAAAGCGGACCTCTATGTGCCCATGCCCCTCGACCGCGGTGAGGCGCGCCGGAACGGCCGCTACCTCTCCACGATTGCGCGCCTCAAGCCGGGCGTGAGCTTCAGACAGGCGCAACAAGATCTGGCGGCCGTCGCCAAGCGGCTTTCGCAAGAGTGGCCGGAGATGGATAAGGATTGGAGCACCGCGGTAGTGCCTTTTCTCGATGACGTCACGGAAAACGTCCGTCTGCCTCTGTTGGTGCTGCTGGCGTCGGTAGGCCTGGTTCTGCTCATCGCTTGCGCCAATGTAGCGAACCTGCTGCTGATGCGCGCCACCGGCAGGTTGCGCGAGATCGCACTGCGCGCGGCCCTGGGCGCGGGACGGCGGCGCATTCTGCAACAACTGTTATCGGAGAGCCTGCTGCTGGCGCTGGCGGGATGGGCAGGAGGTTTGGCAGTGGGCTACTGGGGCCTCCAAGGCCTGCTCGCGATGGTCCCCACCAGTGTGCCGCTACCCCGGATGGAATCGATTCGCCTGGATTCCGGAGTGTTCCTCTTTGCGTTCGGCATTTCCCTGGCGACGGCCATCGTATTTGGCCTGGCGCCCGCGATTCAGGTCTCGCGCCCGCAGCTTCAGAGCGCGCTGCAGCAGGGTTCGCAGCGCACCGGCGTGGGA
This sequence comes from Bryobacterales bacterium, assembly GCA_003132865.1. Next base: position 12,187 of record PKYZ01000382.1, read on the forward strand.
GGCGGTCGCGTCTTCCGGCGGGCGTTCGTGGTCGCCGAGATTGCGCTGGCGCTTCTGCTGCTGGTTGGCGCCGGCCTGCTCATGCGCAGTTTCGCGCGGCTGACTTCCGTCAACCCCGGCTTCGTTACGGAACACCTACTGGCCATGGAGATGTTCACTTCACCGGCCAAGTATGGCGACCTCGAGAAGCGGTCGCAGTACATGGAGCGGGTGCTCGATGAAGTGCGGAGCGTACCTGGCGTGCAGGCGGCCGGCTCCACGCATTTCCTGCCACTCACCGGATTCGTATCTGGTTCCTGCTTTGCGCCCGCTCCTGGGCCCGAGCCAAACGTTTCTTCGCCCAGCGCGGATTTTCTGGTGATCAGTCCCGGATACTTCCAGACCATGGGGACGCCGATGTTGAGCGGCCGCGATTTCGGCCCACAGGACCGCTTTGGTACGCCCAGCGCCACGGTCGTCAACCACGCATTTGCCGAGCGGTTCCTCGCGGGCCAAAATCCCGTGGGCAAGAAGCTGAATGTCTGCTGGACGGTTCCCAATCCAGTCGAAATCGTGGGAGTGGTGGTGGATGCCCGGCAAACCGAATTGAAGGTCGCGCCCCAGCCGACTATCTTCCTGGCAAACGCGCAGGGACCCATGTACTTTGCGCGTCTGGTGGTGCGGGCGCGGAACGATCCGCGCCAGATGGCCCACGCGGTTGAGGCGGCCATTCACCGCGTCGATCCAGACCAAGCGGTTTCGAACGTCCAAACCATGGACGAAGTCTTTTCCGATTCGGTTGCGCGCCCGAGATTTCAACTGGTGCTGCTGTTGGTGTTCGCGGGCATCGCGGTGCTGTTGGCCACCATCGGGGTGTACGGCGTGGTGTCCTATTCGGTGAGCCAGCGCACGCAGGAGATCGGCATTCGCGTGGCTTTGGGCGCGCGCTCAAGCGATGTGTCGCGCCTGGTGCTGCGCGAAGGGTTGCTGCTGGGAGGATTGGGAGTTGCCGTGGGGCTGGCCGCCGCGATGGCGTCCACGCGCGTGTTGCGAAGCCTGTTGTTCGAAGTGACGCCCACCGATCCGTTGACGCTCGGCGCAGTGGCGTGTCTGCTGCTGGCGGTGGCCGTCGCGGCGACTCTATGGCCGGCTCGCCGGGCAACCAAAGTGGATCCGATGGTGGCCTTGCGGTACGAGTAGTTCTGCTAAGTTGGGATGCATGTCTCCCAGCTTTCGCGCACTCGTCCTCATCATATTCGCCAGCCACCTGGTAGCACAGCTACCCCCTGCGGCCACGGCCAAAATCGACGCCGCCGTGGACAAAGCGCTAGCCGATAGCGGCGCTCCCAGCGTCTCTATCGCGGTGGTCAAAGACGGCCGCATCGCCTACGTGCAGGCGTACGGTAAGGCTCGTCCCAACATGCGCTACAGCATCGGCTCGGTCAGCAAACAATTCATGGCCGGCGCCATCCTGATGCTAGTCGAGGAAGGCAAGCTTTCGCTTGACGAGAAGGTAGGGCGTTATCTGCCGAACCTCACCCGCGCCAACGAGATCACTATCCGGCAACTCCTGTCGCACACCTCGGGATACCAGGATTACTATCCGCTGGACTATGTGGCGCCCTTCATGCAAAAGCCCGTGACCGCGGACTACATCCTGAAGACGTGGGCCGGCAAGCCGCTGGATTTCGATCCTGGCACACGGTGGCAGTACAGCAATACGAACTATGTGGCGGCCGGCCGAATCCTGGAGCGAGTGACAGGCGCCCCTTTCGCGTCGTTCTTGCAAGCGCGAATTTTCGGCCCGCTGGGCATGACCAGCGTAATCGACCTCGACGAGCAGTCTCTTACGCAGTCTGACGCAGGGGGCTACACGCGCTTCGGACTGGGGGCGGCCCGCCCGGTCGCGCCCGAAGGCCGGGGTTGGCTTTTCGCCGCCGGCGAACTGGCCATGAACGCGCGCGATCTGGCACGCTGGGACATCTCCCTGATCGAACACAAGCTGCTGAAGCCCGAGTCGCTCGATACCATGATGAACCCGGTCCGCCTGAAGAACGGCGCGCCGACGGATTACGCCTTGGGAGTGCACGTGGACGATGCGAACGGACACCCCAGGCTGCAGCACGGCGGAGCGGTGTCGGGCTTTGTCAGCCTGAACACCGTCTGGCCGGATGAGAGGGCTGCGGTGGTGGTCTTTGCGAACATGGATGGATCGAGCGCGCCGGAGTCGATCGCAAATAAGATCGCACCGCTGCTGTTAGCCGAAGCGGAAGATCCGCAGGCGGCCCAACAGCTCAAACAGGCCCGCCGGATTTTCAGCGGCCTGCAAGAAGGCAAGATCGACCACTCGCTGCTGAACCCCGATGCGGATGCCTACTTCACGCCGCAGGTCTTGCAAGATGCGGCCACCAGCCTGACGCCGCTGGGCGCTCCGGAGAGCTTCAAGCAGACATCTGTCGAGCTGCGCGGCGGCATGCAGTACCGTCATTTTCAGATCGGGTTCAAGGGCAAGTCGCTGCACCTGAGCACATTCACCACGGTGGACGGGAAACTGGCGCAGTATTTGATTCAGTAGCCTATCTCGCGCAACAGATTTGCGTGGAGATCAGGATCGCGGGCGCGAGCGTCCGTTTACTGGCGAAGTAGTTCTTCCCGGCAAGGCTGCGATAGACTTCGCCGGCAACACCCGCTGCCACGGGACCAATGGCGGGCCGTCCACCGGTGAGCAGAACGACCACCACTAATTTGTTGTTGCCTACATCGTTGAAGGAGCCGAACCAGCCCAGGTGCGTGTGGCTGTCTGTGCAGGTGCCGGTCTTGCCGGCGATGGGTGCATCTTGCTGTGCGCGCCGTGCCGTGCCGTACTCGACGGCGGCCAGCATACCCGGCTTCAGTTCCGGAATCACGTTCTTGATTTCCAACTGGCGTTTCACGCGCGGCACGAACTCGGCAGACTCCTGCGCCGTACGCGGGTATTGAAGGTAGTAGAGCGTACCGCCATTCGCCAGCGCGGACATCAGCGCGGCCAGTTGCAGCGGCGTTTGGGAGATCTCTTCGCCAAAGCTGGTGAGCATGCCCACGCCGCCGTTGCTGGGCGGCTCGGTGGGAAAACGCCCGGGGCTTTCGCCGGCGATGTTCAGGCCGGCCTTCTCGCCGTATCCGAACAGGTGCGCGTAATAGCTGACCTTGTCGAAGCCGAGCTTGGTTCCCAACGTGGCGAAGTAGTAGTTATTCGAATGCGCCAGAGCCTGCGTCAGGTTGTAGCCGCCGTGGCGGAACAGCTTGCCATCGCCGCCGACCACCTTCTCACTGAGGGCCGCCAGCGCGACCGAAACCTTGATCGTGGAGCAGGGTTGAAATCCGCTGCCGAGCGCCAGCTTTTGGTTGACGATGGACAAGATGCGGCCTGTATTCGGCTCTACCACCACCACCGATCCGTTGTACGAGCCGAGCGCCTCGACGGCGGAACGGCGCACTTCCAGATCTTCGCCATCGGCGTTGTCGCCCATGGTGGAATCGGCATAAGTCGGCTCGGTCCATGGTCCGCCGCGCACGACCACCGGTGGGGGCGCCGGCGCCGGCACGCGGTAAGCGGCGCGATGCACCAACGCGTTGCTCGACTGGCCGCTTGAATGGTGGACCACGGCGGCGCGCGGCGCGGCGGCGGCGTGATGCACGGCCCGATGGCGGCGGCGCGTAGGCGTGGGCGTAGCAAAGACAACGTGGGATATCAGGAAGAAAACGATTGCGAGCTGCAGAAGCCGGGGGAGGCTCAATAAAGACTTCATCATACGTCCAGACACGAGCGCCCAGGTCGTGAAACCTGTAGTAATTCGCCAGAGCTTAAGTACAGAATTCCGGCCGGAGCAACCGGATAATTCAATTGTGCACGGTCCAGCACGTTTTCGTCAAGTTTTCCATGATTAATTTTTGAGAATGAGCTGGCAGCATTATGCTGCTGTCCAGCCGCCATCGATAGTGAGCACGGAGCCGGTAACGAATGCGGCTTCCGGCGAACAAAGATACAGCGCCATGTTGGCGATCTCCTCCGGACGTCCGAGGCGCCCGACTGGTTGGCGCTGGTTCAGCTCGGCGCGCACCTTCTCTTTCTCGTGCCGATGATATTTCTCCAGGTAAGCCTCGACAAAAGGCGTATCCACTGTGCCGGGACAAATGCAGTTTGCGCGAATCTCCGTTGGATACTCGACCGCCAGTTGACGCGTCATCGCGATCACCGCGCCCTTTGTGGCGCAATAAGCGAAACGTTTCTTAACCCCCACCAGGCCCGCCACCGATCCGATGTTCACGATGGAGCCGCGGGACGCCAGCAACAGCGGCATGGCGGCTCGCGTTACCAGGAACATGCCCTGCACATTTACCCGAAACAGCCGATCGAAATCGGCTAGCTCGGTCTGCTCCACGCCGCCCACGAGGCCGATGCCGGCGTTGTTCACCAGAATATCGAGCGCGGCGATGCGCGCGAACGCAGAATGCACGGCCGCTTCATCGGTAATATCAAGTATGAGAACAGTGGCGCCGGACAATTCCCGTGACAAGGCTTCGGCTCCCGGCTGGTCGATATCGGCGATGGCGACCTGCGCCCCCGCGGCGTGTAGCGCCCGGCAGGTGGCGGCGCCGATGCCGCTGGCGCCGCCGGTGACCAGGGCCTTGCGCCCATCCACACGAAAAGGAAGATGCATCGCTTGAATTCTAACGCCATGCGGGTTCTACAGGACGAAGTCGTCCAATGCCAGCGGTGCCCCCGGCTGATTGCGCATTGTACCGAGGTGGCCCGCGTGAAGCGGCGCGCCTACCGCGATTGGGAATACTGGGGCAAGCCGGTGCCTTCGTTTGGGCGTCCGAGCGCGGAGTTGCTGATCGTCGGCCTGGCGCCGGGCGCGCACGGCTCCAATCGCACCGGGCGGATGTTCACGGGCGACGTATCCGGCAACATGCTGTATCGCGTACTGCACAAAACCGGCTTTGCCAGCCAGGGCGAGAGTGTCTCGCGGGACGACGGCCAGCGGCTGATCAACGCCTACATCACGGCGGTGGCACGCTGCGCGCCGCCGGCCAACAAGCCCACGCGCGAGGAGATCTCCAATTGCCGGCCGTACCTGGAGCGCGAGCTGGATTTACTGCGGAACGTCAAGGCAGTGGTGGCGTTGGGACGTGTGGCGTTCGACAACTATCTGGGCATTTTGCAGGGCCGCGGTCTGATCCGGAGCCGCGCGGCCTTCGCGTTCGGACACAATCGCATGTTTGAAACCGCGCCCGGCCAGCCGGTGCTGATCAGCTCCTATCATCCGAGCCAGCAGAACACTTCCACCGGTAAGTTGACGGAGGAGATGCTGGTGGCGGTGTTCCGGCGCGCGAGCAAGATGTTGGCGGCGAAGCGAGAACGCGCGGCTAAATAGAACGCCATAAGTCTGGGGGAGCGCCCCACGATTAATGCAGGTGCTCGGTTACAGGAAAAGTATGCGGCATTACGCACGAGTGCATGCGCCACCTCTCGTTCATCTCGATTATACGGCCAGAGCATTAGCATGCTCCGCAAGTGCAACCCCGTCGCGCAGCGACGCGCCGCTCTGTAGGACAATGAGGGTTCCGAATGCGGAAACGGAGCCTATTCCTTACATTTGAAGGCATGGACGGTTCGGGGAAGACCACCCAGATGCGGCTGCTGGCCGAGCGCCTGCGAGCGCGCGGCCGCGACGTGCTGGAGACGGCCGAACCGGGCGGCACGCGCATTGGCATCGAGATCCGGCGCATTCTGCTGGATGCGGCCAATCAGGAGCTGGGACCCACCGCGGAGATGCTGCTGTATTTCGCCTGCCGCGCGCAGAACGTGGATGAGTGGATCATGCCGGCCCTGGCCGCGGGCAAGATCGTGCTTTCGGACCGGTTCACCGATTCGACGCTGGCCTATCAAGGCTGCGGGCGCGGGCTGGGCGCGGAGACGGTGATGACGCTCGACCGCATTGCCTGTCGCGGCCTGGTTCCGGACCTGACGCTGCTCATCGATATCGACGCGGAAACCAGCCTGGCGCGGGCGCACGCGCGCAATGCCTCCGAGCGGCACAGCGAGACGCGCATGGACGAGCAATCGCTCGAATTCCATCGTCAAGTCTACGAGGCGTATCACGCACTGGCGGCGCGCGAGCCACATCGGTTCCGCATCGTCGATGGCCGCGCCGGCGTGGAACCCATAGCGGCCGAAATCTGGAAGGCCGTCGAACCGTATGTTTGACGGCTTTTGGGGCAACCCGCACGTCACCGCGGCGCTGGAGCAAATGATCGCGCGCGGCCGGTTGGCGCAAACGCTGCTGTTCGCGGGACCGGAAGGCGTCGGCAAGGCCACGCTGGCGCGCAGGCTGGCCGCACGGCTGCTGGGCCATGCCGGGCAGATCGAGCGCGACGATCTCAGCCTGCCGGAGAATACCGGAATCGTGGCGGCGCGCGAGCGCTGGCCGGCGGACAAGCGCAACCAGGATCCTCTGCTGTTCGCCTCATATCCGGATTTCGTGACCTTTCCGCCGGATGGGCCGCTGCGGCAGATCTCCATCGATCAGACGCGCCTGCTGCGCGAGTGGGCCAAACTGGCGCCGAATCATGGCAGCCGGCGCGTGTTCCTGATCGACCACGTGGACCGCGCCGGCGAACACGCCGCCAACGCCCTGCTGAAGACGCTGGAGGAGCCGTCGCCGCACCTGATCCTGATCATGACGGCGGAGAACGCTTACGATCTGCTGCCCACCATCCGCTCGCGCGCGGTGCCGTTTCAGTTTACGCCGCTCTCGGCGGAAGAGACGCGCGAGTTCGTGCGCGCGCGCGGGATGGACCATGCCGAGCGGCGCGCGGCGCTGAGCGGCGGCAGTCCGGGCGTGGCGGTCTCGCTGGATCTGGAGGCGTACGATAAACGCCGCGCGGCCATGTTCACGCTGCTGCGCGTGGCGGCGGGCGTGATGCCGTTCGGCGCGTGGGTGCCCTATTCGGAATCGATCGGACGCAGCAAGAGCGAGAAGCTGGAGTTGCACCTGAAGGTGCTCTACGATCTGCTGCGCGATGTGCTCGTTCTGCGGGAATCGGGCGGCGCGGTGCGCAACGAGGATCTGCGCGCGGAACTGGAAGCCGTGGCGCGCAAGGTATCGTTCGGGTGGATCCGCGCGGCGGTCAAGAAGGTGGACGATCTGGCGGGGCTGATCCGCCGCAACATTCAGAAGTCGATTGCCCTGGATGCGTTGATTGTGGATCTGCGGGCGCGTTAAACCGCTTGCTTACGCGCGCGGCTTAGTAGATGGTACGTTACCGAGCCGGGCCCAGAGGGCNNTGCGGTGATCGCCGAAGGAATCCAGTTCGGCGGCGTGGAAACGCTGGCGGCCGGGAATCGCGAGGCCATCTGGCAATTCCTCCGCCTGGACCCCCATGCGGCGCAGATTTTCGGCAACAGTGGCAATGCGGTCGGTCTCTTTGATTCGCAGCTCGGCGGCGTCCCGGATGGTGAGACCCTCTTCGCTGGCCGCGCCGAGGACCGCAAGCACCGGGATCTCGTCGATCAGGGCGGAGGTGGTTTCCTTCTCGATCGCGCCGCCGCGCACTCGCGAGCTGGTCACCAGCAGGTCGCCGGCTAATTCCCCATTCCGGCTCTCCACTTCGGTGATGCGGATGGCCGCGCCCATGCCTACCAGGAAATCGAGCAAAGTAGAGCGCGTGGGATTCAGGCCCGCCCCGCGGATGGCGAGCCGGGAGCCGGGCAGCAGCAGCGCCG
>PKYZ01000231.1 GCA_003132865.1 Bryobacterales bacterium
CGCCGAGGACGCGGTGCAGGAGACGTTTCTGAAACTCTATCGCACCGGCGCGTGGGAGGCGATCGAGAACGAGCGGGCGTTTCTGGCGCGCGCGGCCTGGCGGATCGCGGTAGATAAGCTAAGGCGCGGAAGGCGCGCGACGATCCCCCTGGACGCAGACCTGGCGTTGCGCGGCGGCGCGAATCCGGAGGAGGCGATGGTGACGGCGGACTGGAATGCGGCCGTGCATCGCCTGATAGACGCATTGCCGCAAGAACTGCGGCAACCGCTGGCGCTTTCGACGGTGGAGGAGATGAACTCGCGCGAGATCGCGCAAGCGATGGGGATTGCCGAGGGGACTGTGCGCACACGCATCATGCGCGCGCGCCAGATCTTGAAGCAGAAGTTGGCAGGGTTGATGGAAGGCCGTTATGAAAAACGATGAGCCGGATGCGTTGGATCGCGCGCTGGACAAGCCCTTGGACAACGCCCTGGCGCAGTATTCCAGCGAGGAGCCTCTGGCCGGACTCGAGCAGCGGGTATTGAATCGGGTACGGGCGGAGGGCGCGCCTCACCGATCGGGGTTCGGGCGCCGAGTGGCGGCGGCTGGGGTTGCAGTGGTGGCAGGCGTGGTGGTGGCGGCTGTCTGGTGGGACAGGCCAGTCCCTCCCCCACCGTTTCCTGGACAGGCAGCCCGGCCCGTCCCACTGGCGAACGCTCGACCCGTGCCAAAACGGGCCACACCAGCGGGTTTTAGGAAAAGACCTGGACAGGCCAGGAGGCCTGTCCCACTCTCGAGCGAAGAGCGCGCTTTGCTGGCGCTGGTGGCGCGCGCGCCGGACCAGGCGCGGGAAGCCTTGCTCGATTTACAGCGGCGAAGTACGGCACCAATCCAGGTAGAAGAGATCAGGATAGAACCACTAAGGAGTGACGATGCGAAATAAGACAAAGCTGGCCATAGCTTGCGGCGCGATCCTGTTGACGGCGGGTATCTGCGCAGCTCAAAGCGAAGGCGCCAAATCCGCGGCCGAACAGCCGAAATACTTTCACCTCGACTTCGTGGTGAAGGAGATGGACAGCGGGAAAGTAATCAACGCCCGGCATTACTCGACCATGATTGCGACGGGAGAATCGACCCCCTATAACTGCACGATCCGCACTGGCAGCAAGGTGCCGGTGCCGAACGGCGGTACAATCGCGGCCGGTCAGTTCACGTACATCGATGTTGGCGTGAACATCGATTGCCGCTCGGCAAAGGAGATCGAAGGAGGTCTGGCTCTCAGCGTGGCCGCGGAGATCAGCAGTGCGGCCCCCTCGTCGAACCCGCCGTTGATCCGGCAGACTAAGTGGAGCTCGAATGTTATCGTACCGATCGGCAAGCCAACGGTGATCTTCTCATCCGACGATGCGACAACCAAGGGCCAGATGCAACTGGAACTGACCGCGACGGCTATTAAGGCCCGTTGATCACGATTGTGGTGGATAGGCCGTACGTGGAGATGTTCGTTGAGGGATCGGTTACCAGGCCCTGGTAATCCACGAGAACCGGGAAAACCCCGTTCGGGAAGCCGGGAATAATCTTTAGGTTTGCACTGTCGGGGATCTGGACGTTGATCTGCCACAGGCCGGGGTATCCGGGCGCGAGGCCGGAGTATTGTACCGCCCCCTGGCTACCGCCAATGTACACCACTGGCTGCGATGCCGTGGTCACCTGACCGGATGAACCTTGGCCATCTGGTGGGGCATTCGGCACCAACCCCGACCCCTGCCCGGTTAGGAAGAGTTGGATGATGGAACCCGGATTTACCGGATGGGCCGTGCCGTTCACTGTGTTGTCGCCGCACGCACCGTTCACTATGTTGCAGTTCAGGGCGGCGATCTGCCCAGCGGCCGGTGTCACTCCGGGCGCCGGGCTGATGATGAAGAATCCCGGCGCAGCCACGTTCATGGTCATAGATCCGCTCCCCAGCACTTGGGAGGTCGATGCATTGACCATCGCCACCTGGGCCGTTCCCGAAGTAGGAGCTTCGAACGGAACCACAAAATTGATCTGGCCCGGAGACACGTATTGGACCGGCGAGGGCTGACCGTTCACCAGCACCTGGAGACCGGCTAGCGTAGTGGGGTAGGGGACGCCGTTGGCGGTGACGCCCGACGCTAAAGACAGTCCGTTGAACGGGTACAGTGTCGCGAAGGCGCCCGGCGCGAGATAGTAAGGTGTGTCCGTCAGGCCGCCTAAGTTACATCCCATGGCGCACACGAAACTGGCGCCGTTCGTCCCCGCAAGAGCAGGATAATGGATGGCCACGCGGTTTGATATGTCGGCCACGTACAGAGCGCCGTAGCTATCCTGGGTGATGGCCACTACCGGGAATTCGCAAAGGCTCCCTGTGCAAGTCAGGGATGGCCCCGTCACTTCCGCCGCCGGCATTGTCAACGTGGCGGTGTTGGTTCCCAACGGGTTGGGCACCGGATACCGGGAAAGGCCATGGCTGATATCGCCCACCCAGATATCGTTGTGGTACCCTGCCACGGTATTCTGGTTCACCCAGACTGCTTCCGGGGAGTTCAGCCCGGTAAAGGAACCGACCGGCTGGTCCGTGGACGTGCCGGTGGGAATGTTGAAGATCAGGATCTGGCCATGTCCAGAATCGGCCACATAGACCTCGCCGATGGTGTCCTCGGCGATATGGTGCGGCTGGCTCAGCACGGAGTTGCTTGTGCCCACAAAATTCGGTTGTCCGATGACCGTGGAGGCCGGTTCGCCGTTGGTGGGATTGGTCATGGAAAAGAGCAGGACGCGATTGGCGGCCTCGTCGGAGACGAGCAATCCCCGCGCCGGGTCGAAAACCAGGCCATAGGGGAACTCCATGACAGACTGGCTGGCTGTCGGGTTCGAGATCCCGGTGAATCCGCTTTGGCCGAGCACCAGATCGGCCTGCGGGTTGGAGGTTCCTGCAACGAAAGGCGCCGGGAATCGCAGCACGCGCCCATTAGACGAGTCGGCCACGTAGAGGTCGCCAGTGCCGGGATCGACCGCCAGCCCCGTGGGATAACAAAGGCTGGATTGCGTGGGCTGGCGGGCAGGCGCGTGGGTTTCGGTCGAGGGATTTGTGACGCCGCGATAGTTGCAGACGGCGGTCGCTATGTCGGGTTCGCCGATGACGATATCCGCCTGGACGCCCGGTCCTACCTTGCGCGCATCGGCGAATCCGAGCACGCGATTGTTGTTGGGATCGGAAACATAGAGGTGCGGGGTGCTGGTGCTCGAGTCCACCGCAATTCCCGCGTCATAACCCAAGTAACTGGGTCCAAAATAGAATTCCCTGCCATGAATGCTGTTGGGGCTGTTGTAGGGGAAGTCGCTTTGTCCGAGCACCACGGTGGCGGCGGCAGACTGTCCGGCATTCGGATAAACGAGCACGCGATTGTTGCCGGCATCCGCCACAAACAAGTCTCCGTTCCCAGCCACTGCGGCCGCGACCGGATTCGATAAACTGCTGGACGAGGCCTGCTGGTTGCCGGCGTTCGCTGTGCTGGTGGTGAAATCCGCCTGCCCGAGCACCGCGATGGCCACCGGCGGCGGATTGGCGAAGGTCGTATCTCCGGAGGCGAGAGCCGGCCAACTGCTGTATGCATTGAAGATGAGCAACCGGTTGTCGCCCGTATCCAACACTGCGGGGCCGTTGTTGATCATGACCAAGCCTGACGGGCTGCTCAGGGTGCTGGCCGTGGCTCCGGAAGGCGCCGGGTTCACGATACCCGCCAAGCGGCTGGCCGCCATACCGTTGGAAAACGGCGGCGTGTAAACCAAGAGGCGGTTGGCGCCAGAGTCCGAAACGAAAAGGTGGCCCGCGGAATCGAAAGCGAGGCCCGCGGGCACGNNCGGCCAGGGTGTTTCGATCCAATATAGTCGCCGGCCCATTGGCTACCGTGAGACCCGCCTGGCCGATGACGAGGGCGGCGGCCGGATCCGTGGCGCCCGAAGTGAGCGACGCGGCGGGATACTGCAGCACGCGGCGGTTACCGGCATCCACCACGAACAAATCGCCGGAGCTGTCCATGGCCAAGGAGGAGAAGAAGGTCAGGCTGCCCGCGGGGCAACTGCCGGAGAGGCAAAGCGTTTGCGCGAAGATAGCGCCGCCTTGGTTTGCACTTCTCGACGTATACTTGTCTGGCTGTCCAAGCACGATATCCGGGCTGGCGTTATTGTTGGCGAAGGGCGCCGGATAGCGCAGCACGCGGTTGTTCCCCGAGTCGGCGACGTACAAGTTGCCTTTCGCATCGACCACTAGACCCGTGGGGTCGAACAGGCCGCCATTGGTCGCCGCGAGAGTGGTGTAGGAGTTGGGCTGGCCGATAATCAAGTCGGGCGCCTGCAGCTTCGTCAATGTCGTGCTGGTGGCGTTTTTCCAGGCCAGGATCCGGTTATTCCCGGTATCGGCAACATAGAGGATAGGAGTGGAGCCGCTGGTATCGACGGCCACGCCCTGGGGCGAAAACAGACCGCCGTTGACGCCAAGGTTAGGATTGAGGTTGGTGACCAGCAATTGCTCGGCGGGCGTGGTGGACGGGTGTCCGGCAACGCGGGCCGGGCTGGGATCAAGCACGATTTGCGCGCTGGCAACGGCCGCGAAGTTCAAAGCCAGGAACGAATAAGTATATAGAGTACGCATAGGGATTAAGGGGTGCACCCCTCACTGAGAATACCAGATTNNCTGAGAGTGTGCGCGGTCAGTTATTTGAATACGGTTCCCCTAGTGTGGGGCATGCGGCACGGGGATCAGAGGGGTCTTTTCGATCTGCTGTTCCGGGTCCCGGCCGAGTGCGCGGACATGGTGGCTTCCGGCGCGGCGGACATAGGCATCATCCCGTCTTTCGAGCTGATTGGGCGGGATTATGGGGTTGTCCCGGCGGTGGGCATCGCCTGCCGGGGCGCGGTGCGCAGCATCCTGCTGGTTTCGAGTAGGCCCGCGAACGAGATCCGCACCCTGGCGGCGGATGCGAGTTCCCGCACGTCGGTGGCTCTGGCGCGCATCGTTCTAGCGCGGCGGTACGGGGTGGATCCGGCGGTGGTGAGGCGTCCGCCGGATCTGCCCAGCATGCTGGGCGAAGCGGATAGCGCGCTGATCATAGGGGATCCGGCGCTACACATCGATCCGGAAACGACGCCGTTTCACGTGTACGATCTGGGTCGCGAATGGATGGAGATGACGGGTCTACCGATGGTTTTTGCGGTATGGGCCGGACCGCGCGAATTCGTGACGCCGCAAGTGGCGGCGGTCTTTCAGGACTCTTGCGCGTTCGGATTGCGCGGCTTGGAGCGGATTGCCGCCGAAGAGGCTCCCGCACGAGGGTTCACGATTGACCTGGTGCGGCGCTACCTGGGCTCGCACATCGTATTCGAGTTGGGGGCGCCGGAACGCCAAGGGATGGAGTTGTTTCTGCGATACGCGCGGGAACTGGACCGCCTCGACCGCCCGCCAGCGGGGTTTGACACCCGCCAGCGCGCTCTGATTAAATAAAAGGGGCAAGAGCCCGCGTTGCTCCTCAGTAGCTCAATGGNNAGTCCTACCTGAGGAGCCAATCACTTAGGGACAGTTTTGGCCTGCTTGTTCCGGCTCACTTTAGCGGATTCTTTAGCAGCCCCAAACGGAACTTTCCCCGTAGTCCCATCTTCCGGTGTGCCGGGTTTCGCCGTCACCAACGTCTCGACCGCCCGCCGCTTCGCCTGCATGCGGATGTGAGAGTAGTGCTTCAGCATCTGCTGCGAGACGTGGCCGGCCAGGTCCCGGATGGTTTCATCTCCGGCCTCGCCGCTCTCCGCCAGGTCGGTAATGAAAGTGTGCCGACTGTCGTGCCACCGTCCCGTTATGCCGGCGCCCGCCTTTACGGCCGCCCATACGGTCTTGAATGTTGTGGCGGGCCTGGTGGGATCGGTCGGCTGCGGTTTGCCAAACGGGAAGACATACCATTCGGGGCGAGGTTTGCCGAACTTCCCCGCATACCATTTGGCGTACTCGTCCAATGCCGCGAGCACGTCCGCATTGAGCGGAATCGTCCGGCCTTGCCCGGCCGGCGTTTTGCTGTCTCCTACCGTGACGATGCCCTTAAGCAGATCCGTCCTGCCCCACTGCAGGCCGCGCATCTCGGCATCTCGCATTCCGGCGTGAAGAGCGAGCATCAGCGCCGGATATATCGCTCGGGAGCGCCGGCCCTTCGCTGCGGTCAGCAGCCCGGCCTTCTCTTCCACGCTGAAGGCGCGCGCGATCCGATGGCCCGTCGCGAGTTTCAACACGTGGCTCCGGCGGAGCTTGATCCGCAGGAAGTCGCCCTGCTCGCCTAGAATTCGAAGCAGAAAGCCCACTTCCTCGTTGATGGACTTGGGGGCCGCCTTCTCTTTCAAACGGTCGGTCTGGTAGATCTTCACCGTTTCATCGGTGACGTCCGCAACCATCGTCTTTCCAATTCTCGCTTTGATATGGCTCAGTGCATACCGCGCGAATGTGGCCGACTTCGGGTTGCGGACCGCGTAATCTTCAAAGAACTTGTCGGCCAACTCCCCTAGGCTGCGGATGCGTTCCTGGCGCTGGTCCTCGACGTGATTGAAAGCCAACTCCAGTTCCCGGCGTCGTATCTTCTCTGCCTCCCCTGCGATCGTCTTCCGGGCCGATTTGCTCGACTCTTGAATGTGGCGGCCGGCGAATGTGAAGTGATACCACCAGATGCGGGACTGCTTCGCTTTGCCGGTTTTGGGATCCCGATACTTGGGGCGGTAAACTGCCATTAGTCCTCCGCGGTCACTCCGCTCTCTGCCGATGTGCCAGCCACCCACAGCCGAGCCCTCTGGCCAGGTCCGCCGCCAACATGCGGCCGTCGCCAAGCGGCTGCGATCGGGACAAAACGATGAAGGCTCTACCTTGCGCGCGCATCCTTCGCCCTCCCTTCGGCTTTGGTCTTCCCGGTGCTCCTCCAACGTGCAGCCGCGGCCTTTTGGGCGAGTTCCTTTCGCTGCTCGGGGGTGAGGGATGCCATCCGAGCCTTGCCGCCCTTTGGGCCGCCCTTCTTGCCGAGCTTCGACAAGTGCCGGCGCAAAGCTTCCTGTTCATTCATTATGAACTATGCTAGAACGGATCTGGCTCAATTGTCAATCTATCGCTCAGCTCGTGAGCTGGCAGCCTTTTGCCCTTTTTCCCAGCGGTAATAATCGGCTTTGTCCTGCGCCGCCTCTTTGTACAGGAAGGCTTTCGTATCAGGCAGACCGGCGGACTTCTGCCGTTTCTGCCAGAGTTCGACCGCGCACTTCCTATCTCCTCGATCCAGCGCCGCAATGATATCCATATTTCTCTGGATGCAGCTATCTGCGGATACCGCGTTCTGGTCCCCTTCAGCCGGCCCGCGGTCTTGGCCAGCGTTCGGCAAGAGGCGTTTCCCACTCGATAAACCTCTCTCCGCAATCCGCGAGGCAACTGCGCTGGCAATAGCCTCGATTTCCTCAGGCTCTAGTTTCATCACTGCCCTCCTTCGGCAAAAGCCACGCCTGGCTCATTGACACGGTTCCGGACTCCGGGGGCAAGGGCGCTTTCGAGCCGCAAGCATCCGCTTCTGGTCGGGTCCTGCCATGGCTTTGGTTGCACCTGGCGAGAGCTTCCTCGGGCCAGCCGTTAACGGGTGGCGCTCGGTACCTGGACCGGCCGCGTGAGTCCCGATCACTCAACCTCCACTCCTGGCTTGACCGCTGAAGGCTGTCCAAAATCGATCCGACTGGAGATATCGTGGACGCGTTCCCCTTCCGCATGAAGCGCCTCACGGATTCGGCGCCACTCGTCCACGGTCAGTGAGCTATCGCCAAGTTCGTATGTGCAGATTTTGTAACGGCTAACGCCCGATATCCGCGCCAGCCTGCTTTGTGAGATTCCAAGTGCGTTTCGAAGAGTCCGCAGGTCCTTCACAACAATAGTTGTAGCCGAACTCTTGGTTTTTGTCGTCTCGCGGGAAGTCTCGGGAAGTATCGCGGGAAAACTCGGGAAGTATCGCGGGAAAACTCGGGAACTTCCGGGAAACCCGGAAGCTATTCAGGCAGGTCTTCTAATCGCACCGCGAGCGCTTCAGCTAGCGCCCTTCGATTCTCGCTAGTCGGCTGGCGCACACCGCGAAGGTATTCGTAGACACAGTTTTTGCCAACACCTGCTTCTGTAACCCACCTGCTGCGGGACCACCCCATTGACGCAAGTTTAGGCATCACGAATGCACGCCGTCGCTCACCGCGTTCTTCAGAGTCTTCGTTGCCACGTCCGGGTGTGCCAACAGCCAGCCCTTCAAACGCCACACCATCAGGGGATTCTGAATTGGCCGGCCCAGCCATACCCTTCTCATCGCTTAAATCGCCTATTCTCTGGTTGGGCGCTGCAGTGGTCCGTACGGCGTGTGTACAAGCGGAGCCCTCTACTAGATCAGCAATTTTGCGTACTTCAGTGCGGCCTTCGGCTTCGAGTCGTGTTCTATGAGTCGACCATGCCTTAAGCTTGAGAGACTCGGCGAAAGGTATGAGTCGGTAAAGGACGCACTTTTGGATCTCGACCTCCTGGCTGCCGGCTTTCTTTGTGCCTTGTGCTCTGAGGTCATACCACTCTGTTATAGACCTCCAGCGAGCCAACGAATTGTTGGCCGTGCTCTTCAGAAGACTGGAAAGGTCTGACTCGAACTGCTCGGGCGCTCCTCTGCGGGCTAAGAGTTCGCGGCCTTCGGCTTGTCCCAACTCGACAGCCATTTCAATAACAAGGTCGCGGAGTATGAGCTGCTGCTTTGCAATTAGTGTTGGTCGACCGTTGTGGGTCGAAGTCCCTTGGCCCCAGCCCACCAATACTCGGCGAATGAGGGTTTCATGACGAGCCCTGACTAGTTCGACAGTTCTCTTCGCTTTTTTCGGAATGGACTGTGATTCGGCTCCAGTCGCATTTTGAGGAGGCCCTTCTGGTGGAACACCAGGCGAATTCATGGCCCCACCTCTTCGCAGCCGACATCACCTGAGTCAAGGCGACGGTCTGACCATGCGGTTTGATCCCTGCTGGGTGCCCGATTTGACATGCTCCGCCCACGCTGGCCATAAAACAACAGCCATTGCTGGTAGCCTTGAGCTGGGTAACTGACCCAATCGGCCGGCTCCCGGGGAGGTCGGCGACCGATGACCGCGGTCCGATTCTCAAGCGAACCAGATGCCGGATCATGACTCCGGCAGGCGGTCAGCACAGGCCAAGGCGAAGCTGGCAGCGGTTCGGGGGCCGCCGCTTGAGCTCCGATTAAGGGGATGGTCTAACGACTCGCGGCTGTTATAGCCGCTTTGCGCGCTTGTAGGGTCGCGATGCTTCGCACGCTGGGCACACCGCTATAGGCTGCCCGCACGCCGCTTCCCAGCCCCGGAAAAGACGAGTTACGGTTTTGGTCCGGAGGCCCGCGACACCAGGTACCGTGCAAACCGCCCAGGCAGGCCTTCCTCCGAACAAATTCAACAAGCAAATGAACGGCCTCCCTTGATAATTATAAGCCAGCCTGGGAAGAAAATGTTGTCTTACGCGCAATTGCCGGGGATATGCGGGATACGCCGGAAGGTATAGCACACAAATTTGAGGCTGCTCGGACGACCGCGTTTCACAAATGAGTATGCGGAGATGTCTTGCCCATGCCACATATACCTTCGAGCCAAGTCAGAGAATGCCTGCCGTTCCGCCAACAAACGGAATGTGATCGCGAGCGGGCTCTCTCGCTTACGGTGCCTCCCCAGCGCGATGCGTACACGCCATCGATACCACGGCGCGGCCCGCGCCCAGAATTGGCGTCTGCTCGGCATCCAGCGAGGCCCTCGAGGCAGTAGAAGTAGCGAGGTGTATCCACGCGGCTGCCGCGAACGGTACTGCATTCGACCAAATCGCCATTCTGCTGCGTTCCCCGGAACGCCAGCAGCCCGTCGTCGGAGAAGCATTGGAGCGCGCTGGTATTCCGACATGGTTCGCACGCGGTGCCCGCCGCCCGGACCCGGCTGGGCGGGCATTCCTTGCATTGCTGAACTGTGCCCGAGACGGTCTGACGGAGGCGGGCTTTGGCGAGTACCTCTCGTTGGGGCAGGCGCCGGCCGCCGGAGTGTGGCGATGGGAACGCATGATCCTGCGTGCCGGCGTGGTCGCCGGCCGTGAGCGCTGGCACACGCGGCTCAAAACGCTCCCGGACACCGAGGAGCGCGAAGCCCTGATCGATTATGCGCTGCCACTGAGCGATCGTCTCGCCGTGCTCGAAGGAATTGCTACTTGGGGCGAGTGGCTGGAGAGACTCGGGCAGATCGCAGATTATGCTCTTCGCACGCCCTCGCCGCTCTACGAACTATTGGACGAGCTGCAGCCGATGGCTGAAGTCGGACCGGTCGGGCTACGCGATGTTCTCACCGTCTTAGAACCGCGGCTGCGGAACCTGAGCGGCACCGAATCAGGCGACCGCTACGGCCGCGTGTTCGTCGGATCCATTGATGACGCTCGTGGAATGAGCTTCCGCCTGGCCTTTCTGCCAGGAATGACCGAAGGCCAGTTTCCACGTCCTATGACCGAGGATCCTCTGCTTCCCAACTCGGTCCGGAGAGCCATCTCCGCAGACCTCCCGTTGGCTGCTGACGAAGACGAACGCGAGCTCTTCCGGGTGGCCCTTTCGAGGGCAACCGACCGGGTAGTGTTGTCGTGGTCGCACCTCGATGTGCTCGCCGGGCGCGAACGCGTGCCGTCCTTCTACCTGCTCGCAACCAAGGAGTCTGCCGGGGCAACTGACGATCACGCGGACGCGCGTCTCGGCTGGCCGGCGCCGTTGGACGCTCGAGATGCTGTAGATGTCGCGGAGTACGACTTGGCCGTTCTCCGGCGGCATTCACGGGCTTGGCAGGGCGTGGGGAAGCGGCTTGGCTGAAAGATGTCCATCCGACGGTCGTGGATGCATTGCGCGCAAGGGGCCGGCGATGGCTTGCGAAATGGAGGTCAGCCGACGGGCTCGTAGCCGAAGACGATATTCCGGCATTGATCGCACTCGGGAGCCCATCGGCCGGGCAATCGAGCTTGGTCGCCGACCGCGCTCCAGCGCTATTCCGTCTGTCCGTACCAATTCGCGCTGCATGGGATTCTGCGACTACGCCCGCGCGAGATACGAACACGCGTGGCCCGCATCGACCCGCTAACGCGCGGCGATCTCTTCCACCGGGTGCAGTGCAGGTTCCTGAGCGACCCAGTGAACCAATCGATCGACGCCATCTTGGACGAGGAAGCGGCGAACATCGCCGAACAACTTGCGCCCGCCATACCGCAGCTCTGGGAAGCTTCCATTGAGGCCATACGAACGGACCTGCACGGCTGGCTCATTCCCGCATGGATTCGTTCGAGAACGGCGATCAAAAGGGCTTTGCCTCTCGCCCGCAGAAGGCCGAGTTGAGACGTAAGTTTTCGATCTGCTCTTAAATCACCTGCAGTTCTCCCAGTTCTAGGAGCGCGTCGATCAGGCGGTCGATCGCGGCAGGCAGGTGGCCGCCGCGGATCAGCACACCCAACTCCATGTTCCGCTCCAGCGCTGCTTCGGTGAGATTTGCGCTGGTGAGGAATGCGACGCGAGAGTCGGCAACCGCGGCCTTGACGTGCATCAGGCCCGCGTGACCCTGCTCGTCCCGAGGTCGCCGCTCTGGAGCCCACTGCAGGAGCATCGCCTGTGCGGCCACCACGCGCCCCAATTGGTGACGCTGGCGGTCGATCTCCTGGGTGCTGTGAGATTCCCGGTCGCCCAGCACCATTCGCAGCGCCACGCCCCGCGCGAGCGCTTGCTCCAGTTCTTCCACCAGACGCGGTACCTGGAAGATGCCGAAGCTTGTCATGGTCAGCCTTCGCTCTGCGAACCGGATGACGTCGGACAGGACCTGCTCGGTGCGCCGCACCGGCACCACCGGCGTCGGAGGACCAGTCCATACCAACTCCGTAGTCTGCTGCGACCGCTTGGCCACGAGCGCGACCTCCAGCATCGCTGCCAACTCGCCGCGTGCGCCACTCCGCGACCTCAGGAATTCATCCACTTTGCCCTGGTATCCAGGATTCGGCATCGTCGGTGCCGCGCCGGCCCGCAATTGCGCGATCAGCGACTCCACCAGGCTGCCCGGCAACTCCTCCACCAATTTGAGGCACGCCTCTGCGGTCGTCATGGACGGAAAAACGCGAACTCGGCGCGCTCCATGGTTGGCACTAACACGGTCCGGTCCAGATACCGATTGCCCCGCTCGCAGGATGTCTCCGGCAGAAATAGACAATTGTGGCAAGCGGCGCCGTGCAGCGACATGAACGCCTGCTCGGGCGTCGTCTCCGCGCACAACGGGTCAGACGAGCAAATCTCCAGCCCCTCCAGCGCCTGGTCCAGGTGCTGCTCCAAGTTGGCCGTCTCTCCCAAGGTCACCAGCCCGCCCAGCGTGCCTTCGCTATCGGGCGCAGCAGTATAAATCAGGATACCCGCCATCGACTCCTCATCATCCGGCGTCGAGGAGTAGATGCGTTCCCGTAGGCTGGCAGCCGCATACCCGCACTCGACTGAGAACTGGCGGATCAGCGCGTGCGCCAGCGAATGCAACAACACATACCGGAGCCCCGGAAACCCAAGCGATGGATCCAAACCTCTTTGCGCCCGCCAGCGCCGATGCGCGCCGAAGAACTGCGCTTCGAGAGTGCGGCTACCTGCCAGCCACTCCGACACTTTGGCCTCGGAGAGCCGCAGGAACAATCCCTCCCCCCGCACCTCGGCCGCCGGCACCCACTCCGCCGGCCCGCGCCGCAGTGGCGCCAGTTTCGCGGTCGAATCGTCGCCTGCCGGTTCCAGCCGCGTGAACCCTGCCAGCGCCTGCACCTCACGCAAACGGTCGATCAGCACTACGCTCTCGATCCACGGCGCATACTTCGCCGGCGGCGTCACCACCCGCAGGCGCAGATTCGCACTATTCTTCGCCGGGTCCGGTCTCGAGAACAGCTTCCATTCGGGCAGCTTCAAATCCTTGGGGGTGAGCGGTGCGGCGCTGTCCTGCGCACGCAACTTTTCGATAGCCGCCCAGATCTGCGCATCCGTGTACTTGTCATAGCGCGGATGGCCCTTACGTACCAGTTTGACGTCGCGCTCCGACTCTACGTCCTCGAACAGCGACGTCAGATCTTGCTCCACCATCTGCTCTAACGGATCGGCCGACGACGGAATCGAGAGCGCCGACAGCGTCCGCGAGAACCACATGTTGGTCGCACCCAGCGTGATCGGTTGCGATGGGGCGTCGCATTCCTCAAGAGGTGCCACCCGAAGATGAGGATGCCGCCCCCGGCACTTCGGCAAATCCGCCTTGCCATCTTCGGAAAACGCGGGCGCCATCGGTTTGCGTTTCTGGCAAGCCCGGCAGATCAACATCACGTCGGCCGCCTCACCGCTCGCCCCAACGTCACGCAACTCAAGCGGCCCCAGACAAGTGCTTTGACCGCCGTGCAGATATTCGCTCCAGGGGAAGTCGTCGATGTGGCCGTTCTCACACGCCACCAGGAAGCGCGCCGGAATGGCCGCCGCCCTGGTGAGTCGCGGACAGTTCTTGTGGATGAAGCCCGACCGCTCCGGCCGGTTCGTGTCGGCGCGGAACTCGAACAGCCCCGACCGGATGGGCGCCAGCAGCCGGCACTGCGTACACACCAGCCAGCGAGGAAACGCGGCTACCGGCACGCCGTCCCCGGATGAATTGCGGAATAGCGGACCGGGCACATCCTCGTGCAACGGCGCGGCCTTGAGTTGCCGCACCTGCCCGCCCAGCACATGCCGCACGACGCGAAGCAGGCGGTCCTCCCGGATCTCCTCCATCTCGGCAGCGGGCCAATCGTCCAACCCCATCACCATGGCAGAGAACTGCGGCAGATCCACAGCGGAACCCACGCCGTAGGTATAGATCAACTGCGTGGGCCGCACACTTCCCACATTCTGTCCGCTCATTTACCAGCCTCCACGGGGTCCATGCCGCTGTCGTCGAACGTGAGTTCGGCTTCGGGCTCAACGTCCCGCAGGGAATTTAGCACCGTGAACTCGCCCCACGCCGACGATCCTGGCATCCGGAGCAGCGCAACGGTCACGCCGTCCCGGCTTTCGTTATAACCCAGCCGCGCTCCGCCCTTCATGCGCACAGCGCGGTCGCGCCAGGCGTCAATCCGCTCCTGGAGCCCCGCTCGCACCCGATCCTCCAGCGCCGCTCCGCCCGTCCCGGCCTCACCGGCGCGCACCGGCAGGGCCGCGAGCGCACTCTGCACCAGCGCATGCGCCGGCTGCATCTGTTGGGCGCTATCGTTGCGGTTGTAGTCGGCACCCGCCTGCCTAATTGCGCTCACCAGCACGCCGGTCAGCGCACGATCCATCGCGCCCGTCGAGTACGGTGTCACGCTCAACGCCTCCACCTGCCGGTAGAACGTGGCGTGGTAGTGGCAGAAGCTCTCGAAGTGTGAGAGGTCGCGCGGCCGCGCCCAATTCGCCACCGTGATGACCATGCCTGGACTAGCGCGCCCCACGCGGCTGGTCGCCTGAATGTACTCCGACGTCGATTTCGGCTGCCCGGCCACAATCATCAGACCCAGCCTTCCCACGTCGACACCCACGGAGAGCATGTTCGTAGCGAGCAGCACATCAATCGGCGGCTTCTGTGCCTGCTGCCCGAACGGCGGGAACTTGCACTTCATCCGCTCCAGCACTTCAGGGATCTCGACGGCCGACTTCCGCGAGGTCAGTTCCTCCACTGCTTGCGGCAACCGCAAGTTTCGCCTCTTCAACCCGCGCGCCCCAATCTGTGTGAGTAGCGAACGCACGTCGTCATCCACCAGCCGCCGCATGCCACCCAACTCGCGCAGCGAACTGAAATAGCCCACCGCAGTCAGGAACGGGTCGGCCGCTTCTCCGTACTTCTCATACAGCGTCTGCCCCGCGGCGAGCGCCGCGACGTAAACGCGGATCAGCGCCGGCTTCAACCGCCTCCCCGCCGCGCACACACCCAGGTACAGGCGTCCGGGGGCCACATCGCTCACCGGCAACTCACGCGAGAAGAAGTTCGCCCCGGCCTCGATCCCCGGCGGCGGAAACACCCGCACTTGTCGGTTGAACAGCGCCGACACCTGCGCCGCCGCGCGCCGCACAGTCGCCGTCGACGCGATCACCTTCGGACGCACCTTCTTACCATCCACCTCCCAGGTAGCCAGTTGATCCACTGCGCCCTCGTAGATCCCCACCAAGCTGCCCAACGGACCGCTGATCAGGTGCAGCTCATCTTGAATGATCAGGTCCGGCGGGCGCAGCAGCGCATGCGGGCGCGTTGCGATGGCCGGGAACTTCCCCGCCGCCTGGTGCGAGTTCGTATCTTCCAGTTCCGGTGAGCGAAACCCATGACGCGCGCACCAACCGGTCACCTGCCCAAACAGCGTCTGCACCGGCCCCTGCCAGGCCATCTGTGCGAACTTGTCCACGGTCGCGATCAGCATGGAAGGCGGCTGCCGGTAGATCTCCTCATCCACCACCAGAAGCGGCAAGCCTTCGTCGGGCGACTGGCGGCGCGAGTATTCGCACTGACCCCGCGCATCGCCGCAGTAGATCAAGGTGCGCGCCCGTCCCGCTGGATAGTGCTCCACCACAATGTGTTGTCCGGGGTCGATCACCGCGCCACACCACGGGCACGCTGCGAACTGGTGCGGCGACCCGACGCCGAACACCGGCCGCCGGCCGCTACGCAGCGCCTCCACCACTTCCGCCGATTGCGCGGTGCGATTGGGCGTGGTCTTGCGCCCTACCCACAGGCCCAGCCGGAAGGGCGTTTCGCCCCACTTTGCGGTATCGCCCAGGCGGATCTGCTCGCAGGCGCAGATCAGCGTGGCAGCGCGCTGGAACTGTTGCAGCGTGAGCAGACGCAGCGTGTACCGCATCAGCACCGCTACACCGTTTTCGCCGTCGCGCCCGCCCGCGTTCTTCTGCAACCGCCGCACCGCCATGGTGTAAGCCGCGAGTCCCAGGTAGGCTTCCGTCTTGCCGCCGCCGGTGGGAAACCACAGCAGGTCCGCACCAGCATAGGGCCCGGTACCGCGGTCGGGGTGATCGAGACTGGTGAGCCCCGGCAGGTTGATCAGGATGAAGGCCAACTGAAAGGCGTACCAACTGCGGTTTTTCGGAATGTCCACGTCAGCCAACTGCCTCGCGGGGTCCTTCTTCCGAGCCTCGATCCATACGGACCGCACGCGCTGCTGCCACATGGCGCGGTTGGCGAAACGAAACGCCTCGCGCGCGTCAGCGTTGGCAGTGAGCAACGCGATCGCCTCTTCCAGCCTGCCTAGAACTTCGCGCGCCCGCTCCACCACCTGGACTAATGCATCGGCGTAATCGAGAAGATCCGCCTCCGCCGCGCGCCGCGCTTCGAGTTCCCTAATCCACGCGGCGTAGGATTCCGTCAGCGGACGCACCTTCCCCGCCAGATCGCCGTCCGCGGCCTCAGCCAACTCCCGCATGTCGGTGATAAGCCCTGAAACGTCGCACTGCTCAACCGTGCGTACTACCGCGCGCGGCATGGCGGCAGTGTGCATGCGGACGGCCTGGTCCGAGCGGCCCTCGGCCAGGTCCCACTCGACGCTGGTCCCGTGGCCGCGGGCGAACTCCACGTCCCGCCGGTACAGCATCTCGTTGGTTTGATCTTCGAGGCGCGAAACGGCGTCCAGGGTCGAAACGTGCCCCCGCCCCGGACGCCGCGCGAATCGCCCGCGCACGGCCAGTTCGGCCTGAAACATCCAGTACATGTCACGCGGACGGCCTTCTTCCTGCTCGTTAGAGAGGAAGAGTGTGACGCTCCAGTGGCCCGCGCGCCGCCGCACCCGCCCGCGCACCACCACTTGAGGGCTCTCCGCGTCAGGCGACCACGCGTGCAGATGGCCTTCCTTGAGTGGGATGGTCATGCTACCGGCGCGCGGATACCTTTTCCAGATGGGCTTGCCGTCGGCGTCCGGCTCGCGGAGATACTGGCCCCAGCGGGCTTCCGCGTCGAAGGCGGTCTCCTTCAGGTCCAGGCAGAAGCTCAGGCCGAAGGTCGAGGGCGCGACGCCGCGCTTGGCCGGCGTGGAAGGCTCCGCGGTGCCCTCTTCGGCGTTGTCTTCCGAGCTGTCGGCCAGTTCTTCGAAGGGCTCCTCGTCACCTTCGATGACCTTCAGCGGGGCAAGCATGCCAAGCAGGTAACGGTTGCGGACGCTCTGCTCGGTGATGGTCTCCTGCACGCCGCCGGCGGGACCCAACAGGTCGCGGCGGATGAGATCTTCGAGTTCCTGGCGGAGGGGAGCGGTGGACATGGTGGATACCTTAGAATAATCCCGCCTGATCCGGCGCGCGCTTGCGTGACTTTGTTTTGGGGCGCGGAGCGGCGGTCGCCGCTGATTGCTCCGCGGCGTAGCGTTCGTGGTTCAACGCGAGCAGGCGGTCGAGCGCTGTGCGCCGGGCGGCTTCTGAGATTGTGTAGCGGACACCTTGTTTGGTCTGGTGGAAGCCGTGGCCGAGATCGAGGTCGGCCCAGCCGTATGCGGCGGCGACGGCGTGGTCCATCTCGACGTGCAGAGCGCGGAGGGTGGCGATGTCCTGAGAGACTTCATGCGGGGAGTGGAAGCGGTTGTAAGTGGCGGTCAGGCCCTCGCGGCGACTGGTCATGACGTCTCTCCGGTGGGCGTGGTAGCAGTCACCAATGGCTTCGAGCGAAGAAACCTCAGGCGGGAACGGAAAAGCCTCGAAGCAATCACTGATGATATATCTGACTCGGGTTTCAAGCGTAGAGCCGTTGTGGAGGACCCATATGTAATGCAGGGATGACGCAATCACTGCAAAAAATCCCGCGGACGTGTCGGAGAAGACAATCAGCGTCTTTGTGAACACCTGCTCATTGGCCACGAAGATCGGCGAAACAGCGTCGCTGGTCTCGCCGATTACGAGCACGCGCGGATTTCCCGCGATAGCGCGGTATAGCTCCGGAGTTGCCCTTCTGAACTGCCACCACCCCGGACGGGAAGCGATACGAACGCGGTCGCGGACATACCCCAAGCAAACCGAATACCCTTCCGCGCGAGGGAGTGGCCAGTCAGAAAAGTAAATGCACCAACGGTGGGTCTGCTGTGTTTCGTTGGAAACGAGATCTTCATAACCCAGGAAGGGAAGTAGCACATCTTTAGCACCACTATCGTCCTTCAAGAGGCTAGCCAGCACATCCCCATCAAAGACAAAGGCCTCCATACCACCTACTTCACTGCCTTTGAAGCACTTCCCGGCATTCGCAGCTAATCGGAATGGTTTGCCTTTGACCGTGCCGGGCGCCTGCAATTGGCTGGTAATCCCGCTCACCGGCGCATCGTTGAGCATGTAGGTTCCCGCCCAAGCACCCTTGTGGAACCAGACGTGCGCAACCTCCAGGTTCGCCTCGCCAGGCCACTTGTGGCTAGGCAGAGCCCGGTAGATTGTGGTGCCGCGCGCGGTCATCTGGTCCAACCCCACCTCCCGCGTGTCGCCTTGCGCGATCGTGTTGGTCGCTAGCAAGCCTGCGCTGCCACCGCTCTTGAGCAGCCCCTGAGCGCGTAGAAAGAAGTATGCCACATAGTCCGCGCTGCCCCGTTGCCCGCCCGCAATGTACTCCACCAGGTAATCGCGGTACGGCTGGCCGAACACCCCGGTGATGCGCTGCCCGCCAATGAACGGCGGGTTGCCAACAATCGCGTCAAACCCGTTTCGATTGACGAAGACTTCGGGAAACTCCAGGGGCCAGTGGAAGGTGCGGTGCGGCGACGAACCGAGCAGCAGTCCGGCGTCGAGCAACTGCTGCGCGATGGGGCGCATCGCTTCCAATGCACCGCGCCACGAATCGACATCTTCATCGTAGCGGTAGGTCTCCATGAGCTGCCGCCACAGTTCTCCCCGCTTCCGCGAGAAGGCTTCGTCTGCTTCCGGCGGCTTGCCCGTGGTGGTGGAGAGCGCGGCGCCCACCAACAAGTCGCACATCAGCCGCGTCATGATGGTTGCATCTTCGGCTTGCCGGAGCAATGCATGCTTTCGCTCCACGTCGGAGGCGGTGAGCACCGGGAACGACTCCAGCTTCAACCGGCACTCCAACGCGCGGTCAAACAGAACTTTGGACGCCTTGCGCCAGAGTGTAATCTGCTTTACCTCGTGCTCCTGCGGAGAGAAGCCAAAGGTCTCGATCTGGTCCCGTCGCGTGACGCCCAGCAGCGAATCGCCACAGCGGATGGCGTGGTCGAGGAACGTGAACGGCCGGTGACGCTGTAGCGTCAGCAGCCAGAGCGAGAGCTTGGCCATCTCCACCGCCAGCGGGTTACGGTCCACACCATAGAGGCAGCGCTCAACGACGATGCGCAGTGCGTAGATGCTGCGTTCTTCGGGGTCGGCGGGAATCAGTTCCTCCTCGGCGAGGCCGCTCGAAGGGTGTCCGTAGGGCGTGATCTGCACGCCCGCGCCGTGCTCGCGCTGCGCGGCATCCCAGGCTTCCACCAGGCGCGCCGAAAGGTAACGCGCCGCGGCCACCAGGAATGCTGCGGAGCCGCAGGCGAAATCGCAGATCTTGAGATCGAGAATCTGCCTTGCAAGCTTGAGTTGCCAGGTTTCGGGGGGCTGACCTTCTGCCGAACCGGTGTAGACTAGCGGCGCCAGCGCGTGCTCCACCACGGATTCTGTGAGCGTGCGCGGCGTGTACTGCGTCCCAGTCTGGCGGCGCGCCGTTCCGGCGGTGACGTGGAGACTTCCGGTGGGGATCACGCACGGGTCACCGTTGTCATCGCGGCGGACCAGGCCGGAGAACGGCGCCACGTGCTCCCAGTCGGGCCAGCGAAGGGGATCGTCGACTGTGGTCTGCGCCAGAGCCTTTTCTATAGCCTTGGCGGTGCGGCCGGTTTCGTCGGCGAGCCATTCGACGAAGTCCGGCTGCGTGTGGCGGCGCTTGAGTTCGGAGAGCGCCAGGTCGGGCGCATCCTTGCCGTCCAGTCCGACCACGATTTCCGTGGCGCGGCGCGCGGTGTGATCGAGCAGACCTTCGTAGACGTGGCCGATCTGTTCGATATCCAGAGCGCGGAAGCTGAGGCGGCGACTCTCGCGTCCGCCGCCCGGCACCTTCATTTCCAGGAACTGGAGGGCGCCGAGGAGATGAAGCACGGTGCGGTTGTGTATGGGGCAGGGCTGGGCAGGCGTGGTGCGCCAATCGGAGCCCGGCGCGCGGCCCTCCAGGAAAGGGAAACGGTCGGGGTCAAAGAGGTCGCCGCCGTAGGCCGGGAGCGCGGCGAGATCGTGCGCGATGCCGCTGTGAACGGCGCGGAAGCCGGCTAGCAGGCGTGGGAAGGCGTCATAACGACGTTCGAGCACTTCTTCACCCAGGCGGTCGGCGGCCTCGCGAAGCTGGTCGTGCAGGGTAGAGACGGCGTAGTTCTCGCGATAGACCGGGTTGGTGATGGGCAGCAGGTCACGCTCTTCGGCGAAGAAGAGGAAGACCAGCCGCATCATCAAAGAGAGCGCGGCCTCATAGATTTGCTCTCCGGCGAGACCTTGCAGAAGCGCGCGTCCGCTTTCGCGATCGGCGCGGTCGAGCGCGGCAACGAACATCTCGACGGCGCGGCGCACCTGGCGGCCGAGCGTGGTGGAGACTTCCTGCTGGTTCTCGAGGCTGCGGCGGTAAAGGGCGCCGAGGGTTTGCTCGGGCGGACGGTTGAAAAGGGCGCCCGCGGAGAGGAAGTCGCGGAAGGCGCGCAGGGTGAGGCGCTCGTCGAACCACAGCTCCGCGTGGAAGTCGGCGAAGCCTGTGGGCTGGCCCGGCTCGGCGTACACGAGGGTGAAGCGTTCGCCGTTGGTAACCAGGCCGAGGGGGACGCGGGTGGCGTGCAACAACTCCGCCATGCGCGCGGCGCAGGTGGCGTTCCAGGTAGTCGAAGGCGGGCGCCGGTCGGGCTGTTGGGCTGGTGGGAGCAGGCTGATGAGCAGGCGCGGCTTGCCGTTTTCCATGAGCGCGGCGTCAGGGCGCAGGGTCTCGTGGTGCTGGGCGACGAAGTAGGAGAGGCTTTGTGGAATGGCGTTGTCTTCGACGAGCAGGTCGGCGGGCCATTCAAGCAGGGTCAGAAGGACGGCGCGCAGCCACTCGCGCTGGGCGGGGCTGACGGCGTGCGGGGCGAGCGCACGGGCGGCGCGCCATTCGGTGTAAATCTCGCGGAGTTCGCGCGTCAGGTCCGGAGCGTCCTTGATGAGGCCCTGCGGGAAGACCTCGCGAAAGACCGGCAGGCTGAGGAACGGGCCGGATACGTCTATGAGCTTGAGCAGTTCAGCGTACTCGGAGGCGGCGGACATCAGGTGAGTCCTTCAGGCACCAGGAAGGTGACGGCTACGGGGAACAGGCGTGGCTGCGGGTCAGAGTAGCGGCGGCGTATGGCTTCGGTCTCGCGGGCGAGTTCGGCGGGGAGTTCGGCGAGGCGCGCGGCGAGGAAGTCGCGGTTGCGCTGTTCCTGTTCGCGCTCGGCGTCGGTGAAGAGGGAGAGCTGCTGATCGGGTGCGCGCCCGATCTCGGTGCGGATGGCAGCTTCCAACTCGCGCAGGATCGCGGTGATTTTGTCTGTCTCGTCCTCTGCGCGGTCGGCGAGCTGCTTGCGGATGGAGTCCGTGCGGTCACGGCCGCGGGCTTCGAGAGCGGCCAGCAGGGGGCGGGTGAGCTGGGGCCAGAGAGCAGCGAGACGCTGGCGCATGGAGTCGGGTGGCTCGGCGTTGCCTGCGGCGGCGAGCACCTCGGCGGTCTGGGTGACGTTCCAGCGCTCCAGGCGGCCTTCCTGGATGACCCCGCCCGCGGCGATCACCTCTTCGTGCAGCCGGTGGCTGTCGCTTGACACCACGGTGAGGCGGGCGTGCGCGAGCACGGCAGGGGCGCGCAGCGCGGCGCGGGGAACAGTGCGGACGGTGACGCGGCGGATCTTCTGGCGGTCGGCGGGCGCCCAGACCTCCGCGCGCAGGAGGCGAAGGCAACGCTGCACCAGCCGGTGGTTGAGATGGGCGAGCACGATGTCGTCGCGGCCCGCAGCGGCTTCGGGGTCGAAGGTGATGGGGCGCTGCAGACCGGTGTGGGGATGGATCAGGCCCGCGAGGCACGGCTGCCAGGAAGGGTCGGCGAAGCGGGGCACGGCGAAGGCGTGCGGGATGCCTTCCAGGGCAGCCGGGATGAGGCGCGGCTGGCGGGCGAGGTCGAGCGCGATGTGGACCACGGCCTCGATATTGGCCGGGGTGAGGTGGAGATCGCGGCGAGTTTCGTCAAGCTGCTCGGCGTGGCGGCGGGAGAGTTCGCGGATGTTCTGCTCAAAGCGGAGCAGGCGTTTGACAGGCTCGTTTTCGCGCTCGGCGCGGGCGGTGTCCAGGCGGCGGCGCTTGCCGAGCATGGCCTCCTCCACCTGTTCGGCGATCACAGGGCCGACCTTGCCCAGGTCTTCACGGATTTGCTGGACCTTCTTGGCGGCACGGTAGAGGAACTCGAGGTCGGCCGCGAGAGAGGCACCGGAGCCTTCGGCGAACTCGGTCTCCTCGCGGAAACCGGATGCGACGAAGTGGTACACCTTCACCTCTGGGGCGCGCTGGCCGTGACGGTCGATGCGGCCGTTGCGCTGCTCCAGGCGGTTGGGGTTCCATGGGATTTCGTAGTGGATGAGGCGATGGCAGTGGCGCTGGAGGTCGATACCTTCACTGGCGGCGTCGGTCGCGAGCAGGATGCGGATCGGCGAATCCTTGGGGTCGAACTGGAAGGCGGCTTTGATGCGCTCGCGGTCGTCGGTGTCCTGCGCGCCGTAGAGAAGTTCCAGCCGGTCGCCTTCCTTGAAGCCGCGGGTGGCCAGGTGGTCGTGTAGCCACTTCTGGGTGTCGCGGTACTCGGTAAAGATGATGACGCGCTCCTGGTTCCACTGGCCATTGGGGCGAACCACGTCTTTCAGCCATTTCACGAGCTTGTCCGCCTTGCTGTCGAGTTGCGCGGCAGCTCGCTCCGCCCAGCCGGCAAGATCGTTGAGGATCTGAGTGTCGGCGGCCGATGGGGGCCGGAAGGCGCGAGCGGCAGCTTCCAGGGCTTCCAGTTCGGCTTCCTGCTGCTCGGCGTCGTCGGAGTAGTCCTCTTCGGCCTGTTCGAAGATGCGGGCGAGGGCGCCGGTGGAGCGGGTGAGCGCCTCATAGCGGGCGGATTTGCGGAGCGAGGCGCGGTGCCGGTTGAGGGTGTTCAAGAACGCCTGCGGCGAGGAGAATAGGCGCTTTTTGAGCAACTTGAGCACGAACTCGGTAGCGAAGCGCTCGGAGTTGTCGCGGTACCCGTCTGCGCGAATCTGGGCATACCGGGTGAGCAGCGCGTGGATGCGCTGCTCTTCGGCGGTGTAGTCCACCGGGATGTGTTCGAGGGTGCGCCGCGGGAACTTGTCGGAGCCGTCCCAGTTCTTGATCTCGCTCTTGAGGCGACGGACCATGACGGCGCGCAGTTGGGCGGGATCTGGGGCGACGCTGCGCGCGAAGCGTTGGTCGTCGAGCAGTTCCAGCAGTGCGGAGAAGCTCTCCTTGTAGCCGTTGTGCGGGGTGGCGGTGAGGAAGAGCTTGTGTTCGAAGTGTTTGCCGATTTCGCGGAGGGCCTGGGTGCGTTGCGAGTCGAGGGCGAAGTTACCGGTGCCGCTGGGAGCGACATTATGGGCTTCATCGACGATGAGGATGTCGAAGTCGCGCAGGCCGGGGCGCGCGCCGTCGTGGGCCACGGCCTCGCGGAACATGCGTAGCGGGTATTCGCGCTTCAGGTAGTCCATGGAGGTGATGAGGCGCGGGAAGTGGGTCCAGGGGTTGGCGTAAAGGCCCCGCTCGCGGCGCAGGCGCTTGATGAGGGCGCTGTCGACGATGGCGAAGTCGAGGCCGAACTTCTCCAGCATCTCGTCGCGCCACTTGATTTGTAGGGAGGACGGGCAGACCACCAGGATGCGGTTGGCGCGGTGGCGGAGCATCAGTTCGAGGACGACCATGCCGGACTCGATGGTTTTGCCGAGGCCCACGTCGTCGGCGATGAGCAGGTTGACGCGCGGCATCTGGATGGCGCGGACCACCGGGTCGAGCTGGTAGCTTTCGATTTCGATGCCGCTGCGGAACGGCGATTGGAGCTGGCGCGTATCGGCGATGGAGGCGGCGCCCCAGCGAACCGCGTCGAGGAACGCCCCGAGGTGTGCGGGCTCGTCGAAGCCTTTGGGCTCGGGTAGCTCCATCTTCTCGAAAGCGCGTGCGCCGGGCTCGATTTCCCATATCACCTGCAGCTCTTCGCCCAGGGCATCGTCCTCGATGGAGGTGAGGCTAACCAGGTGCTGCGGTTTCTCGCCGATCCGGGCACTGTTCACGCTGCGGCGGACGTCGGTGACGACGTATCTTCGCTGCCGGACGACGGCGAGCTGTCCCTGCTCCGGAACCGATCGCAGAGCTTGCATTGATATACGCTTATCAGCTTACAGAGCGCTTTGCGCGGTGATGCATGGCTATGCTGCCGGCGTGGGGTCGAAAATGCGTAGTCAATCCGGTCCTCCGAGGAGCGTTTGGGCCTCCTCAAGCATGTGACCGAACAGCGCGACATCAACTCGGCCGACATGCCGGCTGCGTAGCATAGCCCAGCGAACTTGTTCCGGAGTGTTCTCCTTTATCCATGGTTCGTGAGCATGATACGGAGGTGGCTGATGTTTAAGGAGTACCTCGAAAGCATCGCGAGCACCCGGAAATGTTGATTGCGCGCGTTCACAGACACGCCATGCGTAATACTGGGCAAGTCCTTCCTTTACCTCGACCTCGCTGTCGGCAAAGTCGTAACAATTCCAGGTCCTTCCGTCGATATCGAATCCTGCGTGCGTGAAGGCGTGCGCGAGCTCGTGCGCGACAACCACGACCGTAAGGTCTTCGACGGCGACATTTATCGATCGAGCGATGAGGCCGATGACGGCCCAGTACAGCTCGATGTGAGGATCACCGATTCGCCTCGGCCTGGGGACGTCGAATGTTGCCTGGTAGTGCTCGGGAAGCCGGTAAGTGTAGATCCCAAGTACATCCTCGTGGACGTTCAAGATCCACTGAGTTAGGCTAAAGCCGTGTGTGTGTTCCAGGAGCTTGTTGGCGCTGTCCAGTACCGATTCGAGCGATGCCGCGGAATCCCTGACAAGGGCGTTTGCGCTGCGATCTGAAGCGAGGATCGCATAAAGCTTCAGTGTTTCGGCCCCACTACGTTGTAGCGTCTCCAGGGTGTGCCGCCAAGGAGCAATGAGCGCGGCTACCCGGTGCTGCTCTTCGATCTGGCGCTGGACAAGGGTCCGCGGCATTCCTTCCACCAGGCGAACGCGGACATTGACGACTTCTTCGGCATCTGGACGTTTCAGCCGCAGGCCAGTCTCATTGCGGAGAGATTCACGAACGATCAGATTCGCGCGATCCCGGGTGTTATCGACTCGATCTTTGGTATCCTGCGGTACCAATCGCAGAAGTTCGTCGAGGAGCATTCTTATCCCGATTTCGGTGAGATCAATTGCGGCATGATGTTCCCCGTAAGGCGCTATGCAAACAATGCCTATGTAAACACTGTAGACCCAAACACATGCAAAAGCCAACACTCTTTGAAGGTGCAAGAATTCCTATTGGCGCTAGGGCAGCGGGTACGGGAACTCCGTCTCAAGAAGCGGTGGTCGCAGGAGGCCTTTGCCGACATTGTGGGCGTTCACCGGACGTGGATGGGCGCCGTCGAACGGGGCGAGAGCAACCTGAGCTTTACGAATTTGGTCCTGATATCGCGGGCGCTGGGGGTCACGCTGTCGCAATTGCTCTCCGGTTTGGAGAAAACGGCGGACACGCTGAAGGCACCGCCGAAGAATCCGGCGAAAAGCTGAAGCCAGTGATATTTCCATTGGGCGCGCCCTGCCGCATGGCCGGATCGCCTCGGCAGCAGCCGGCCGCGGGCCGAACCTCCAGCTACTTGCTGTCCCGAAACCTTTACCTTTCGGGACAGCGCTCGAAAACGCGCTTATCAATAGAAAGGAAAGGCCTTAGACCCTCAGCAATACCCTTTTGGGACACCATGCCCCGCCGGGTCCCCGATGGCACTCCGATCCGCGTCATTTCCGGCGTGCCACCACCATTGCCCAGCGAGGCGCGCGATCGCGCGGCGCCGCGCCGCCCGTCTTCATGAGCCCAGCGGCCTGGCGCACGCCCCGGGATCGCCGCGCCAGCAGCCGCCGGACGCGATGTGGCCGGGGAGCGGGGCCTAGGCCTAGGTGCTCGTCGTGCAGTGCTGGCGCGGTCGCACACGCAGGGCGGGCTAGATTCACGGGAATGCTGGAGACGCGCACCTGGGTGAATTAAGCGCCCCGCGCGCCGTAGTCTGCCCGGCGTGCTCCACTAGAGATCATGAACATTCAACAACTGTTGCAGGGCTTGGCCGAGCGCGTCTCGGCCAGCGCGTCCGTGGCGAACGTCTACGGCGATCCAGTGGTGGTAGGCAGTCGCACCTTGATCCCGGCCGCCCAAGTCCGTTACGCCTTCGGCGGCGGTGGCGGCAAAAAGGACGAGAGTGAGGGCGGCGGCGGGGGTGGTGGCCGCGTTTCCGCTCGACCGTGCGGCGCACTCGAAGTCACGCCCGAGGGCGCACGCTTCATTCCTTTCGACGACCGGCAAAGGATGGGGGCTGCGCTGGCACTTGGGTTTGTGCTCGGAGCCGCGGCGGTGGCGCTGACGGGGACGCGGCGGATCGAGATAGTCAAGCGGGCGGAATGAAATGAAAGCGCCGCGCCAGCAACCCGCGGGACACGCTGCGCCTCGTGATGATGGCGCGGTGCAGCCCCGCGGCGGTGGTGATGTCCGGCGTGTTCAGGAGCGCCTGCGCCTGCCAGAGGATGCGCCAGTTGCCGGACCTGACGCGGATCGACTCCGCGCCCTTCCCGCGGGCGATGGCGGCGGGCAATTCCGGCGCCCGCAGGCCGTTGTCCGTCGCCCGACCGCCGGCTGGCGGATGGCGGGCATGCGGATGATGATCGACGACGACCTGAGACTGCGGGCATTTGGGTTGCAAGTCCTCGGCTGGGACCTGTGCGCGGTTGCGACGCGCAGCACCGGACCGAAGACTTGCACTAGGACTTGTCGGTACCTATTTCCGTGGACGGCGTTCGCGGGAGGAGTCCCAGTGGACGGCTGGCGGGCTGAAACTTCCCAGATCGCGACTCTTGGGCCTGCCACCAAAATCTGAGCAGTTTCCGAGTAGCGCGTGATCCAGGACTAACCGCCACGGATGTGCGATGGGGATTTTCCGCCAGGAATCCAGACCAAACGGCCCACGGGACGCTTAGCGTATACTTTTAGTGCACTTGAATCTTTAGGAACGAAGTCAACGTGTCCGCTGAAGAACACCCGGACCCTAATGTCGCCTCTGGCCCCGAGGAAGGCGGCACGGCCGTCACGCGACCCGTGGACCCCGCTGAAACCGCAGGGCCCCTGATCGGCCGTTATCACATCCTTCAGAAAATCGGAGAAGGCGGCATGGGCGAGGTCTGGCTGGCCGAACAAAGGGAGCCGGTACGCCGCCGCGTGGCGCTTAAGCTGATCAAAGCCGGGATGAATACCCGCGAAGTGATCGCCCGCTTCGAGTCCGAACGCCAGGCTCTGGCCCTGATGGACCACCCCGCCATCGCTAAAGTGTTCGACGCCGGCTCCACTCCCCAGGGCACGCCGTACTTCGTGATGGAGTACGTCGCGGGTGTTCCGATCACAACCTATTGCGACAATCACAGGCTCAACACGCGCGAACGGCTGGAACTCTTCATGCGCGTCTGCGAAGGGGTCCAGCATGCGCATCAGAAAGCCATCATCCACCGCGACCTGAAACCTTCGAACATTCTGGTCACCGAGGTGGATGGCCGGGCGGCGCCGAAGATTATCGATTTCGGCGTAGCCAAGGCGCTCACCCACAAGCTGACCGCGGACACTATGTTCACGCGCGTGGGAGCGCTCGTCGGAACTCCGGAGTATATGAGCCCGGAACAGGCCCTCTCGTCGGGTGAGGATATTGACACGCGCACCGATGTCTACTCGCTCGGCATCCTGCTTTACGAGTTGCTGGTGGGTGTGCCACCCCTCGATCTGCGCAAAATCGCTGTGGACGAATTCCTGCGGAGGTTGCGCGAGGACGACGCGCCGAAGCCAAGCACCAAGATCCGCACGCAGGACCCGGCCACCTCGACGGCTCTGGCTCAAAAGCGCCGGACGGAGCCGCAGGCACTCTCCAGGCAGATTCGCGGCGACCTGGACTCGATCGCTCTGAAGGCTCTGGAAAAAGATCGGTCGCGTCGCTATGGTTCTCCTTCTGAATTCGCCGCGGATATTGGGCGGTACCTGAAGAACGAGCCGGTTGCCGCGGTCGCGCCTTCCGTTGCTTACCGCGCCCGCAAGTTCGCGCGCCGCTATCGCGGCCCTCTGGTGACCGCCTGCGCCTTCTTTTTGGTGCTCATCCTGGCAGCCGGCGTCAGCATCTGGCAGGGTGTACGGGCGACGAAGCAGCGTGACCGTGCGGATGCGGAGGCCGCCGTGTCCAGGGCCGTCAACCAGTTCTTGCAGGCAGACCTGCTGTCGCAAGCCAATCCGGACGTGGAGAAACCCGATCCGGATATCAAGGTGCGGGTGCTGCTGGATCGGGCCGCGGCGCAGGTGGGGAAAAGGTTTGCGAGCCAGCCGCTGGTCGAATCCGCGATTCGTCGGACCATCGCCAATACCTATCGGCATCTTGGGCTCGGGACTGAAGCCGAGCGGCAAATGCGCCGGGCGTATGAACTGAGCCGGGTTCACCGCGGCGCCGGCGATTTGGAAACCGCCGAGATTCTGCAGGAGCTCAGCTACATCGTTACCGATCAAGGGAGGTACGCCGAGGCTCTGGACATGATGAAGACGGTCTTCGATGTCGAATCCCGCAAGCTGGCTCCGGAAGATCCACGCATCGCGCACGCCATGCAGGACCTCGGTCTGGACCATCTCAACATGCTTCACTACGCGCAGGCCGAGCCCCTCCTTAAGAAGGCCCTCGAGTTCCAGATCCACCGCCTTGGCTATGATGACCTTCAAACGCTGTATACCATCGAGACCCTCGCCGCTCTGTACATTTACCAGGCGAAATATGCCGAGGCCGACGCCCTGCTTACCAAGGCGCTGGAAAGCTGCCGTCGCGTCTATGGCCCGGACCACCCTCACACGCAGCGCGAGACGTTCGGTCTGGTGCGGGTCCTGTTCGGAGAAGGTAAATACCCTCAGGCCGAAAAAGTGTGCGCTGAGGGACTCACCGTGATGCAGCGGGTGAAAGGCCCCCGGCATCCGGACACTTTAATGACCGCGCGGCTACTCGGCCAAATCTACACGGAAGAAGGCAAGTCCGCCCAGGCGGCGTCTTTGCTGGAGAAGACTGCGCAAGATTTTAGCGAGACCCTTGGGCCTGCACATTGGCGCTCGCTATCCGCGCAGGTCGCGCTCGGATGGGCTTACGACTCACAGGGAGACCTGTCGCGCGCCGAGCAGGTCTGGCAAGGCGCGCTCCAGGGCTATCGCCACCTGGGCGCCGACGAGGAATCCGACGCTGCCAATGTTGGCGAACTTCTCGGCCAGAACCTGACCAAGCAGCGCAAATTCGAGGAGGCGGAACCTCTATTGCGCCAGGCTCTAGCGTTCCGGGAAAAGACGGACGCGAATGGTTGGGAACGCTTCCGCGCACAGGCTTTTCTGGGAGCAGCCTTGGCCGGCCAACGACGGTTCTCCGAAGCCGAGCCTTTGCTGGTGAGTGGCTACAAGGGCTTGAAGCAACACGCCGCACAGATGCCCGCCAATCAGATCAGGTGGGTGCGCTCATCCGGGGATCAGATTGTCGCTTTGTACGTGCAGTGGTCCAAGCCTTCAAAGGCGACCGAGTGGCGGGCCAAGGTCGATGCACAGTGAGGCACAAGCGACTTGAGTCAGAATCCACTGCCAGCCACACAAATCTCATCGATACAGGTATGTCCCTCACCATCATAGGGCAGAAGCTGCTAGCCCAAGATCCGCGTGCCTGCCGGATCAGGCTTCTGTCCGGTTGGTCGGCCACTCGGACAAAGCTCGCATGCCACTCCAGTCGATCGCGTCCGGTTCAAACGGTTCGCCCGCACTCGGGCGGTGGCTGTCCCACCGCCACCCCCGCCGCGCCGAGAACCCGCAAGGCGCGCGAGGAAGGGCCGACAACTTCGGCGCATCCGCGCGCCGTGCGGCGGCCGTCGCCTCCGGCGTAAATCCGCCCGAACAGCGCCCATCGTGAGCGCCGCCACCGCGGGCCGGCGTACCCTTGGTGGTCGTGATGTCCGCGGGGGTTCGGGAGCGTTTGTGCCTGCCGGCCGCCGGTTCCGGCGCCAGCAGCGCGTTGTCCGTCGTCGCGACCGCCAGGGGGCGGATGGGGATCTGCGTGCGAGCGTGACCCGTTCCCTGTCGGCGCAAGCCTTTCAGCCCTGTTTTCGCCCGAGCTTGACGCACTCGGGCGGACGGCACCACCCGCCACGCTCCGCCGCGCCGAGAACCCACAGGGCGCGCGAGGAAACACGGTCCGAGATCGCAGGCACTACGCCGACAGCCCCGGCGGATTCGAACGCCGTGCGGCGACCGTCGCCTTCGGCGTGAATCCGCCCGAACAACGCCCATCGGTGAGCGCCGCCACCGCGGAAGGGCGCAGGGCGCAGCCGAGCAGCACGGCGATGATGGCGCGGGCGCGCCGCCCCTGGGTGGCGGAGATGTCCGGCGCGTTCGGGAGCGCCTGCCTTAGAAGGGTGCGCCACCTGCCCGTGGGCCTTCGCAAACAATTCGGACAACGCTTGCTGTCGATCCGGCAGCAGCGGCGACTCACGCAGGAACAGTTTGCAGAACTTGTGGGCATCTCGGTGGACTTTCTGAGCTTGATCGAACGCGGGGTCAACGCACCTTCGTTTGAAACGCTGGAATTGTTGGCGAAAGGGCTGGACATGCCCGTAGCTCATCTCTTCATGTTCGGCGAGGCCCGAGTGCGGCGCCGCATACGGCGCTTGGCGGGATAGGCAACGAACCTTACGGCTCAACCCGTCAATTCACTTCGCCGATCAAAGTGCGGGCGAAGCGCAGGTAGCTAGCGATAATAGTAGCAACGTCCGGCCGGTGCCGCTGCGGATCACACAAGAGATCGTGAGAGGCGGTCGCGGCTCAGCGGCCTGCTGATTCCGCGCGCCTGTGCTAAGATTGGCCGCATCGACGTTCATTTCGGTGGAGGGACCGTGAATTTTCGAGGTCTGGTGCTATGTGCAATCGCCAGGCTGGCGCTCGCTGCCGCGCCCGCCGGAGTGGATTTCGACCGCGATATCCGCCCCATCCTCTCCGATAATTGCTTCGCCTGCCACGGCCCCGACGAAAAACAGCGGATGGCGAGCCTGCGCCTGGACATCAAGGAAGGCATGTTCGCCGACCGCGCTGGCCATCCCATCATCATTGCCGGAGATGCCGCGGCCAGCCGTCTCTATCAGCGCATCAGCGCAAAGGAGAAGCAGCAGCGCATGCCGCCCCCCTACTCCGAGCGCACTCTGACGGACCAGCAGATCGATCTCATCCGTAAGTGGATCGACCATGGCGCCAGGTGGGAAATGCATTGGGCTTATGTTCCCCCGAAGCGGCCGGAGGCGCCGCACGTGCGGAACGCGTCATGGCCGCGCAATCCGATTGACCATTTCATTCTGGCCCGCTTGGAGCGCGAGGGCTTGCGGCCATCGCCCGAAGCGGACCGCGCCACTCTGCTGCGGCGCGTCAGCCTCGACCTGACGGGACTGCCGCCCACGCCCGCCGAAGTCGATGCATTCCTCGCCGACCGGTCGCCCGGCGCTTACGAAAAAGTGGTGGACCGCCTGCTCCATTCGCCGCACTATGGCGAGCGCATGGCTATGCAGTGGCTCGACCTGGCACGTTACGCCGACACGCACGGCTACCATATCGACAGCCATCGCGAGATGTGGCACTGGCGCGACTGGACGATCGATGCGTTCAATCGCAACATGCCCTTCGACGAGTTCACCATCGAGCAACTGGCCGGTGACCTGCTGCCCGACGCCTCGCTGGAGCAGCGGATCGCCACGGGTTTCAATCGCAACCACATGATCAACTTCGAAGGCGGCGCGATCCCGGAGGAGTATCAGGTCGAGTACGTGGTTGATCGCGTGGAGGCCACCAGCACCACCTGGATGGGCATGACACTGGGTTGCGCGCGCTGTCACGATCACAAGTACGATCCCATCAAGCAGCGCGATTTCTACCGCTTCTTTGCCTTCTTCAACACCATTCCGGAGAAGGGCCTGGACGGGCGCGAAGGCAACGCCAAGCCGTTCGTGCAGATTCCGTCGCCGCAGCAGGCCGCAGAACTGGCGGAGGTCAAGAGCACGCTCGAGACCACCGCCACGATCCTGGATTACGAAGAGGTCGCGCCGCTGGTGTCCGAATGGGAGAAAACCAAGCTGGACACTATTCCCGCACCCAGCCACGAAGGACTGTTGGCGCATTACGAGATGGATGGGAACTTTGCGGACCGCTCAGGCCATTATCAGGACGGGCGCATTCTCAGCGGAACGCCTGCTTTCAGCGACGGCCCTGTGGCGAAGTGCGCGGAGTTCGAAGGACGGGCGCACATCTCATTCGGGAACGTCGCGAATTTCAATCGCGGCGACGCTTTCTCCCTCGCGCTCTGGGTGGAGTCGAACGCCAAGGATGAGAACGCGGTGTTGCAGAAAATCAGCGGTCCTGACGAGCGTCGCGGCATCGAGCTAGCGTTGGAAGACACCGTGGTTCTGCCGCGGCTGAAGCGGGGCGCGCGTCTGACGTTCCGGTTGACGCATCACTGGCCGGACGACGCCATCGAAGTGCGCACGAAGGAGCCGCTGATCCAAGGGGACTTCTTTCACTTGAGCATAGTTTACGACGGCTCGGGGAAGGCTGCCGGAATCAAGCTATTCGTGGACGGCCAGCCAGCGGAAATCGCGACGGTGCACGATGGCCTCACGGGTTCCACCAGCACCTCGGCCCCGCTCGAAATCGGCAATAAGCAACTCGGCAATGCGTTCAAGGGCCGCCTGGACGATGTTCGCATCTACGGCCGCGCGCTGGCGCCCGCCGAAATCGTGCAACTCGCCGAGGACCAGCCCGCGCGTGCGACGCTGTTCCTGCCAGCCGCGCAACGCTCCAAGGATCAGAAGAAGAAACTGCGCGAGTACTTCCTGGCGCACGACGCGCCCGAGCCTCTCCGCGCTGCGTTCGCCAGCCAGAAGCGAGCCCTGGCGCGCAAGGAAGATCTCGACTGGAGTGTGCCCAGCTCCATGGTGATGCAAGAGATGATCGTGCCACGCGACACGTACATCCTGGCGCGCGGCGACTATCGTAACCACACCGAGAAGGTCACGCCAGGCGTGCCTGGCATGCTGCCACAACTCGGGAACGATCTGCCTGCCAACCGCCTGGGACTGGCCAAATGGCTGGTCGGTCCTACGAACCCGCTCACCGCGCGCGTGGCAGTCAACCGCTATTGGCAGATGTATTTCGGCCACGGGATCGTCAAAACCCCAGAGGATTTTGGCTCGCAGGGCGAAGCCCCGGTACATCCGGAATTGCTCGACTGGCTGGCCACCGAATTCATCCGCACCGGCTGGGATATTCGGGCCATGCAGAGACTGATCGTCACATCCGCGGCATATCGCCAGGACTCCCGCGTGACGCCGGAAGTTCTGGAAAAGGATCCTGAAAACCGCCTGCTGGCACGCGGCCCCCGTTTCCGCCTACCCGCCGAGGTAGTGCGCGACAACGCCCTGAGCGTCAGCGGGCTGCTGGACGGCAGCGTGGGTGGCCCCAGCGTTTTTCCGTATCAATCCAAGGGGCTTTGGGAAGAGATGGCGTACGGCGACGTGTACTCCGCGCAGACGTACGTGCAGAGCCACGGCAAGGACCTCTACCGCCGCAGCATGTATACGTTCTGGAAACGCACTGTGCCGCCGGCGTCGCTGGGCACGTTCGATGCGCCCGATCGCGAAAAATGCACCGCTCGGCGCACCCTTACTAACACGCCGCTGCAGGCGCTGGTGCTGCTGAACGATCCGACCTACGTGGAGGCGGCGCGCGCGCTGGCCGGGCGCATACTCACCGAAGGCGGCAAGGACCCAGGCAGCCGGATCCGCTTCGGATTCCGCCTGGTCACGGCACGCAAACCCGACGCGAAGGAAGTGCGTGTGCTGCAAGATATCGCGCGGCAGGAATTGGCGCAATACCGCCGCGACACGGACGCGGCGCGCAAGCTGTTGCAGGTCGGCGAATCGCCGGCCGATGCGAAGCTCGACTCCAGCGAGCTGGCCGCCTGGACCACCGTGGCCGGCGTAATCCTGAACCTGGACGAGACCATTACCAAGGAATAGACGATGGACCCGCACGACGATTTCGGACTGGCGCTGACCCGCCGGCATTTCTTTGCGCGAACCAGCACCGGCATCGGCATCGCGGCGCTGGCTTCGTTGATGGACGCCCGGTTGTTTGCCGATAACGCCGCGATCGACCCGCAGACGGGCGGCTTGGCCGGCTTGCCGCATTTCGCGCCGAAAGCCAAGCGCGTCATCTATCTGCACCAGTCGGGCGCGCCCTCTCAGATGGACCTGTTCGACTACAAGCCCAAGTTGGCGACGCAGCAGGGCGCCGAACTGCCGGGCTCGGTGCGCATGGGCCAACGCATTACCGGCATGACCTCAGGGCAGAGCTCACTGCCGGTGGCGGCGTCTATCTTCAAATTCGCGCAACACGGCGAAACGGGCACATGGCTCAGCGAGCTTCTGCCGCATCACGGTCAGATCGTGGACGATATCTGCCTCATCAAGACCATGANNGGCAGCGAAAATCAGAACCTGCCGGCGTTCGTGGTGCTCATCTCGCAAGCGAATGCGCTGAATGTGGACCAGCCGCTATTCTCGCGCCTGTGGGGCAGTGGGTTCCTACCCTCCAATCACCAGGGTGTGCGCTTCCGCGCCGGCAGCGATCCGGTGCTTTACCTGGCCGACCCTCCCGGCATCGACAAGGCCACCCGCCGGCGCATGCTGGATGCCATTGCCAGTCTGAACGATCTGCAGGCGCAGGTTTACGGCGACCCGGAAATCGAGACGCGCGTTGCGCAATACGAGATGGCCTACCGCATGCAGACCTCCGTGCCGGACCTGATGGATCTATCGAAGGAGCCCGACCACATCTTCGAGATGTATGGCGCGGATTCCCGCAAGCCCGGCACGTACGCCGCCAATTGCCTGCTGGCGCGCCGCCTGGCCGAACGCAACGTGCGTTTCGTGCAACTCTATCATCGCGGATGGGACCAGCACTCGGATCTGCCGCGCGACCTTTCATTGCAGTGCAAGGGCACCGACCAGGCGTCCGCCGCGCTGATCCTAGATCTGAAACAGCGCGGCATGCTGGACGACACGCTAGTCATCTGGGGAGGCGAATTCGGCCGCACGGTATATTGCCAGGGCAAGCTCACCGAAGCCAACTACGGCCGGGACCATCATCCACGCTGCTTCAGCCTATGGATGGCAGGCGGCGGCATCAAGCGCGGGATCACCATAGGCGAGACCGACGACTACTGCTATAACGTGGTTTCCGACCCGGTGCACGTGCACGATCTGCAGGCCACCATCCTGCATTGCCTGGGTGTGGATCACAAACGGCTGACCTTCAAGTTCCAGGGCCGTCACTTCCGGCTGACCGATGTGGCCGGGAATGTGATGCCAAAGGCGCTCGCGTGACCGCCGCTGGCTGGCAACAGGGCCGGGGGTATCTGCCCTGGTTTTCGCGAGAAGGGCGCTACCTGAAAAATGGCAGCACGATGCGTCAAATCAGAAGAGGACCTTATGAAACAGTCTTCGAATGTGATTCGACTGCTGGCCTCGATTAGCGTACTGGCGTTCACGCAATCTGTGAACGCCCAGCAACCATTCCAGTTCGCGGGGGCGATTTGCTCCACACCGCCGGTATTGCATTGTCCCGACAAGGACTGCTCGGCGGACAGGGTGATCAACCCCGGACCTGTAGTCGAGATGAAGACCCGTCGCACCTACTTTCTCGATTACCCGTGCGATCTGAAGCCGGGCGAGAAAGTCACCTTCATCCTCAGCCTCCATGGCGCCGGCTCATACGGAAACTGGCAGCGCCATTATTTTCCGATCATGGACTACACGGACAGGTACCGCCTAGTTATTGCTACTCCGAACTCCCCGACGAAAGTTTGGTCGGCGGCCGACGACGAGTACCTGCAGAACATCGTCAGCTTCGTCGTCGAGCAAATCGGCAAAGAGAATATCAGGGCTTTCTGGCTGGTCGGGCACTCCCAGGGCGGCATGACCTCGAATCGGCTAGTGCGCACGGACTTCTTTAAGAACAGGGTCGACGGTTGGCTCAGCCTGTCCGGCGGCCGCTTGGGCGGCAGCCCGGGCCGCGCCCCGAATTTTGGTCCCGCTCGCGCGGGGACCCCGGGTGCTGCCGGCACGCCAAGCGGCCCGCCGCCTGGTTTTGCGGCGGCTGTGGCGGCCTTGCGCGAGCCTCCCGCCAGCGATTTCTCGTTCATCTTCGAGACCGGCGAGCGCGAAATGGATGACAAAGGCATACCCGAGACGTCGGCCTGGGCCGCGAAATACCATTGCGGCCCGCGGCGCCAAGCCGAGGAGATCGCCGACACCCAGACCGGCTATGTCTATGACAGCACCCGCCAGAATCCGCCCAATCCGTCCTGGGGGCTCCTGCCGGCACCCGGCAAGGCCGAGGTCTACACCTATCCGGAGTGCAGGGACGGACTGGTCGTCGCCGACGTCGTCCGCGTTAGCAAGGGACACACCGAGGGACTCGAACCTAAGGTCACCGAGGAACTGGTCAAGCTGATGGCCTCGGCTAAAGGCGGCAAGATCCAGCAATCCCGTTAGGCGCGCAGACCTGCTGACACCGTTCTGCGCCACACCATAGAGGTGAAGCCCACGACCGGCATAACGATCAGTGTCGCAGGCGGACGAATAGTGGGGCTTCCGAGAAT
The DNA here is from genome assembly GCA_003132865.1 of Bryobacterales bacterium. Next base: position 37,178 of record PKYZ01000231.1, read on the forward strand.
CTCAACGAGAGAGGCCGCGACACCGCGTTATTTGCCTAGCGATAATGGTTCTAATGCCGTTGTTAGCCCGGCCCTCCGGAAGCCATTCTCGAATGTTTCCGACTGGCCGGGTCCCAGCGGCTGGCTCGCGCCGGCCCGCCGAGGAGATGGTCAAAGCGGTGAGCAAGGATTGGGAGGCGTGGCGGAAGACCAACGCTCTGCGCCCGCAGCCGAAGCGTGCGGCCGGCAAGTAGCCGCCAGACCAGATTCAAGCGGCCCTATCGCGTGAAGATTACGCCGCTCGCGCGCGCGGAATAGGTGCGATAGCCTGGGAACAGGGTGTCGGTCGCACCGGAACCGCTAACCCCGAACGTCTTCCCCAGAGCCACAACCGTGGCAGTAGGCGCACGCTTCCCAGATCGCCGTTTGGGGCCAGTGTACGAGTCGCCGAACAATGCGACCTGGGCTGCTGGCTGATGCAAGCGGGTTTATCGTTCCTGAATTTAATCGCAACGATTCAAGCGATCGACGTAGAAATCCGTCGATTGGAGAGCTGAGTAAGACTTTTGTTGTGCCGCTCGCCTCCGGAACCCACAGGGCTCCTCCACACGCGTTCTTGTGAGCGCAATTGGTGCGATTGGATGTCTTATTCGCTCCCTGAAATGTACGGCGGATAGGGCGTCCGACGCACGCGTTTGAAGGTCTGCGGCTGGAAGCCGAAATACTCCTTTTCCAGATCGTAGTGAGCGATCCTGGTTTGCAGAGCGATTTGGACCTCGTGAATCAGCGGTCGCAACTCGCCGTTGTCGGCGCGGTGGGGGCGCGCAACGGCATATTGTGCCAGAGCACTGCCCCATTCCTTCCCTTTGATTGCCGACCGCTTTGAGACGGTTAATTTTCGATACCGCGCCTCGAATTCGCCTCCAGTCTTTACGCCTGTCCAGGGTGCATTGCGAAGAGGAGCCCCTGGGAAGCCGTGGCTCTCGTCGATGCCGGCGGCAATCTCCCCGAGTTCGGCCGGTGTGAAATTGGCAATTTCAAAGTCAGGTTTGTGGGCCGCGATATAGCCGACGATGCTGGCGTTCGTGACTTGGCGCTCGATCGTCTTGGAATTGGCCGACACGTCGAGATCGAAGGAAATGATGCTGAACCGTCTGAGGGTCTTGTCCTCTTCCAGCCAGTGCCCGAGCTTGAGCGCGATATTGTCGCGTTCCTTCGCGAGCACGCCCTGGAGATTGACCGTCTCAATCCCCAGTTTGGCAGGGTCCTTCAGGATCTGAAAGATGGCGGAGTATTCCGTTTCCCCTTCCACATACCATCGCACCAGACTTCCGGTAAAGAGACCGAAATTATAGGCAACGTAGGGTTTCGTTCCCAGTACGTCGTCGAGTGGGCGTTCAGAGCCGAATGTCAGTTTTAGACCAGTCGGGAACCACTCGGCAAAAGATTCGTATTCTTCGGGCCATTGCACTTGCTGGGCCTCCTCGAAACCTCGCCGGATGACTTCGGCCATATGCCGCATCCAGAGGGCGCCGGAGATCAAGCCTTTCAGTTTCTCGCGTTGATCCCATTTCGACACACGCAGCAGGACGTATAAATCCGGATTGTCGTCCAGCGAGGCAGTATCCCTGCGCAATTGCGCGTGAAGTGCTTTCCAGTGGTCGCTGTCCAGCGCTTTAAGCAAGCCCATCACTTTTTGGTGATAGGCACCAAAACGTGCTTTGATCTCATGCGGTGGACTTCCACCCCAGAACACCATCTTGTCTGCGATCAACGGCCAGTAGATCGGCTCCAAGAGCACCGCCAGATCCACGACTTCGTTCCAGGTGGCCGACCGGGCGCACAAGTCATCATCATCCTGGAATCCGGGGCAGTGTCTTTTCAACGCAGCCATCGTCTCCTCACAACGAACGAGCCGATCGAGGGCGTAAAAGCGAAAAGGATGAAATAGCGGCTTGTCACCGGCGTTTGACCCGTCACCTGGGAGCCAACCCCGTCGGTGGTACTCCCCTGGTTCTCCCGTCACGACGCCTGCGACTGAAACTCCTCGGTCTCTGGCAAAGCTGAGGAATGCGCCTTCGTCCATCAACCCGTTCTGCCGGAGTTCATTCAAATCGGCCGCCCAACGTTGGCGGTATTCTTGAAGCGATGCTTGGGTTTCCTGGTCCATTTGCCGCAGTTCGAGTTGTGATGCCGACGAGCTGAGATCTCCTCTCTATTCTCCGACACAACAGGTCCAAGATGGTCCTCGCCGCGCCTTGAAGTGCTAGAAGATGCAGTCCCACGGTTCAAGTCCCCCTGTTCGCACCAAGTTTCAACTTTGGCCTGCAATAATGGCTGGTGAGGCGAGTTATGGCGAAAGAGGATCGGCTCCTAGAAGAGTTCGAGCGTCAACAACGAGAGTTCCGTGCCTGGCGCAAGGCCACTGAAATGGACGATGGAGCCCAAACAGATTTGGTCGTGTCCGTTTACAAAATGCTTCCGAAGACGGCGCCACTCTCCGGGAGAATCGTTGAAATTTCTGCACGCATGCGCGAGCTATGGGGGGATTTGGTAGACCCCCGCCTTTTCGCAGCCGTATTCGACCTTCCGTCCGAGTTGGATGTCGATGCCGAACTTGATGCCATCATCCAGGCAGACCAATCCGGCGAACCTTTGACCGAAGCGCAAGTAGCCATGGCAGCCCGTTTCGTTTCGGCCGCAGGGGCAGCACGCCAAGGCGACGGCAGCGCCGAAGAGAAGATGACGCTGCAGACAGACTGGATTGACTTGGTTGTCCAGTGCCGTAAGCTGATTGTTTAGAGCCGACTGGCTCTTGCCTTTGGTTTTTGGAGACCGGCGCGACTGCGGGCCGGCCCTGTCCTGTGACAAACTGGCGCACATGGCGGAACTTGGATGGACACGGAACAGCAAGTCGGCTTGTGTATGCTGACTCCGAGTGCTCTGGGGGGATCACGCGTTACTCGGACATTGGACTGGAATTCCTGCACAGACGGTGTTGTTGGCCTGAAGTCCGCTTCTGGGAGATGAGGTGGGGCTGCCCTCGCCGGCGCCGCCGGGCGTTGGCTGTTAACCCAGCCTATTTCTGTGACCTTCGTTTACCAGGAATGATTTCAAACCCCAAAACGGACGCCCCCGCTCCAAAACTTCAAGGTTTAGGAACGCCCTTGCCATCCGCTGGGCTCCGCTTGCATCCCCAGCCACACCAGTACAACGAAGTGGTCGCACTGTTGGAAAGTTTTGGAAGGCGTCGACGGAGGGAGTCAGGGTCTCGTGAGCGTGTAGATCCGTCCCTCAATGCGAACGCCGGCCTGATCTACGCTCAACTTGAGGCCCTGAAGCTTCGGTATCGCTTTAGGTGCTCGAAGCTCCCATCCGATGCGGTACTCGCAAGGCACCAGCATTCCTCGGGAGTCTGCCTTGACCTTCGCCTGAAGGGAGGGCAGCGGATATTGCTCTCCCTCCAAAATAGGGTGTTGCTTTGGAACAGACCAGGAATACCGAGCGACGTGGAAAGAAATCCTGCACTCATTCCAGAGCAAATTAGTGTCCTCAGTTATTGGCCAATAGCCGTCGGGCTGCAGAAACACGTCCGGACCTGAATCGGCGTCGAGATATAGCCGGCATGTTGCGTAGAGGGCCGGCTCCGGGGAACTATTGCTTATGCTGGGCGCAAACAGGACAAGGCCGGACCCGACGACCTGCCTCACGCTGAGGTCAAGATGCAAGTCTGGTGATTCTAGTCGGCGCCCCACATCCCGAACCTCATACTCCTCCATCATTGCTGTCGTAGTTCCCAGCCGCTTATAGTAGCGATGATCCACAGCCATATGTGGAGCCCGGCTGCTTTGGGGAATGTAGACCAAGTACACGAACCTTCCGGTGTCCGTCATTTTCAACGTCTTGACCCTGACTCCGTCGATTCTCCGTTGAATGCCGGAGTCGATCACCTGCTCCAGCCATTCCCCAGAGATTTCATTCGGATCGATACCACCATCGAGCCGGATTGGGCCATTCGACTTCCTCTGCTCATCAATTCCGTAGACGATGACGCCGCCTGCCGAGTTAGCCATCGCGGAGACATCCTTGGTTATTTCCTTCTTTACGGCATCACTTTTCGAAAGTGCGTCGGATTTCTTGTATTCAAGTCGCAGGTCTTCTTTCCGTTGCTCACGAATCAGCGACTGAATGTCCTCTTCCTGCCACTGCCACGGTTCTCTCATATAAAGCTATTCTCGCTCCCCACCCTGCACCTCTTCCACTAGAACTGCGAGGCGGTTCCCACCAAGCGTCCCCCGCCAAAATCCAGTTTCTTGCCTTCCGTTCGACTCGGCCCTTGGCCGTTCCAAAAAATTCGCCGACGATCAATCAGCCTTGCGGCTTGAAACTGAAATCTTAGCCTGCCCTGGCCCGCCCGTTCCACAATCTTCAAGATTTGGAACAGCACGTTGGGCACGACCTTCCGGCTCGATCACTTCCAAGGAGCCCGACACCTCCTTTGCTGAAGTAACGACTCGCCCCCCCCGACGCTTTTGCGCCAGGAACCGCCGCCAGCCTTCTCAGGGCTGCTATCCACGGTAAGTCCTGATAAGTCCGCTCCACGTCAACTGGCCGTCCAACTCGCATTTCGTGGCTGGTCGGCTCGTCGGGCACACCACACCGACGGCTTCCACGCATCCGCACGCCGTGCGGCGACTGTCGCCTCCGGCTTGAATCCGCCCGAACAGCGCCCATCGGTGAGCGCCGCCACGTCGGACCGGCGCAGCGCACAGCCCAGGAGCACGGCTGGCGCTTCGCGCAGCTTGATGCCGGCCGCCAGCTCCGGCGCCAGCAGGGCGTTTGCTCCGCTTTGCTCGACGTAACAGCACTGGAGGATCATAATTAATAGCTATGACTACCATCGGACTCATCGGTGCCGGACACATCGGCAGCCAGATCGCGCGACTTGCGGTGGCAAACGGCTGCGACGTCGTGATCAGCAATTCGCGCGGGCCAGAGACCTTGTCCGCGCTCGTATCAGAGCTCGGACCAAGAGCCCGCGCGGCGACCGTCGTCGAAGCGGCAAGGGCTGGAGACATTGTCGTCGTCTCGGTGCCGCTCAAGAACTACCGGGCGGTTCCGGTCGAGCCTCTGGCAGGCAAGATTGTGATCGACACGAACAACTACTACCCTGAACGCGACGGCCACATCCCCGAGCTCGACAATGAGTCGACCACCACTTCCGAACTCTTGCAGGCGCACCTGCCGACCTCGAAGGTCGTCAAGGCTTTCAACCATATCTATGCCGCTGCGCTCACCACCGACGGGCAGCCGGCTGGCACAAAGAATCGTCGCGCGCTGGTCATCGCCGGCGACGACGAAGGGGCCAAGGCCGCGGTCACTCGTCTACTCAACCAGTTTGGCTTCGATACGGTGGACGCAGGCCCGCTGAAGGAGGGGTGGCGCATCCAGCGCGATACCCCCGGCTACGGTCCGCGTCGCACGGCATCGGAGCTGCGCCAAGATCTCGCGGCGGCCAAGAGGTACGCGGACCAGCAAGGGCGAGTAGGGATGTGATTCATGTCGATACCGAAGCCGACGTGAGGAAAGCTGCCAAGAGGACGGTCTAGAGGGTCTTGGTGTCGTCTCAGTCGGGCCATCGAAGCGCCCGCCGTTGGCCGCGCGGACTGCATACTCTTCGCGCAGCCCGATGCCGGCGGCCCGTCCCGGCGCCAGCCGCCCGTTGCCCGTCGCCGCGACCGCCGACGTGCGGATGGCCGACGTGCGGATGATGTCGCAAGTGCTATACCGACAGGTCCGGCGAATTCGCGTGTCCTGCGGCGACCGTCGCCTCCGGCGTGAATGCGCCCGAAGGGCGCGCCCATCGGTGAGCGCCGCCACCGCGGACCGCCTGCAGGGCGCACCGCCGCGCGGAGCACGGCGCGGTGATAGCGCGGTCGCGCAGCCCCTGGGTGGT
>PKYZ01000369.1 GCA_003132865.1 Bryobacterales bacterium
GCAGAATACGGGCTTTCTGCGCAGATCTCGCTTCCGGTTGCCGTACGGTTTGCCGATGTAGGTTAAGTTCCGGTGACTCAATGGCGAGTCAGGAGACGCGCGCCTTCGTGTAAATCGAACTGGAAGGGGCCGGTTGGTAGACCGTTTGCATGATCAAGCGGCTGGGGTGGAAGGGCCCACTATGGGCGGCGGCTGGCCGAGGACGTGCCCTTTCCTACGGCTTGGAAAACTCGTCGTCGCTCTCCGCGCTGGGCCGCTGGCGTCAGCTTTCTTGCGGCTGCGCGAGTGTGATAGTTGTAGGTCTATGTGTATGATGTTAAATGACTTACCTAGTCATTACGGTATTACGGATTTCTAACCGAACTGGGTCATCTGGGCTCATCTGGGATCAATTGGAATCAGGGCTGATCAATCAATGTTCGGGTGCGCGGCTGGATTGCGTGCTATTCTGGCCTTCGAGAGGATTCCATCATGCGTCTCGCCCTTGCTCTTTTCCTCGTCCATGCCGCCGCCGCCCAGGTACCGAGGTCCCTCCAGGACGGCACGCCGGTCCGCCTTCGCCTCAACCGCACCGTCTCCTCCGCCAACGCGCACGTGGGCGAAACCGTGGATTTCGAAGTCACCGAACCCGTCATCAACCAGAGTTACGTAGTCATCCCGAAAGGTGCCGTCGCCCTCGGCCGCGTCACCAAAGTGGAAACCAAGCGCCGCTTCGGACGGGCGGGTGCGCTCGAACTCAGCATCGATTCCGTGCGGCTCACCGATGGCCGGCCCATACCCTTGCGCGCCACTCCCGAAAAGGGCCCAAATGATATGAGCGGCGCCCGTGTAGCCGCCACTATCGCGGCGTCTCCCATCCTGGTGTGGGTAAAAGGTAAGGACGTGACCTTCGAGAAAGGGACCGAATCCACCGCCTACGTCAACGGCGACGCCCGCATCGAAGAACCCCAGCCGCGAACCGTAGCCGGCATGCCCGTGGAAAGTGCGGCGGATCGCAGTTCGGGCCCCGGCACCGTGCTCACCAACGATGACATCGTCCAAATGCAGAAGGCCAGACTCTCCGAAGAGATCATCCTGAGCAAGATCGCCACCTCCGCGACCAACTTCAACACCGAGACCCAGGACCTGATCCGGTTGAAGGAAGCCGGCGTGAATGACAATATCATCAACGCCATGGTGCAGAAATCCAGCCGCCGCTAACCGGGTCCACCCGTTGGCAATTGTGAACGGAATCGACGATGGTGAACGCTGGAACCTGTCGCGTGCGTCGTTGGCCGGTGAATCACCGAAAGCTCACGCAGATTCAGGTTCCAGTTCTCTCAAGGGAGTGGAGGTTCAAGTCCTCTCATCCGCACCAGCTCGAAATCTTACTCGTTCACTTCTCTCTAGTCGCTAATCCTGAGTGAAGCGGCCTCGGCACCGAGCGCCTTGGCTCGCATCCAGTTCGATCTCGACCTTGTCTCGGGTCTCGCGCACCTCCACCCTCCGCCCAATCCAGGAGACCGGAACGGAGTAGCGAATGGAGTTCACCGAGACATATCCTTCCACGTCTACCGTGCGCTGGTGCAGACGGTACACTTCGGGAATCCACGCCGGCAACGGTTTCAGGTGCAAGCGCTCGACAGCGAACAGTTCCCGCGGCACGGCCCGGATATATTTCTTGTAAGTCGCGTTGACGCGGTCGCACCATTGGCGCGCCTGGACAGCAAGCGAAATCTGGCGCGAAACCTGTTCCCGGACCCTCCCGCTGGGATACAATGGAAACCAATCAACGGCGGGCCCGGTTTTGTGGCGGGAATGAAGTCGCCAAATGGCACGCTGTTAGAAGACCTATTGCGATGCCAGCACCTACTTGCACACGCTCTACCCGGAACGCGCGGGTACAAGCACACTTGCTTCTATTCGCCACGACAGCTCTGGTTTTGATGGCGGCACTTTCGTCGGCTGCTCTCGCCCAACCGGCGGTGACCGTAATCCCGAAGAGCGGGCCACCGACCGATAGAGTCACTGTGAGCGGCACGGGATTCGGTGCCGACGAAGCCGTGGATATCTATTTTGACACGACGGACTTGGCGCTGGCCGCCACAAATCCCAGCGGTTCATTCACTGGCATCCGTCTCACCATCCCCGCTTCGGCCGTTCCCGGCGCCCACTGGATCACCGGTGTCGGTCGGACCAGTGGCCTCGCAGCGCAGACCACCTTCATCGTACAGACGGACTGGTCGCAGTTTCGCCGCGGGCCACAGCACCACGGTTATAACCCCACCGAGAACATTTTGAACGTCTCGAATGTGGGCGACATGCAAGTTCGCTGGACCGCGACCACCCGCGGTGCCGTCGAATCTTCTCCGGCTGTGGCGAACGGGGTGGTCTACGTGGGGTCAGGCGACGACAAGGTCTACGCCTTCAATACAGCCACCGGACAGCTGATCTGGAGCGCCGCCATCGGTGCCCCCGCCGCTGAAGTCGCTTCCTCCCCGGCCGTGGCGAACGGCGCGGTTTACGTGGGCGCGCCCGATGGACGGCTTTACGCCTTTAATGCCGCCACCGGACAGCCGATCTGGAACGCCACCACCGGCAACATAATCAATTCTTCACCGGCCGTGGCGAATGGGATGGTCTACGTGGGGTCGGAGGACTACAAGCTCTACGCCTTTAATGCCGCAACCGGACAACCGAGTTGGAGCGCGGCCACCGGCAGTTACATCATCGACTCTTCGCCGGCAATAGCGAACGGGATGGTCTACGTGGGGTCGGAGGATGGCAAGCTCTATGCCTTCAATGCCGCAACCGGACAACCGACTTGGAGCGCGGCCACCGGTCAACCCATCTACTCTTCGCCGGCCGTGGCGAACGGGGTGGTCTACGTGGGATCGGGCAACAAGCTTTACGCCTTGAATGCCGCCACCGGGCAACCCATCTGGAGCGCCCCCACGAACGGATACTCCGTCGCCTCCTCGCCGGCCGTGGCGAACGGGGTGGTCTACGTGGGCTCGGTCGACGGCAGCCTCCACGCCTTCAGCCTGCCGCCCGCAGAACCACCGGCTCGGCCGAACTCGGCTACGCTCAAACCTGACCTGACTCTCTTACCAAGACGGTGAGGCCGCGGAACAGCGACTCCCGCGACAGCGACAGGTGACAGCCCTTTTGCGCCCAGTTGGCGCGGCGCACTGATGTGTCGCATTGTCGCTAGCTATCTATCCTCACGCCTCTTTGCGAAACAGTAAAGTCCATCACGGGTACGGACGTAAATCCGTCCATCGAGAATCGCAGGCGTGGCGAAGATGTCCTCGTCGAGGCTGTTGACGGCGAGAATCTCCCATTCCGGGTCGGCACGCAGCACAACGACTTTCCCGTCTTCGCTTGCCAGAAGGATCTTGTCATCGGCGGCGACCGGCGAAGACCAATAGCGCCCGAGTGCGCCAGTGAGACGCGCCTGCTTGTACACCTCACCATTCTCGGGGTTCAAGCTCGTAAAGACTCCATCGCGCACTAGATAGATCACGCCTTGATATAACAGCGGCGACGATGTATTCGGCAGAGCCTTGCGGTATCTCCAGAGCACGTGGCTCCCAGTAACGTCCCCGCGGCCGCCGGCGCGAATCGCGACGAGACAGTTCTCCGAGGCAGTCCGCGCTTGGTAGAGTTGCCACTCGCCTGCGTCGATGTAGCCGTCGTGGTTCAGGTCGGTATCGCCAAACCATTCTGCATCATGGTTCAAACGCATCTCGCTGCGCGACAGCTTTCCGTCGTGGTCCTTGTCGTATCTCGCGAGAATCTGGGAAAATTCAGGGATTTCGATGCGTTTTGGCCGATCTCCATCAGTTTCCCAACCGTTCACAAAAATGCGATCACGGTCGATTACCGGCACGGACTTGAGTTGCCACGGCATGCCGCGCACCCACCACAATTTCTTGCCCGTATCGAGGGCGTACGAGGCCACTTCGAAGGAGCCGGGGACGATCAGCTCCGCCGGCCCAATTTTTGGGCGGTAGACCGCGGGCGTGGCGTAACCGCGCGTATATTCCGGCCGCATCGTCTTCCAGAGCACCCGTCCGGTCGTGGGATCGACCGCAATCAAGTACGACCCGGTGTCCTGATCGCAGATGAGCGCCAGCTTTCCATCGGCGAGGATTGGCGAGGAGCCGTGGCCGTTTGGATTGTTGAAAGGACCCAGCGGCAAAAGCCAACGCTCGTGGCCATCAGGTCCGTAGGACAACAGTCCGAAGTCGCCAAAGAACACGTAAACATTGGCTCCATCTGTGACTGGAGATGGAGAGGCGGGTCCGTTTGTCGGCTGGAAACTCTCCACGCGTTCGCGCGGCGCCTCCCGCCGCCATAGCACCCTCCCTCTGTCGCGGTCGAGGCAGATCGTGAGCAGACTCCTGCCCTCGAATGCGGTGACAAAGATGTGGTCCGCGGTGAAGACCGGTGAGGAGTGTCCCGGCGGCAACGCCGTTCTCCAGAGAAGGTTCTTTTGCGGGCCGAAGTGCTCTGGAAGGCCCGTAGAGGGAGAGACGCCAGAGCCGTTCGGTCCGCGAAATTGCGTCCAATCGGCGCCTGTAAGAGCGAGTTGAATTAGCAGACAGGCAAGCCAGCGCACCAGCGATTAGTGTACACCTGTCGTCGCTATGCCAGGGTGCAGCCGCGTAACCCGGCGAAGAGCGCGACCAGGCAGGGCATGCTCCACGGGCCTTAATTCGTCTTATCGGAAGCTGTCAGAACAGCGTTCACACGAGGAGACGCGGGCAATCCGAAGCTCATGGCGCATCCCAATCGAGCGCATAGATCTCGTCGGTGCCGGCACTGTGCACAGCGATGAAGGAGTTGTTAGGAGCCGGCGTGAACCACAGCGTCACCCGCATGTTCTTCAGGGCCGCGAGGCGCTCTGTTTTTCGGTCGCGCATGCGCACTCTCCACCAGGACGCATCCTCACCGTAGGTCACGTAGAACAAGGATTCATCGTCCTGGGACCAGGCCGGCCAACCGCTCGCCTCGCTGGAAAGCTCGGCCTGCTTCTGCGTCTGAAAATCGTAGAGCACGAGCTTCCCGCCAGACGTGGAGAGACCCGCGATGAATCGCCCATTGGGCGACCAGCGGGGGCCCACATCCCCTCCGAACCTGGTAGGGCTGCGACGCGACTCGTTTTCAGGTCCGCCACATGAATGGATGCCCCCCGCGTCGCTTTAGAGTAACCGCCGAAAGCGATCGACGCTCCGTCCGGCGACCAAGACGGGGAGAAGTCGCCCAGCTCCCCGCCCTCTCCGTTCGTTACCTGCCTGAGCTCCCCGCCATCGAAAGGCGCCACGTAAATCCGGATCCGGGCCAAGTTCCCTTCCCGAGCTCCGATAAAAGCAATCTGCTTCCCATCCGGAGACCAGTGAGGCATATCGGCCTGAAAGGGAGGTGAAGTAAGCTGCAAACGCTGGCTACCATCGACTGCGCTGCGCCAAAGCGATAAATCCGGCACCGAAGCATAGGTAACCCATTTCCCATCCTTGGAGAATTCGAGCTGTGTCCCCGATATCCCGCCGAATTCGGGAACGAGTTGGCCGGATTTCAGATCATAGCGGAGAAATTCGTTGCGGGGCTGGTAACCATTGACAAACAAGCGCTTGCCGTCGGCGCCGGGACCGGAAAAAACATCGCCAGCGGGCCGTTGGTCAACTGGAACGGCCCGCGCTTAGTCCTGGAACCATCCCACTTTCTCGCGGAGCGCCCAGACGTTGGCGATACCCCACGATGTCTTCAAGTCTATTGGCGGCGCCTCGACGCTCGCCTGGAAAATGAAGTACTTGCCATCTGGCGTCCAGTTACCGCAGCACGCAGACGATGATGGATTCCACCCGGGAAGCAGCTGATACGCGCGGTTTCCATCAATCCGCGCTTCCCAGAGGGATGAAACGGCGCCGACCGCAATAGAGAACCGCACTCTGCTCCCGTCGGGCGACCACCGCATAGCATAAGGCTCACCAACAATCGTTGCCAGCTTGCGAACTTCCGTCCCGTCGCTGCGTGCGATGTGCAGTTCTCCATCCCTCGCATACGCCACTTGTTGACCATTCGGGGACCAGGCCGCTGCGCCGTTTTGAGCAACAAGATTGCCCAGCCGCCGCCCGGAACCGCCCAGCAACGGCGCTACCCAAAGATCGCAAGGCGCAAAAAACGCCATAGATCGGCACAGCAATAACTCCGTACGGTCCGGAGAAATATCTTGCAGAAAGGCATTCTTCAATGGCACTGGCAGAGCGACCGACTCGCCTCCTTTCACCGATGCTTGACGAGGCTGATTGGCGCCGGTGCCGGAATTGAAGAATAGCCGCGAGCCGTCGGTGAGCAGTGGCCAGTACTTTGGCCGGCCATCGCTGGTGATCCGGACCGTACCTGTTATTCGCGGGGGTGGCAGCGGCCTGAGCCAAAACAAGGCCGCAGCCGCGAGGCTCACCACCGCGCCTGCCGCATAAATCCAGCCGAGTTTACGGTGAACCGGCACAGCAGACGAATCCACTTCGCGTTTCACCCGTTTCAGATCCACGCGCATGTCCGCCGCATGCTGATAGCGCAGGTCGCGGTCCTTCTCCAGCGCCTTGCCAATAATGCCATCCAGCTCTCGCGGAATCCGTGGATTCACGGCGCTGGCCGGCGACGGTGCCCGGCCCAGAATAGCCTCGTGAATTATGGCAGTCGTCGCGCCAGTGAACGCCGCCTTACCCGTCGCCATCTCGTACAGCACCGCGCCGAAGCTGAACAGGTCCGAGCGCGCATCCAGTTCTTCCCCGCGCACCTGCTCTGGCGACATGTAAGGCACTGTCCCGACCGCCACGCCGGGGGTCGTCAGGAGTTCCTCGGTCGTCAGACTGGTGAGGTTCGCCGGATTGGCTGCCCTGGCTGGTGGCGCGGCGACCTTTGCTAGGCCAAAGTCCAGAATCTTGACCTGCCCCCGCGTGGTGATGAAGATGTTCGTCGGCTTGATGTCGCGATGCACGATTCCCGTCTGGTGGGCCGCCTCCAGGCCGCCGGCAATCTGGATGGCCCAGTCTAGCAGCGTGTCCGTTTTCAAAGGATGGGCCCCGATGCGGTGCTTCAGGGTATGCCCTTTCAGAAACTCCATGACGATGAACGGCTGGCCTTCGTGCGCGCCGACGTCGTGTATAACGCAAATATTCGGGTGGGTGAGGGTGGCGGCCGCGCGTGCCTCGCGCTCGAAACGGGCGATGCGGTCCTGGTAGCGCGCTAGGCCGGCGGGCAGCACCTTGATGGCAACGTCGCGCTTCAACCGCGCGTCGCGCGCGCGCCAGACCTCGCCCATGCCACCGCGGCCTAGCAGTTCCACAATCTCGAAGTTGCCCAGCTTCGCGCCCGCGCTCAGCGCTTTGATCGCCGAAAGCGGGGCACTTTCCAGGAAGAAATCGGCCTGCTGATCCAGCAGGGACTGCACTTCGCCGCGGAGTTGAGGATCGTCCGGACAGGCTTGCAGGAGGAATGCGGCGCGCTCCTCCGGCGGCTGCGCTAGCGCGGCCTGATACAGCGCCTCGACTTTCTTCCAGAGATCAGCCTGCATGGGCGCACTGGGCTATTTGTTTCATACTAGGATACACCCGCGATCTGGAAGGGTGTGCGGCGGTCCGGGTTCTAGCCCGACTTTCGCAAAACTGGGCCTGTTTTCTGAGGGACAGGGCCGTAAACATGGAATGAAGCCTTCTCGGCAACCTCACCTGATATCGCCGCTATTTCCGAGGCCGGGAACCGCTGAAACCCACACAGCAGAGACCAGTTGCGAGCATTTTTCGTACTGGCTTCATGTTTCACAAAGGGTTCCTTTGCGCAGCGCCCCTGCAAGCCTGACGGCCCGCTGGAACAGCGGGATAGCGGCGACGTCGTCGTGTCTTATTTCCTGTACTCGATAGCCGAGGCTGTAAGCCTGGAGCTTCACCCGGCGAACAACGGCATTATGGAGGCATATCGGTAGCGGTTTCCGCTCGGCGAATGCGCCGCGTGGTTGAGCTTTTTGGTTCCCTGACCGATGTCGCGCGATTGGCTCGCCGCGATCCTTCTCACGATTCCTTCGAGCACAGGGGCCAAGGCGATGATTGCAACCATCTTGTAGCCCGAGAAATAGGCCTGAATTGATTCGCCGATATGCCGCGTGAAGTTGCGCCCAACACACTCGCCTGCGGCGAGAGTGATAGTATTACCTTGAAACCGGCCACGCATGGGCCGCGTCTTTTCCGAACAGCGCCTTTTCCGATGACGTCGAAGTATAAATCGCTCAACAGGGAGCAGATGACAACATCACGGATTGCCGTTTGGTTAAGTCGAACAGCGAACGAGGTGCGGCGATGGACGTTTCGCCCAATGCTTCCGTGCCTAGCGCCGGCGCTTTGGATGATGTTTATTCCAGGATTGGCATCCGCCCAATCTGCAGAGGCCCAAGGAAGCACGCCCGGTGCCATCCAGGGCACCGTGAAGGACGGCTCCGGCTCGGCAGTAATGGGCGCCATTGTCACCTTGGAAGCTGCCGCCTCCACAGGCCAGCGTACAGCGATCACAGACCAAGCTGGGTCTTTCCGCTTTCCCGCCGTCGAGCCGGGAAATTACAAGATCACGATCGCCGCCCCTGGATTCGCCATTTGGACAACGCCGAACGTGGCCGTCGCTCCGGGCGATCATCCACCGTTGCTATCCTCCGTGCTCCAGTTGGCGGTCGCGTCCTCTTCGGTGAATGTTACTCTTCCGCCGCACGAACTCGCCGCGGAGCAATTGAAATCCGAGGAGAAGCAGCGCCTGTTAGGCGTGCTTCCCGATTTCTTCGTCAGCTATGCACCGAACGCGGCCCCTCTGACCGCGGCGCAGAAATTTCAGCTTGGCTGGAAAACGATCATCGATCCGGTTTCGCTCCTTGGCACCAGCATTTCCGCGGGAATCCAACAGGCGCGGAACAACTATCCTGAATTCGGCCAGGGGACGGAGGGCTACGCAAAGCGTTTCGGGGCTCAATACGCCAACCGGGTAAGTCGCGTCATCATTGGACGCGTGGTCATGCAGTCGATCTTTCACCAGGATCCCCGCTACTTCTATAAGGGCACCGGCAGCATCCGCTCGCGAGCGCTCTACGCCATAGGAACCGCATTCGTAGTCAAGGGCGATAACGGGAATTGGCAATTCGATTATTCCGACGTTTTGGGAGGTATGGCGTCCCACGAGCTTTCTACGCTATATTATCCATCCACCTCGCGGCCCGTGCGGCGGCTTGCCGATGACGTCCTGCTCGGATTCGCGGGCAGGGCCGAAAATAATCTGCTCCATGAGTTTATTCTGCGCCACGTCACCACACACGTGCCCAAGATCGCAGCGGGGCTCACTCAGCGGATTCTCCCCGAAGGAACGCCGGTGTCTCTGATTTCGGTGGAAGACTGGACTTCAAAGACAGCGGAAAACGGCGGACCGGTCGCCTTCATGCTGGCCAAGGATATTCAAGTGGACGGCGTCATCGTAGCCCCCATCGGCTCCAAAGCGTGGGGCCACGCGAGCTTCACCGGCGGCGATGATAAAACGATGCGGGTGGGACTCGACAATGTGCGCCTAAAAATTGGGGATATGGATGTGCCGCTCAGAAGCACCCCGCTAAAAGATGGTGGCGCCGCACTGGAATATCATCGCCTCGAAAACTCCGGCAGGATCGCCCTCGTGCTGTACGTGGCCGAGAATGTCAGGCTCCCGCCGGCACGGTGAGGGGGGCGGTGTGCTCGATTCGTATCGATGGTTTCGACAGCGTCGCGGGGCGGTATGATTGGTTTGCTGGTTCGGCAATTGTTAATGGGCAGCGTCTTGGGCCACCGCTATGGCCTCGCAGCCAGGGATCGGCTGCCCCACCGATGCTGGACGGTGCCGTGCCCTTTCGCCTGCTGCCGTAAAGTCCGGCGAGCAACGGCATTGTTCGTTCATATCGGTAGCGGTCTTCGGGGCGGCGAGTGCGGGGATTCAGGCCTGCATTCTCGCCTCCGCGTAGCAGACCTGGAGGAGGATCTCGTCGTTGGCGCCGGTAGCGTTCGGGGCGGGATCTGGTCCAGGGCGTTCCTCCCACTCGAACCAATCTTCGCCGGAATACGCACCCGGCGCTGGCGGTTCCGTCATCGGGCCGGTGCGTAAAGGGCAGATGTCGTCCCTCCCGGAACTGCGCCACCGCTATCGCCACGGCCTCGTAACAGGCTCTTGGCATCCACATCGACGCCATGGAGAACCGGTCAATGCGCCGAAACTTTCTTGAGAGCAACGGCGTTCATGCAGTAGCGCAAGCCGCTGGGCGGGGGACCGTCCGGGAATACGTGGCCGAGGTGCGCGTCGCAGATATTGCAGATGGTTTCAACCCGTTTCAGGAAGGCGGGTCCGTCAAAGCGGTAAGCAATCACATTGAGCGCCACCGGCTGGGTGAATGAAGGCCAGCCTGTACCGGACTCGAATTTCTCTGATGCATCGAAGAGAACGGTATCGCAGCAGAGGCACGAATAGATCCCCGGCTCAAAGAGACTGCACATCTGCGAACTGAACGCGCGCTCGGTGCCAGCCTGGCGGGTTACGTGAAATTCCTCCGGGCTCAGTTGCTGGCGCCATTCCGCTTCCGTCTTGATGACCTTGCGATCCGGGGCAGGATTACCTTCTTTGGCGAGGCGTAGAACGTCGGGCCATTTCAGCGGCATGATCCATGTTATCGAACGATTTGGTTGGACGGGAAAACTGCCTGCGTGGTGGTGGGAGTATCCTGACGGCGATTCCGCTCACGCCTTGGTGGCTGTTCGCTCGCCGGCAACGAAACCGGCGGGAAATGGTGGAGCACCTCTGCCGCTATTACGCGAACGGGCGGTACCGCGGGATTGTCCCAGTGGATATGAAAAACTGTCCCCATTGTGTGAGCTGCCGGTTTTGCAGAAGCATTACTCAGCTGCCTACACAATTTGAAGCACCGCCACACGAACTCCCACGACGGGACACCGTGTCTAGTCGACAGTGTGGCTAAAGGGTTCAACAACGATCGTTTCGAAATGGTTCTGTTTCGAAATCCGCAGTTTCGAAAGCCGCAGTTCACTCCCCCATCTGAAATACCGCCTTCCCGATGGTCGGAATCTCCTGCACCCTTGCGAGCTTGTCATCAGCAAGCGCCTTCGTTGCGTATTCCGGCGATGCCG
>PKYZ01000519.1 GCA_003132865.1 Bryobacterales bacterium
CGCTGCGCTTGACGCCTTCCCCCCGCGGCGGCCGATGGGCGGCCAGCGTGATCCGCTGATTCTGCGGAGTCACCGCGCGGACGTGACTGACCAGGTGGCGCGCGTCCAGTTCGATCTCGATCTTGTCCCGCGTCTCGCGCACCTCCACTCTCCGCCCGATCCAGGCGACCGGCGCCGAGTAGCGAATGGAGTTCACCGAGACGTAGCCTTCCACATCCACCGTGCGCGCATGCAAGCGGTACACTTCCGGAATCCACGCCGGCAGCGGTTTCAGATGCATGCGCTCCACCGCGAACAGTTCGCGCGGCACGGCGCGGATGTATTTCTTATACGTCGAGTTGACCTTATCGCACCACTCCCGCGCCCGCTGATTCAGATCCTCCCAACTGCTGAAGGTACGCCCGGCCAGGAANNTTATGCGCTGCAGCGCATAATCCCTTATCAGCTTAGTCATTGGTTATGCACAGTTGACGGTCGAATCCTGGCCCAAGACGATGATTCTTAACGGAAATACCACCAAAATGATGCCAGGTTATTTTGCATAATTGTTAGACTTTCTTCCGGGGCGGGCCGATGCTCGCCCAAAGGAGGAAGCAAGTGATCACCGAATATTTTAAATGGCGCCAGTCTCTCACGCGACTTCTGGCGACCCCTGCGGGTCCGCACCTTTCAGCGATGTCGGAAGGACTGAAAACCCAGGGATTCAGCTATTGGATTCTGCGTAGACGGCTGCAAGGCGCCGCCCACTTTAGTCAATGGAACCGGCGCCAGGGGCGGTCTATCGAACAGCTACATGAAAACATGCTGGGGGAATTCGAGGTCCATTTGAGCACGTGCCGTTGTCGCAGACCGTTGCGGTTATCCAGTCACCACGATGTAAGGCTGCTGGCTGGAGCACAGGCGCTTCTGGATTATTTGCGGCGCTGCGGCGTGGTCACTTCTGTGCCGCCGTCGAACAAGGAAGCCGGTCCGCCGCCTTTGGTTGCGGGCTTCTTCGAATGGATGCGAGGCCAGCGCGGCACCCGGGAAGGCACACTACGCCAATACGGCGTCGTCATCAAGGATGCGCTGGAGGCCCTCGGTACCGATCCCCGGCTTTACCGAGCCGAATCGATCCGCACCTTTATTCTCAGCCGGACCAAGGGCCGAAGCCGATCGAGAGCCAAAGAGGTCACCTCGGTAATGCGGATGTTCTTGCGTCACCTGATTGCTGAGGGTAAGTGCAGGACGGGACTGGACGACGCTGTGCCGAGCCTGGCGATGTGGCGTCTCTCCGCGCTCCCTCGATACCTGCCGGCCGCCGATATCGAACGTGTGATTGCCGCTTGTGAGCGTGAGACCGCGGTTGGACTGAGGGACCGTGCTGCGATTCTGCTCTTGGCACGGCTTGGTTTGCGCGCAGGTGACATTGTCAAAATGGACCTCAGCGATTTTGATTGGGTGAGTGCTAGCGTTCGCGTGTCGGGTAAATCCCGTTACGAAGTAAAACTTCCCATCACGCAAGAAGTGGGTGATGCCATTCTGGAGTACTTGCGAAGGGGGCGCCCGCCCGTTCAGGACAGCCGTCTGTTCGTCCGCGTGCTAGCCCCGTGGAAGCCACTCAAGGTCTCTTCCGTGTCCGCGATCGTACAGCGTGCCATTGCCCGGGCCGGCGTGGAGTCGCCATTTCGCGGCGCGCACGTACTTCGCCATTCGGCTGCCACAGAGATGTTGCGGCAAGGCGCCACTCTCGAACAGGTTGGCACCGTCCTCCGCCATCAGTATCTCGACACAACGGCGCACTATGCCAAGGTAGACGTGCAGCGTCTCCGGAGCATCGCTCTTCCGTGGCCGGAGGTGTTCCCATGCTGAGCCAACTGGTGGATTCCTATCTTGAGCTTCGGCGGTCTACTGGTTTCGGCATGAAGGTGCATCAGTACCTGCTCCACGGCTTCGCCTCTTTTGCTGCACAGCGGGGGGAAACCCACATCCGTACTTGCACGGCCATAGAGTGGGCGAGCCAAGCCCCGTCCGAGGGCCAGCGTGCCAACCGCCTGGGCATGCTCAGGGTGTTCGCCCGCTTCGCCCGTGCCGAAGATGCGGGTCATGAGGTCCCCTCCGAACGAGTGTTCCGGGCACGACGGGTCCGCTATCGCCCTTTCATTTTCACTGCCGATCAATTACATGAACTGCTGGTGAGTGCCTCAAAGCTCCCACCGGCTGGATCGATCCGGCCGTGGACCTTTACGACGCTTTTCTCGTTGCTGGCCGTGACCGGCTTGCGCATTTCCGAGGCGTTGAACCTCCGGCTCCTCGACATAACTGAAGACGGCTTGGTGATTCGGGAAACAAAGTTTCAGAAGAGCCGCCTGGTGCCGCTGGATCCGACGACGATGGTCGGCCTAAAGCGGTATCTGGAGCGCAGAGGAACAGTTCAGGACGATCACGTGTTTGTCTCCCTGCGTGGCCGTGGCATGCGGCCTTCCGGCGTCGTGACCGTATTCCTGCGTATCGTGCGGGCCATGAGGATCCACCCCGGTCCGGGACAGCCCGGCCCGCGCGTTCATGACCTTCGCCATGGTTTTGCAGTCAGGGTCCTTGAGTCCTGTTCCGGTGACCGAACGGTCGTCGATGCAAACATGCTGGCCTTAATGACCTATATGGGCCACAGCCAGATCGATAGTACGTATTGGTATCTTCACGCGACTCCCCACGTACTGGGACAGATCTCCGATCTGGCGGAGACTCTCTGCAAAGGAGACCGATCGTGACGCCTCTGGCCCCTTATATCACCGCATTTCTGCGCGAGCGGCTTCCCATCGATCGCCGCGCGAGCGAACATACCTGCGACACCTACGCGCACGCCTTCCGCCTGCTGTTTCAGTATGCCGCCTCGCGATTGGGTAAGAATCCATCGCAACTGAACCTGGAGCAGATCGACGCCCCCTTGGTCCTCGCATTTTTGCAGCACATCGAGACCGAGCGCAAGAACGGACCGGTGACGAGAAACGTCCGGTTGTCCGCCATCAAGTCGTTCATGCGATATGTCGAGTATCAAGTCCCGTCCGCGTTGGACCAGGTACGGCGGATTCTCGCGATACCGCTTAAGAAGACTGATACGAAGTTGGTGGCGCACCTCACGCTCGATGAGATGCAGGCCGTACTGAATGTCCCTGACCCGCAGACTCGGTTTGGAATCCGCGATCGAGCCATGATGGACGTATGCTTTGTCGCTGGTCTTCGAGTCTCCGAGCTTGTAGGCCTGAGGGTCGATAACGTGACCTTTGAGCCGCGGCCTTTCGTCCGAATCCTCGGAAAAGGCAGACGCGAGCGGGTGCTGCCAGTCTGGACGCGGACCGGTGCAAATCTTCGTGCATGGCTGGCTATCCGTGGCGAGGCGGCCGTGCCCGAACTCTTCCTCAATGCACGCGGTAGCGCCATGTCACGGACGGGATTCGAATACGTGCTCAAATGCCATGTAGCGGCTGCCAGACTGAGTTGTCCCTCGTTGTGCAACAAGCGCGTTTCACCGCACACCTTGAGGCATGGCTGTGCGATGCTGATGCTCCAAACCACACACGACATTCGGAAGGTTGCTCTCTGGCTCGGCCACAGCAGCGTGCAGACCACCGAGATGTATCTTCGCGCCGATCCAACGGAAAAGCTGGCCGCTGTCAGCGCACTCACACCTCCCGCCCTTCGCAGAGGGAGATTCAGTGCGCCGGACCAACTTGTTGCCATGCTGACCGGCGGACGAAAGGACAAAGATTATGCAAAGGAGTCAACGGAAAAACCCCCGTGGATAGGTCCAAGGAGACGGCTAACTGTGCATAACCAAGAACTCCGCTGATAACGGCTTATGCGCTGCAGCGCATAA
>PKYZ01000713.1 GCA_003132865.1 Bryobacterales bacterium
TCAGATTCTCGCTCAGAGCCAAGAAAACGATCATGAAGACCGGCTCTGCGAGGAAACCGACCATACGAGTCCGGCTGGCTCCCATCGGGCCATATGGGTTTCCCGTGTCAACCGCCGCTAGTGCGGCGAAGAAGCCCGCGAGGCCGAGAAAGAAGCCCCCTGCCAACATGTCGCCCATGAAGGCGAACACCAGGGGATAGTCCGTCAAAACCGGGATCAGAATCGCGACGAAGATTGGCATCACGAACACCAGATAGGGCGTCACGCGAAAGATCCAGGTGGTCTCATCGGATAGAACCTCGTCTTTGTGGAAGAGCTTCCAGATGTCCCAATAAGGCTGAAAGATGCTGGGGCCCCGTTTGCTTTGCACCATCTCCGTCAGCCGGGAGAGCACGCCGGCGTACAGGGGCGCAAATGCCATTACGAAAAGAACTTGAAAGGCATTGAAAGTGACCGTTTCGATCATGGCTGTTTCTCGCGGGAATTCGGTGAGGACCGGCCAGGCGAAGGGCTTCTGGCGGCGAATACGTTGCGGGCTTGGCGTTGCCGGTAAAGTTCTGCCATTAGAGGTCCCTATCGGACCGCACTCCATCAGGATTTGGGAGGAGTCATCAACCGTCAGTGATGCAGGCAGTTTACCCTGGACACGCCAGGAGTGGCAAACTCCATTGCCAAATTTATTCAAGCACGGATGAACCGGGAGCGTCAAGCCCGGCTGGACGGCGCCGGCGCGCCGGGGGACGGCGGGAGTGCCGTGGCCGGATCGAACAGCCAGCTTTTCGCGGCATTTGCGTCGCCCGGAGTGCCTTTGGCTTCCCGTTGTTTCTCCGCTAACCGCCGGCGGTTCAAGTCCGCGCTTGTAATGTTTTACCTCATACCATCGGATGGCTCATTCTGGGATGACGCATTCGAGTTGAATATCTGGCGATACAAATCTTCTCCATAACTGGTTTCCAACGGCTCGCCTTCGAGCAACCTGAAGGTTCGTGTCCCGTCGCCCTTCCTTTCGGCGCGCAAGAAAATGGCGTCTCCGGCCTTTCTATCAAAGAAGCTACGTGCGAATTCGTAAAGATGCGTTACGTAGAAGATCTTCACCCGCTTCTCCAGCAAGGCACAGACGATCTGTTTCGCAATCTCCGACCCCTCCCGTTCGTTTGTCGCAGCAAACGATTCGTTGAAAAGCAGCAGCGAGTTCGGCTTGATGTCGTCGACGATTCCGCTCATCCTGGCCATCTCCTCGTCGAACTTTCCGCTTTTCATCGTCGCATCCTCTTCGCGTCTGTAGTGAGTGAACAAGGCCGTGCAGAGATCCGCCTCGAAGGACTCCGCCCCGACGAACATGCCGCATTGCATCATTAGCTGGGCCAAGCCGATGCTGCGCAGGAAACTCGATTTGCCACCCTGGTTGGCTCCCGTAATGATCGTGAGGCTCTTGCCGTCAGCTTCAACGGAATTGCCAACTACGCGGCCCTCCATGTGGAGCGAAAGACACACGTCGTAAAGTCCGATGAAGCGATGCTTGCGTTCGCCCAACAACGCGGGCGCCGGGAAGCAAACCGGCTCTCCCTTGGCCGCCAGCCGGTCGTGCAGATTCAGACATCCGGCATAGAACGCCAACTCCGTTTTCAGCATCCTGAAAAAGCTCAGGACATGATCGGCGGATTCGGCGAGCGCGATCGCAACCCGGCTGATGCCCCGGTATCGCATGTCGGACAAGATCCTGGCGCCCGCCTCGTCCCGCTCGGCAAGGCGAAAGGTGTAGCCAGAAGGCCCTTTGCCAAGAATTCGCTCCCACCAGTTCTGTCTCTTGTCCGGAACCTTGCGCAGTACTAACTTGGCGCTTTCGTTCCAATCGCCGAGTTCTGCGCTGAGCAAGACGCCCTTACGGAATTTTAATTCCCTGAGATGATTCTCGACAGTGGCCAAGTACTCATCGCCCAGCTCATTTCTAACCATGGCGAATAGCGCCGTGAAAGCCTTCGATTCGAATCGACCAGACTGTTCCGCGGTCAGGGCTCTCAGATCCCTGAGCATGCCTAACAGTGTCTCCAGCAATCCAATGGCATCGGACAGCAGTGAGCCCGGATAGTCGCTGGACAGGCTCCACCACTTTTTCCTCGCTCGCTCGATCGCCTCGACGGTGAGATGGTAGAGTTGCCTCACTACGGCTGGCTCTTTTAGGCAGTCCCTTAGTACCTCTTGCCGATACAGGATGGTTTCGACGTTGTTGCGTAGCCCCGAGAGAACCGCCTGCTGGGCCACTGGTAACAAAAACTCGTCACCGCCCGCCATGGCGTGTAAGAGCGTGTCCAATTCCAGATCCTGGATCAGCGTCCGATCATGAGGCGTCAATTGCTCGGTTCTATCCACACCCGGACGGCGGTACGCCATATCGGTCAACAACTGATCCGGGTCGAACTCCCGATCCGGGAACATCAGCAGCGATCTCATTCTTTGATTCGCTCCTTCAGCCAGTCGTACGTCACGCGATACTTCTGGGCGATTGCGTGGGCATACGCCAGTCCATCAGCCGGCCTACGCTCCAACTTGTAGGTGCGAACGGCCGGATTGTCCGGCTTAACTGTGCTAACCATGCTGACGGTTTTCTCGTTGAGGGATGCCAGTTCATCCAGAAAAGTAACCCAGACGCCGAGCAGGTCCAACGTGGAAATTCTAGCCATGACCTTCTTGCTCAAATAGACCGCGTCCTTGAGGGTCGTCGACGAGAACATCTCGTTCATGATGATGAGGCTATTCGGGGTCGCATCGTTGACGATCTGGTGGATACGAACGAGATCATCCTGGAGCTTACCGCGGAGATTCGTGATATCCTCTTCCCGTTCGAAGTGCGTGAAGAGCCGGTCGAAGAGAAAGAGCCGGGCTTCGCTGCCAGGAACTGCGCAGCCGAGACTTGCCATATAATGCAACTGGCCGACCATGCGGGCGAAAGTCGTCTTGCCGCCCTGATTCGGACCGGAAACGACGAGTATCCGCTCCGGGCCGCTCAGATGGAAATCGTTGGGGACGACGGCAGTCCTTTCTCCTATCAGCTTCTCTGCCAGCGCTAGGTCGAAGGCGTGGAGGCCCCTGATCTCCTTGGATGTTTGCGAGAGCCGTGGTAGGCAGAAGTTCAGGCCGGCTTTTTTGAATTTTCCAATATACGTTAGGTAGGCGACGTAGAACTGGATCTCGCGGTCGAAACGCGCGACCTTCTCGTCCAGATACTCCGCGCGTTCGAGATAAAAGGTGTCGAGGGCGTGGAACACATCCGGATACAGCAGCGCCACGCGATCCTGCACCTGCGCTTCGATATGATTCATGCCTTGCCACTTTTCGACCCGGAGTCGGAAGCGCCTCGCCGCATCACGCCTAAATTTCTCGAATATTCCTTCGACGGCAGTACTATAGTCGTTCTCTGCGTCGTAGCGGCGAACCGTCACGCTGCCGTCCTTGAGGAGGAGGCAGTACGAGACACTGGACAGATCCGAACTCAGCTTCCTCGCTTCCGTCGCGAGATTCTGGAAGGAGACCGAAGCGGCATACTCAGTCAAATACTCGCGCAAGGCGCGCAGCCCTTGCGACTTTATATCGAGCGCACACAGATCCCGCGAAAGAAACTCGACGGCTTCGCAATAGATGTCGACTGCGCCCAGGAACAGCCGTTGCATCGCGTATTTGTAGTCGGACTTCTTTGCGCCATTTGCCTGATTGAGACGAACGCGCATTCCACGCATCCGTTCGGAGAAAGATCTGATACCTTGCATCAGGGCCTGGTCTTCGAGATCCTGCATAACCTCCTGTCGATAGGCAATCGCGCCGAGATCGGTCTGTTGCGCGTAATAGAACGGCTTGAGGTCGTAGTCTTTCCAGTCGGCTGTGACGGCGTCGATAATTCGATCCAGGTTTAAGTCGCCGAAAAAGTCAGGCGCTTCAACGGCCTTTATGGTTGAGATGGCGTTGGGTTCTTCGAAGAGAATGCTGTGGAAAGTCATGGGGGCTTATGCGGCTTGGCCGCCCATCTGCGATAGACAACGGTGAATGACCCTTCGCAGCGCTGATTGCAGCAGTGGTGGCGCCATGCCGGCAAGCGGTGAGCGTGAACTGCCAAACCGGATAGGGGGGCCACTTTTCGGACGCTTGTGAGCAACTACCATGTGGTTTGCGTCTATGTAGGTTCTGGCTATAGCTGCCCTTCTGGCGTTATCGATGGTCGAGGACCCTATGCCGCGGCAGTAGGGATGACAACAACTATCCCGGCCCAACGCTTTCCTTTGTTGTCGATCCATAAACTCAGCCACCATCAGCGCCTCTTCCGCCGGCGCCCAGGCGATTTCTGTTCGCGGAGAAAGGATTGTTCAGGGGCGTAATAAGCCTCCGCAAACTCGGGATAGGAAGAAAGCCAATGGTTAAGATTGACTATATGAGTCCTCGCGAGCGCGGTGCGCAGTTTTGGGTTTTTCAGGCCCCGGCGCAGGATTGCGCGAACGACTTCGTCCGCGTCCTCCATTTCCAAGCAGTTCTTAAAGGCGCCCTCATTCACAACGCGATCACGCAGAATATTGACGACGGCATATCGCACGCGATAGGCGCGCGCACCGGGATCGAAGACCTTTTGCAAGTACATACGGCTCTCGTTCACCATGAAGCGGGGCCTGTGCTCAGGCCTTGGCTCCGGATTCCGTGACGCGCAAGACATCGCAGGAACGCTTGACAAATTGCAGCTTACGCCGGGACGACACGTATTCTTGAGCGACCGTCGAATCGCTGGGATGTCCGATGCGGTCATGGCTGCGGTGCCGCCGAATTCTGCACTGCTTCAAGCCAACGCTTGCGGCTCTGCCCGGCCAGCGCGAGCACCGAGGTGAATTTCACGCCGTTCGTATATTTCAGCCCGCATGGCGTGCACTGGCGGACCGTTACGGTTTCCCGGAAGCCAGAGTGCGCCGAATGCAACGTAATACGTTCCATGGTACGTCTCTTTAACCGAATCGTTGGGGAAACACTGAAGGAGGGTTTTACGGCGGTTGACCTCCCGCAGCTTTTCCGCCACAGGAGTCATTGGTCGCATGCGCGACACTCACGCGAACTCCACCGCGTTGGCCATCAACATAACAAAAAGAATCGGCTGCCGTCAAGTCCTGCCCTCCCGGTTCTGCCATCCCCGGCGCAGACGACAGATCGGCACCGAAATGCGATTGAATTCTCGCGGATACATTGGTCTGCAGCCTCAGACTGGGCATCGGATTCTTGCCCGATATAGACGAGGGCGCTTTTCTTCCGCACTATCCCATGCCCCGCGGGACCTGAAACTCGGGTTCGTAGCTGGTAACTTTATCGATGGACCCGTCGTGCGTGAGATCAAGCCCGGCGGCACGCATGGGTATTCCCCCACGCATCCGGAAATGCGTGCTGCCTTCGTGATCACCGGATACGGAATCAATCAAGGTGTGAACCTGGGCGTCATCGATATCCGAAGCATCGCCGCCCACACTCGCCGAGCTCTTGGGGGGCCGGGTTGCCGGCCGCGGACCTTCCACCACTGCCCATTCCGAAGACGAATTGAGGAGCTTCTAGCGGAACGCCGATCTCCAACCAAAAACAGCCTGCCAAGAAAGGACAGATTAGAGGAGTGCCTTTGACTTCGGGCCAAACAACCCGTACATCAATTCCTCAACGAACTCCATCGCACTTGAATTCCGTCAGCCGAGCACCCTCTTCGACATGACGATAGAGCGGCATCTGGATCTTCCACGGCCGGGAGAATACTTTCGGGTCCTCGATGGTCGCTTCGTAGGAGAGAATGTCCGGGCCAAGGGGCGTATAGCGTTCGATCACGTGCAGCGCATCGCTATGGAAATCCCCGACCCTGTCGAACCACGTGCGTTCGTTCAGGCCCGTGACGTCGACCACCAGCGTGTCCCCTTCCCAGTGGCCGACCGACTTTCCCATCCAGGGATCGGTGGGCGGCGGCCCGGGACTATCGAGGATAATGCTGCGCACGGCACCGGCATACTCATAGGCGAAGAAGATGGCTTTAGGGCTTTGGAAGATCTGAAACGGGTACGGCAGGTAGGTCGCGCGCGGCACGCCGGGCAAATAGCATCGGGCTTCAGGGTCGGCAGCTAAGCGCTTCGCGAAGTTGGCTCTCTTCTTTACCTTTGCCGCCGGCAGGTAGGGGATTTCGCCGCCCTCCACGACCCCAGGGCCACCCGGCTCGGCACCGATTGCGCCCATGGCGACCACCAAACCGGGCCGCGCCATATGCTCCTTAAGGTCCCAGTTTGCCGTATTCAGCGCTTGCCAGATCCCGTTCAGCTCGGGCTTTCCATCAGGCATCCGGCGCACCTCCGAAGCCGGCTGGCCAAGAACTAGCGGGGCCGCCAGGAGCAGGGCGGCAATCGCTCCGGCTGAAAGCGCCAGCCCTATGAACAGTGTGCGCATTTGGTCATAATACGCCCTCGCGCGGTCAAGTACAACCTCCTCTATGTTGACCGGTTGCCCGGTCGTGTGCCGTGAGCTATAGTCTAGCTTCGAAGTTGCGCGGGTGATGGAGTGTCACCCTTAACCGCTCCGGGCAGCCGGTTCTGATAGCTCCTACCGTTCGGTGGGAGCTTTTTCAATTTTTAGACACGTTCTGGTTCTTGTTCGCAGGTAAAAGGAGTCATAGATGACGAAAATCGTAAGCGTTGTGGGCCGCGAGATCCTCGACTCGCGCGGCAACCCTACAGTCGAGGCCGAAGTTTGGCTCGATGGTGGTGCGGTCGGTGTTGCAGCCGTTCCTTCGGGAGCATCGACGGGAGAAAAAGAAGCCGTCGAATTGCGTGACGGCGACAAACAGCGGTACGCCGGGAAGGGCGTCAGGCAGGCCGTGGGCCATATTGGAAAGGAACTGACTGCTGCCGTTGTAGGCAGAGACGCAACCAACCAGCGTGCGATCGATCAGGCCATGATCGACGCCGACGGGACGCCAAACAAGGGGAAACTGGGCGCCAATGCGATTCTCGGCGTTTCGATGGCCGCCGCGCGCGCCGCAGCGACCGCCCACTCGCTGCCCTTGTACCGATACCTTGGCGGCGCGAACGCGTGTACACTTCCGGTGCCCTGCATGAATGTACTCAACGGTGGCAAGCACGCCGACAACACCGTCGATTTCCAGGAATTTATGCTCGCGCCGCACCATGCGCCGTCGTTCGCAGAGGCCATCCGTATGGGCATGGAGACCTTCCACACACTCAAGCAGGTGCTGCGCAGCAAGGGATACAGCACTGCGGTGGGCGATGAGGGAGGCTTCGCTCCCGATCTGAAATCGAATGATGAGGCGGTCGAACTCATTCTGGAAGCGATCACGAAGGCCGGCTACGAGCCGTCCACCGATATCTCGATTTGCGTCGACCCGGCCGCCAGTGAAATGTGGGACGACGGGAAGTACGTCCTATTCAAGTCCACAAAGAAGGCCATTACCTCCGATGCGCTGATCAAAATCTGGGAGTCCTGGGTCCAGCAATACCCTATCGTGCTCCTTGAGGATGGTATGGGAGAAAACGACTGGGATGGCTGGCGGAATTTGACGGTTGCTCTCGGGAGCAAAGTCGAACTGGTGGGAGACGACATCTTCTGCACGAATCCGCAGATTCTTCAGCAGGGAATCGACAAGGGAATCGGCAATTCAATCCTCATCAAGCTGAATCAGATCGGTACGGTTACCGAAACGCTGGACACGATGGAGCTAGCGGCGCGCAACGCTTACGGGTGCTTCGTCTCCCACAGATCGGGGGAAACGGAGGACACTTTCATTGCGGACCTGACGGTTGCGACGGGCGCTGGTCACATCAAGACCGGCTCGGGCTGCCGAAGCGAGAGGGTAGCGAAGTTTAATCAGTTCCTCCGAATTGAGGAACGCTTGAATGGGCGTTCACGTTTTGCGGGCCGTTCCGCTTTCCGGCGTTGAGGATGCCAGGTGTGGAGACCGGGTGCAGTCCGTGGTCCGCCACCCAGGTGAGAAATGAACTACTGCGCCACGAGCGCCACCGATGGGCTCTTTCGCGGATACTGTTCTATATGCTAAATATGCTAAAGAGAATTCTCACGCTGTGCGCGGTTGCGGCCGTCGTACACGCGCAGCACACGCCGGTTTTGCTCGTGTCCGTCGATGGACTCCGGCCGGATTACCTGTTGCAGGCCGATCGTTACGGTCTGAAGATCCCCCATCTTCGTCGGATGCTCGCCGAGGGCGCACATGCCACGGGTGTTCACGGCGTGCTTCCAACCGTGACTTATCCCAGCCACGCCACGCTGGTTACCGGTGTCTCGCCCGCCCGCCACGGAATTTGCGCCAATACCACTTTCGACCCGGAGGGACGGAACTATGAGGGCTGGTATTGGTACGCAGCGGACCTCCAGGTTCCCACGCTGTGGGATGAAGCTAGGAACGCCGGGCTGACCACCGCAAACATGCAGTGGCCGGTTACCGCGGGAGCCGCCATCGACTTCAACGTTCCGCAGTATTGGCGTGCCGGCACGGCTGACGATCACAAGCTTTTGCGGCTGCTTTCCACGCCGGGGCTGCTCGAACTTCTGGAGCACGACACGGAGTCACTTACGGACGGTGCGGATGAAAGTATTGATGGCGATCAGCGTCGCGCAAAGGCAGCCGTACGCCTCCTGGAACTGAAGCGGCCGGGTTTCATGACCGTATACCTGGCGTCGCTCGATAATGTCGAGCACGAGCACGGCCCCTTCAGCGCGGAAGCGAATGCCACATTGGAGCAAATCGATGCTTTGATCGGGAGGCTTCGCACTGCGGCTGGCGCGCTGACGGTGGTCAGTGTGGTGTCGGACCACGGATTTCTGAAAGTGGACAAGGAGGTCCATTTGCTGACAGCGTTCCGGCAACACGGGTTGCTTGACGCGGACGAGGCGGGGCACGTGAAGTCCTGGCAGGCTACCGCTTGGTTCTCAGGTGCGACCGCAGCCATTCGCATCAATCCCCAAGCGCCTTCCGGGACCCAGGAGCGTGTCGGCGGCTTGTTGGAGGAGCTTGTAAAGGACGCCAACTCCGGTCTGGCTCGCGTGCTGAGCGGCGATGAAGTCAAACGATTGGGGGGCTGTCAGGCAGCGGCATTTTTAGTTGAGCTGAAGCCCGGTTTCATGTTTGGCTCGGAGACCGGAGGGCCGCTGGTTACGAATTCCAAGCTGCGGGGGATGCACGGGTATTTGGCGGATAGAAACGAGATGAATTCCACTTTCCTGATTGCTGGTCCAGGGGTCCCTGCTGGCCAGACGCTGGGTGAGATCGATATGCGCGATATCGCGCCGACGCTGGCTGGAATCTTGGGCATTCGCCTGAGCGAAGCGGAAGGGCACGATGTGCTGGCCCGCGAGGACCATCCCGGCTCAGCGCGGTAAAACGCCTGGAACCTTGCGCTACTGGTGCTGCTTATGGCGGCGACCGAGATCTTTGCTCGCCGATTGATCTCGCCTGATACCCGGATGTTTTCAAGTCATGCGACCAATGATTCCGAGGAGGGGGGAAGCCTACTGCCGCGACATCACCGATGAAGTAATGGCGCTCGTCCGCGCGAATCAGCGCAAGGCGTGTGGCCATGCAGCGCCTCGCCCGGACGATTCTGCCGGGGTAACGCGCCGAGCTGCTCGACCGTACAGAATGTGGAATTTCTGAAGCTGGAACACGCTGGACTGCTGACCCGTGCGATACGGTGCCTGTCTATTTATGCTGTCACAGGACGTTCCCTCTCTAGAGAGAGCAAAGCAAGGGGAGGGCCGAACAATTCTTGAATCTAGACGTCCCGAACACCGGATAGCATCTGGTTAACGCGCTGAGTTCACCTTCTCCCGGAGCCGGTATCCAACATCCGTATGGCAAGTATCTCATCAATTTTCACTTTGAGGTGGCTGACGAAGCGGTCTGCAAGAATCAACAAGAACTCTTCTGTAATTGGTAGAGCCGACTCCGTTATGGCGATCGTTCTCACTACGCGTTCCCGCCGGCTAGGCGTGCGGACCTCAACAGCCTTGATCTCATCAACCAATATCGCCAACAAACCGTCCACGTCAGGGTTAACCTCGCGGAGTGCTTCAATTCGCCGAATTGCGTGGCACACCGTGGTGTGGTGCCGACCGTTGTAGAACTTGCCGATCTTCGTAAGGCTCCAACCACCTACCCGCTTGGCCAGGTACATTGCCACCTGCCGATTGAATGCCGCCGGTTGTGCATTTCCCGCTACCCGCGCCCGGCCCAGTCGTTCCGTAACGATTCGGTCAATTTCCGCCAAGGCCGTTTGCCGCATAGGCACACCGTCGTCGATCTTAGGCACAAACATGGTCGCTCCCCACTGGTCGAATGGCATGCGCGCGCTTGACGATGATCGCTCGACCGTCCGCACTGATGAATGCCGGGCATTCCGGCCACATCATGCGAACCAGATCCAACCACCTTTCCAATCGCTCCCGGAACTTCCGGGGACGGGCATAAGTGGCACTCCCCAATTGATTCACCAGGCCGAAGTTGCCAAACAGCGGTACGCGTTCCTCCCCCCGCGCTGCGAAGCAGCGGTACGACAGCCACATGTAGAGGTCCAGAACCGCTGGCGAGGACGACAAAGCCTTGGCCGCTTCCAAGTCCGCAGGTATGGGATGACTCTGGATTTCCCGGTAGAACTCTTCGCTCAACACAATCATGTTCTGGCAGTCACCGGGCAGGTTCTGCTGACCGGGATCGCGGGAGTACCAGATGCGCGCCTCGGCCATGAAGTTGAACCGGACTTGGTGAACCACGGCAGCTTTATCACGCTGCGTATCGGTGCCGAAGAAAATCGTTGCACCAAAGACTCTTTGAAAAGCGCCAAGCAGCCGCCGGTATTGGGAGCCGCCTTGCTGCATACCAAAGGTGTCTAACATCTCCGCCGCGCTCCGGAAGGTGATTGTATGGTTGCGCTGCCGGACTGCCAGAGTAGCCAGGAAGATGGGAACCAAGCGGTCCTGCCCCCACGGCAAGCCGTAGTTGGGATGACCGGTCACCTGTAGTAGGAATTGTCCGTTACGACGTTCATGGAGCAAAACACCCGCGGCAGGTTTCTTAACGGGCAGGCCGCAGAGGATGAAAGGACGAGAGGCGAAGCCGAGGTTCTGGTTGGCCGAGCCTCGCTTCAGACGGACGCATTCAACGGCTTCCAGCTTTCGGAGTTTCTGCTTGGTAAGCGGAGTGAACTCCGTGCGCTCAAGTATTCGGTCGGCTTTCTCAAGGCCGCCGGTGGCCGCCGGGATGTCAGGGCGTAGATAGATTGACGACAATGGTTCGCCTCAACATGCTGCCGTGACAGCACGGGTTGGGCGATCCAGGGGAGGGTGAAAGGAAAGAGAAAAACGAAGGGCTGTTGACGAAAGATTTCGTTACTCCGTTTACTCCGTTAAGCGGGGTTTTCAGGCAAGTTGTTGAATCTCGGTGGTTGCATATGGTCAGAATGCACCGTAATGGCCGCAGATGTTCTCTATATTCAAACGAATGCCATATTCCCAAGCTGGACGTCGCGGGTTCGAGTCCCGTCTCCCGCTCCATCTTTTCAATGAGATAGCGGATTTCATTTTTCCCGTTGTACCTCGATTACCTCGAAAACCTCATTTGCCCTTCGGTGCGGCGGCAACCGCGCCGGGGGCCCCCTCGCTGTTCCTTAGCTCAGTTTCGAGCGTTGTCACCGCCTCCAGGCGGCTTTGATTGTTTGTCGTTATATAGGTGCCCATCGCCACTCCGAGCGTATGCCCGCGTTGGTCGGCGGCTACCTTTTGGATCGACTTTGAGATCCTGGCTCAAGCTGGCCTGCGTTCTCCTCAGTACCTGAAAATTCACCCAACGCAGGCCCACTGGGGCCAGTTTTGCCTTGATGTTCCGCCGCAAGAAATTGTCGCGGGACAGAAAGGTGCCCCGTTCGGACGGAAATACCAACGCGTCGTCACTGACGTCCACGCAAAGCGTTCGCCATGTGTCGATGTCGGCCGCAAGCTCCGGTGGAATCGCCGCTTCTCTTCGGATCCGATCGGTTTTCGGATCGCCGCGGCTGCCGCGGTATACCCGTTCAACAATCTCAGCAATGGAACACTTGATCCGTGCCCACCGGAGCGCAAAAATCTCGCCTGGGCGCATGGCCACCAGGCCTGCCAGTCGATATATGAGCCGTTCCCGGACATCCAGCACCGAGAGCCCCAAGTTGTACTGCTCTTTCGTCATGTTACGCTTCTGGTGCCTCTTCGCTTCTTTCGGCGTCACCAACGAGCCCGCCGGGTTGCCCTTTACTAGCGCATCCTCGGCGGCCATCTTGAAGATGGCATTCAAATCCCATCTCAGGTGGTCCACCACGCTCTTGGAAAGCCCCGACGTTTGCTCGCTCCTTCAAAAACTGCTGCAGCTTGTCTCGTGTGAGATCGCGCAACTCGAACCTCTCGAACGCGGGAAATAGATAGTTCTTGTACCGCTCCAGTGTGGTCTTTTCGGTTGAGTCCTCCTTCCAGTTCTCCCGGCGCTGGGGAATGAATGCTCTCTGCACGTATTCCCTGAAGTTGCTGGGCAGGGTCTGCCGGAAGCCTACGCCCTCGTTGACCGGGTTCAAATACTTCCTCTGCAATTCCGCCCAGGCTTCTCCCTCTCCCATCTGCGCAACGGGGCCGAGAACCCGTGTTCGGCTCTGCCCGTTCTCGTAGTATTTTCCGATCCATACTCTTCTGCTGCCGTGCTTCACCTCTCGCACGCAGCCATGCTGAAATCGCTTTCGACGCACGGTTTCCTTTCCGGCGTCTCCGGCGTTTTTTCCTGGTCCGTCGAGCATGTTAACACCTCTCGTGTTTGCCGATCAGCGGCGATTCTACGCCCGGGGCTGCCAGCCTCGGCTTCGAGCAGCCATTGCTCTAGTGCGGCTCGCCGGAACAGCAGACGGCGCCCCACACGGATGTATGGAAGGGCCGGTACACCTCGCACCTTGCCCTTCAGAATATTCAGTAGATGCGACCGCGACATCCTCAAGAACTTGGCTGCTTCAGGCAAAGTGAGGATTTCCGCTGCGCTGTCTATGGCGTCTCTCATTCTTTCGATCCCATCTCACGCAGTTGTTGCTAGTTGCTTAGCGCTAGCCCAGAAGCCGCCATTCCAGTTGGCACCAGCCCGTATTCCTGCGGCACTGTACGTTCCACATCATTGGCCTTCGCGGGATAATCACCGAGCGGGCAATCCTACAATAGCCCGCAGATTCCCACATCCCAATGGCGCCGAAGCAGGTTTCCAGTGTCGCCTGATGCCGGCGTTCACGACCGGTCTCGTCGGAAGCACTGTGGCGTCTTCGAGTCACAGGCATCCGCCTTTGCTTAGGGCTGGTCATGATTCACGTGTTCGACGAACGAATACTGGTGTCTTGGACGATGGTCAGGAGCCGCTGTCGCCGGCTGTGCCATCCGAGCTAACTCAGCTCGATTCCGCACGGCCGCAACACCGACCCTGCGGTCAAGACTGAAGTGTTGTCGCACGCGATTTATCCAGCCGGAAACTCTGCACCAGTACCTGTTATTCGTTCTGCCAGCCACATTCGGACACGACGTTCGGCCGGCAGATCGGCCAACGAGCAGCCATGCGCCCGGCACATGCCTTTGGTAACCGCCATTTTCAGCTTCACTCCTTCGGCCTCCGGGGCAAAGGCGCCTAGTCCCTGTCGTTTATAGTCTCCGTGCAGTAATCCGGCAGGCGCCCCCGCGGCCGCATCTGCGACAGTCTTCGCCCTGCCTTGCCGAGCAGCGCCCCGCGGCGCTGTCCCACTGCCTCGGCTGCCCCTACGCGCTGACATGTCTGCGGCAATACCAACGCGATCCTCGCGGACTTGGCCACCATCGGAGCCGACGCCCTGGAGCTCGACTACAAGACCGACGTCCGCCTGGCCCATGACCTCATGAAGGACTCCACCGTCTTNNTCATCCTGAACGCCGGTTGCGCTATCCCCGCCACGGCGCCTGAGGCCAACATCCGCGCCATGGTGCACGCTGCCCGGTCGTGGTGACTGGGCAACCGCGCTCGGCCTCGCGCCGGGCAGCACGAAGATCTGCAACGCCATCGGTCGGCCAAAGCGCATCTTCGGCCGGGGCGAGGTGCTTCGGTTGCGGGAGTCCGGGTTGTCCATCGAGAGAATCGCCGGACAAATGCGCACCGGAGTCGGCACGGTGATGCGCGTTATCCAGACCAGGACGGTCACAACAGGTGCCTTCGAAAGGTATCCAGCGTAGATTCTCCCTGAGAACGGTGTGCTTCCACTTTGTTGGTATACTGAGCCAGTCGATCGGCTGCAGGTGCACGGACGCCCTCTCCCTTCCCCACGGAAAGACGATCTGATCCCACCGCACCGCGCCCGTGTCCGGAGCGTGCGCCATGAACGGTTACCAGCGCATTCAGGCCGCCCTGCGCGGCGAACAGCCCGACCACCCACCGGTCATGCTCCACCACTTCATGCACGCCGCCCGGGAGGCGCATGTCACCATGGCCGAGTTCCGCCAGGACCCGCGCGCGCTCGCCCGGTCGTTCATGCAGTCCATCGAGAAGTATGCGCTCGACGGCGTCATGGTCGATGTCGACACCGCCACGCTGGCCGGCGCTCTCGGCGTGCCGGTGGAGTTTCCTGCCGACGAGCCCGCCGTCGCGCGCGGCGCGCGATTGGCGAGCCTCGCCGATGTGGATGCCCTACCGCCGCCCGACATCGCGCGCTACCCCGTCGTGCAGGTCTGGGTCGAAGCCGTGCGCCTGCTCTGCGCGCACTTCGGTAACGAGGTTTTCATCCGTGGCAACTGCGACCAGTGCCCGTTCGCCCTCGCCGCGCTGGTGCGCGGCATGGAGGGCTGGCTCACCGATATAATGGATCCCGAACTCGAGCCGTTCGCCCACCGCTTGCTGGATTACTGCACGGAAGCCACGTCGCAGTTTCTGCGCCTGATGAGCGCCACCGGTGCGCACATGCTCTCCAACGGCGACAGCGCCGCCGGGCCCAGCGTCGTCTCGCCGCGCATCTACCGCCGCTTCGCCTGCCTTACGAGCAGCGCATGGCGGCGCTGTCCCACTCCCTGGGCGTCCCGTACGCACTGCATGTCTGCGGCAATACCAAGGCGATCCTCGCCGACCTGGTCACCACCGGCGCCGACGCCCTGGAACTCGACTACAAGACCGACGTCCGCCTCGCCCACGACCTCATGAAGGACTCCACCGTCTTTATCGGCAACCTCGACCCCAGCGCCGTCGTCGCGCTCGGCACGCCCGCGCTCGTCGAAGCGAAATCGCGTGAGCTCATCGCCGTGTTCGGCGACACGGGTCGCTTCATCCTGAACGCCGGTTGCGCCATCCCCGCCACCGCGCCCGAGGCCAACATCCGCGCCATGGTGCACGCTGCCCGGTCGTGGTGAGTGGGCAACCGCGCTCGGCCTGGCGCCCGCCAGCCGGGAAGCGCATGCAGCGTGCGCTCGGTCGCCAGGCCCGGAATGTGACCGCGGGCGGGCGATGACCGGGATGGAGCATGGCCGTCGGCATGGCACGAAGAGCGGCGACGCCATCGGCCGGCCAAAGCGCACGTTCGACCGCGGCGAGGTGCTCCGGGAGAAGTTTGTTGGGGGTGCGGTGAGGGAGGCGAGGTGCATCGATACGGCAAGGCTTTCCGCTGTGGCGGGCGCTCCGGTGCGCGCGGCGCAGAAGGGTAACCGCCCAGAGTGCGCCTGTTTCGAAGCCCGAGACATCGGCGAATACGACACATGCCCGCATGGATGCGTTTACTGCTACGCGGTCCGGAATCGGCCCCTCGCTCAGCGAAGGTATGCTCAGCACGATCCCGCCGGCGAGTTTCTCTTTCCGCCGCTCAATCTGCCCGACAACGAATCCGGCCCTGATGAACCATTTCAGATCGTCCTGTTTGAGTAGATTGAAGTCGGCACTGAAGCGCATCTCGCATGCGCAGGCGTTGGGTCCGAATCGCGAACCAGCGTGAAAGAAACGGTGGGCATCCCGGCTTGGAGGATTCCCAAAAGTTGTGCTTGTGGAAGGCGATTGGCGATGCTGCTAAGCCCTTTCAATCGCACGCTGATCCGGCAACGATTTGCCAGGCTTTTTGGAATACCGAGCCGAAGCTCCAGGCCGGTCGCAATTCCCGCACAGTGGCCTATGCTGTCCCAGAATCTTTACTTTTCGGGACAGCGCTCGAAAAGCGTGCTTATCGATAGAAAGGAAAGGCCTTAGACCCTCCGCAACACCATTACGGGACACCGCGCGTCGCTCGGCTCCCGATGGCGCACACCAGCCGGTAACCCTCTGCAGGCTTGCCGCCATCATGGCCCGGCGCGCCAGCAGCCGCAGGACGCGATGCGGCCGAGGAGCGGCGCCGAGGCGCGCACCGCGCGGGTTTTCGGGGGGGGCGCGGCTGTAGACGACGCGGGCCGGTGCCATCGCTAGTTCTCGCCTTCGATAGCCAGGCCAACAGCTTCACCCTGGGTTTCTGTGCTGGTTCCCCAAATCACATTGGTGCCCCAGACCACATTGAATCCCTGCAACGCACTGGTGCCCCAAACCACGTTGGTGCCCCACACGACGTTGTTGGCCAGCAGGACGCTGGTGCCCCAGACCACGTTGGTTCCCCAGACCACGTTGGTTCCCCAGACCACGTTCGCGGCGCCCACCAGACCGACGGTGCCTGTGGCTGAATTATAGACGGCAGTCGGAGAGAGTGCCGGCCCGGTCGCCACATCGCTGTTGTTCAGCGCGGCCATCACATCCAGGTAGCCGGCGCCGACCGTGAAGATATCGTAGTAATCGGTGTACGCCGTGCCCGTCACCGGGTCCGTCGCAGTCGTCGAAACTGGAAACGACTTGGACGCGGTTTTCATCAACCGGGCCTTTACCTGGTCGGGCGTGAGCGAGGGCTGTTTTTGCAGCAGCAGCGCCGCCGCGCCTGAAACCATCGGCGCGGCCATGCTCGTGCCGCTCAGCGTAAAGTAGTAAGCGGAAAGCTGGGAAGTCCCTCCCGCCTTGTAGTAGCTCTCGGGCACCCGGTTTCCCGGAAAAGAGTTCGACAAATACAGAGCGGTCGGCTCGGCGGCAATGATCCTGTTGCCGGGCGCCACGATGTCGGGCTTGACCACGTGGTCGAACAGCGTCGGACCTTTGGAGCTGTAGCTGGCCATCTTGTCGTCGGTGCGCGCGAGGGTCTTCACGTCATTCATGGCTCCCACGGTGATCGCGTAAGGGTCGTTGCCCGGCGCCGTGATGGTGCCGTACCCGTTGGTCGCATAGGTATTATTGCGGCCCTCGTTGCCGGCGGCCACCACCACCACGATACCGGCCTTCCAGGCCTGTTCCACCGCCTGGCACAAAGGATCCAGCGTGTAACTCTCGAAGACCGGGCGGCCCAGCGAGAGATTAATGATCCGGATGTTGTAAGTAGACTTCAGCGAGATAGCGGCCTGGATAGCCGCGATCACCATGCTGTCCGTACCCGCCCCGGTGCCATCGAGCACGCGTAGATTCACGAACTTCACTTTGGGAGCGATGCCCAAGAACTTACGCGTATATCCGGATCCCGAAGACATGGCAGCGTTGCCGCCCAGAATCCCGGATACATGGTTGCCGTGGCCGTAGCGATCCCAAGTGTCGGCGCCCACCGTCGGGNNACGCGGCTCTTGCCGGACGAATCAAACAGATCGGGGTGCGTATCCATGATGCCGCTGTCGATCACCGCAACGGTCACGCCGGCTCCGGTCCAGCCGGATTGGAAGGCGATGTTCGCGTTCACCGCCGGTTCGGCGTAGTCCAACATAGCTTTGACGGGGCGGTCGGGAGTGATGTACTCCACGTCGGGGTCGTTGGCCACTTCTTCCAGCGCCGCTACGGGAATCTGGTAAACGGCGCTGTTGACAACTTCAAGGGTTCCATTCAGATGGCCGCCGCGCTGCTCGATGCGGC
>PKYZ01000123.1 GCA_003132865.1 Bryobacterales bacterium
GAGGAGTCACAGATCAGGAGACGGAATCCTGAGGCGCACGCTGCTGTCTCTTGACTGTTGGAGATCGGCGTTCGGGATCAGCTTTCCCCTCGCGGCGAGGGCGATGTGTACTACTACCTCAAGATCTTTGCGGGCCGCAAGGGTTTTGGGTTTCCATGGCGACCGGCAGCTCAAGGAATCGGCGTGCATCGGCGTTTATCGGCGGCCTATAAATCTCGGTTGCGCTGACGGGTATTCGCTTGGTTGAAGAAACCACATTGGCCGCCGATGAACGCCGATAAACGCCGATAAAGGGCCGTCCTCTGGTCGGAAGTCCGGGCTCAGAAGCTGACTGGTTGTGGCGAAGGCGCACTGGGCATCGATGTGCATTTTTGTGCACGGTGTGGGCGCGCAATGGAAATTGGGCGGACGAAGCCACCGATCCGAATACACGGCAGCGTTTTTCGATTTCATGTTGCACACGGTTGCATTTGTTGCGTGGGACGTGTCCGGACTGCGCGAATCGCCGCCGGCTGCGGTTGAGAATCGTCAAAGAACGGAGGGGGTTCCCAACAGAACACCTCACGGCGAGTGGGAGAACCTTATCGGAGCGTG
Organism: Bryobacterales bacterium; assembly: GCA_003132865.1. The sequence continues at coordinate 595 of PKYZ01000123.1, forward strand.
ATTCTCGGCCCTGCATCAGAGTAGCACAGGGTTTTCTCACGGCCAGAGAGATCGGCCGCGCTTCGCAATTGTTTTCAGCGGACTAGATTAGAGATGAGCAAACTCGAGTGACTCGCGAGCCTCAGACTGAAGGAGACGGCATCAAGCCGAACGAGAGCGCGAACGCCGCTCATCCGAATCGCTTTCGTTCATGGTCGCGTGGCCATCGCCGAGTGCGCCGGCCGCCTCCGAGAATCGCGCACCGTGCTTTCGCACATTGGCTGCCGCCTTGTCCGGGTCCCCATTTCGAAAGGCACGCCTTCAGTGTCGATACGACTATATGCACGGTCAATGCAGTGGTTGAAGGGCGATGAGGCGCGCAGTTCCGTTGTTTCTGGCCTATTTGGACGCGGCTGGCGTTTCGGGCGGACAGTGGGCTGAACGAGATTGAAAAACTATAATAAAGGTTCAAAGCGGCTGGCTCCGATGTATACTTCAGAGAACCCAGGAAGCCAAAATGGAAATCCTGGTTCACAATACTGCGAGTGGCTTCCGGAGATGAAGCCCAGCCGTAAACGCGTGAGTGCAACCAACACAAAAGGAGATAAGCCATGGCCGACCCAGGTTTCATGATTCCACTTAACGAGCGAGATTTCTTTTTCCCAAATGATGGCGGGCAGCGCAATATCTGTGATCCCGCAAACCAGAATACGTACACCAAAGCGCCGTGGTGGACGTGTGAAAACATACAACTGACCGGCACCGTCGATGCCGTTACGGCACGCGTGGGTGACACTGTAGTCATTCAAGTCGGAATCCAGGGCCTGACCGCCGCTGAACGGGCAACCACGCCGGCAGCAATCCAGCAGGTGCAGGCTTGGGTCTGCTATCCCAATACCGTTGCAGGGGGAGCGTCCGCCACCCTGGTCGTCCCGTCGATGCAGAATAATGCGTTCGCGTCCTTTTCGAACACGACCCCAAGCGCGCCCAGGGTGTTCGGCGGCGAACCCTATCAAGGCGGCATTGGATTTCAATCGATCTCATTGTCGGCCTGGACGCCGTCGAAAGAAGATTTTCTTGAGCAAGCCAGCAATGAAGGTCATTGCTGCGTCATCGCGAATGCAGCGGGACAGTCGAGTGTCGAGGAAGGCAGTGGTGAGCCGGTGGGGGTGAACATCACCGACAACAGCCAGCTCAACAGCGATATCAACGTTTGCACCAGCCTGTACCAAGCGCAACGTAACATCGTGATCGTTCCGTCGCCGCACGGCAGCCAGATACACACGGGATTCGGCTTCCTCTCCGGAGTGCCCAAGCAGACAAGGCCCACGAGGACGAGCATAGCGGTCACCGCTGTAGATCAGGGCGGCCAGGTTGATCCGGTCCTGCTCAAGGTGCTTGGCGGCGGGCCGTATGCCGGGCTCCCGCTCAAGCCGGCATCCTCTGCGCCAAAGTCGCTGCGCCTCGCCCGGCATGACCACAAGTGGAATAGCTGGCTCGGCAAGATCGTCCATGAAGCGGAGGAGATCATCGAAGAGCTAGTCGGGCTGGGGACACACCCGTTCGGTGGCGGCCACCAGCTTCATCTTAACCTGCCGCCGCATGGCCTTCAAGCGCTGCGCGTGACGGTTGAGCTTGATCCAAACGAGCCGCTCGGCACCGTGCATGCGATCGAGATCACGCAGACGGATGCGGACGGCGCGCGTGGCGGAATCAGGGCAGGAATAGTCGTGACCTAAGCCTGGCGCCGCGCAGGAGGGCAAGCGGCGAGCAAGGCGGCGGCGGCAAAGATGCGACGACCGTTGTCGACGATCGAGCGCTATCTCCAGGTCCGCAACGCACGGTTGCGAGTCTTCGCGCCCCGCCACTGGCGGGCGAATCTCCAGATTATGGGAGGCTTTGGCGACGCTTGAAGACGGACGGCGCCGTCGAACTCGTCGTGGTTCGGGACCGTCTGCATGAAGGTCCCGCTTTGAAAGCGGACTGCTATCTTGATCCTGGGTGCGGCAGGCCAACGGGAGGAAAAACGCTTAGTTAGCCCTGGTCTTGAAGAACCCCTGGCTGCCTGCTGCATTTGCGCGGGAAGTGAAGTCCTGGCCGAAGCCATGTGCACCATGCCGATGAAATGGATGCCTCTTATTTGCTCTGCGGCAAGAGGCTATAACTCTGTTCCCAGTAGGGCATGTCGCCGATCGGATTGCCAAAGACAACGATCTCGACGCGGCGGTTCTGCTCGCGGCCGGCAACGGTGGCATTGGAGGTCAGCGGCCGGCTGTCCCCCAATCCTCGCGCGATGACCGCGCCGGCAGGCACGCCATCCTCTATCAAGACATCGCGTACGGCGTGCGCGCGCTCGAATGAGAAGTTCTCGTTGCCGTCCACTTCCACCGTCAGATCCGGATGCGCCTTGAGCACGGCCGCGACGCGCGCCAACCGCTCATACACGGCCGGACTCACGCGCGCTCCCTTGGAAATCGGAATCCGGCAGGGTGAGCGTCAGGCCGCGAGGCGTGTCGCGCGCGGATAGCGAGGCGTTGAACTGTTCGAGCAACTGACGGCGCAATTCCTTTTTGCGCGGCTCGTCTCGGTCCTGAGCCGACTGAGCTTGAGGAGGCGGTGGAGGCGCCTGCCGGTCGGCGGCCTCGGCGGCGGCAGCGGCAGCTTGAGCCTGGGCCTGCGCCGCTTGCTTGGCGACACGCTCCTGTTCGAGTAGCACGTGCGCGGCGGCCGCCTGGGCTTGGGCTGTCTGCGCGACGGCCTCCGCCTGGGCTCTCTGCGTCTCGGCCCGCGCCGCCTGGTTCCGGGCCTGGTTCAGTTCGTCGTCTTGCTTGCGCTGAATGGCGAGGACGCGAGCGTCTTCGGCGGTTTGCGCGGCCTGGCGCGCGAGTGTGACAACCATGGTCATGCCGGCTTTATGGTCCAACGCCTGCTGGGCCTGGCTGAGCAGATTCTGGGCTTTGCCCAAAGTATCGGGCGCGTACCGGCCGGCATCCGCGGACTGGGCGATCTGAACCGCATTCTGCGCCTCATAAAGTTCCACTACCGACTCATATTGACTCGACGACAGTCTCGGAGTGTTCGCTGCGGCGGCCGCCATACCCTCCTGCACGTCATAAGTGTAGTGGCCGCGCGGCAGCAACTCATACTTCGCCTGGATGGGTTCTCTGCCGCCGATGGTATCGGGCCGGGGCTCGTTCTCCAGCACCACGACTGCCGCTCGGCAGACGCACGGCCGAATAGGGCTCGGCCGTAACGATCAGGCCGAACGCTTGCAGATCCGTGGTGACCCGCAGATGGGCCTTGTCCGAACTGCCGGGCAGGACTTCGCCGAGATTCTTGGCATGCCCGTCCGGCGTGATCGCCCATAACACGTAAGTCAGGTACTCGGGGCCGAAACGAGTGGGCGCCTCCAAACGATCGAAGCGGGCATCGATCTCCGTGCGGCCCGCTTTGGACTCCACGACCGCGCCGCCCTTCGACTGGGGCAACAGGACGGTGCCGCGAAAATCGATGTTAGTGGGTCCGTTGCGGTACTGATAATCGACCGCACTTACCGTGCGATCGACTACAGTTACGCGATAGATTGGAACATTCTGCTATTACGGTTTCCTGGCCAA
>PKYZ01000494.1:0-37288 GCA_003132865.1 Bryobacterales bacterium
AGATTGACCGGCCGGACGCGCGGATTCAGGAAGTGCTGAACGAGGTTTACGATCTGTTCATCGATTTGGACGCCACCGAGGACCAGCTCGATTTTCCGGTGTTCTACACGGTGGCCAAGACCGGCGTGGCGAAGACTTCGATGGAAGACGATTCGAGCAACCTGAAGCCGCTGTTCGACGCCATTTTGAAATACATTCCCGCCCCGGCGGGTAATCCGGACGAAGTACTGCAAATGCTGGTGGCGAACCTGGATTACAGCGACTACCTGGGGCGGCTGGCCATTGGGCGCGTCTTTGAGGGCACGCTGAATTTCGGCGATACGGTGGCAATCTGCAAGCTGGACGGTTCCCAGCACAACACACGTATCACGAAGCTGTACTCGTTCGAAGGCTTGAAGCGGGTGGACGAAACCATCGGCCGGCCCGGCGACCTTCTGGCTATCGCCGGCGTTGAAGGCATCACCATCGGCGAAACCGTCACCAGCGCCGAGCAGCCCCGGCCGCTGCCCCTGGTGCAGATCGACGAGCCCACCATCGCCATGACGTTCACCATCAACACTTCGCCATTCGTCGGCCGGGAGGGCACGTACGTGACCTCGCGCAATCTGCGCGACAGGCTTGACAAGGAACTGCTGACTAATGTTTCCATCCGGGTCGAGGAGTTGGGCCACGATACGTTCAAGGTGATGGGACGCGGCGAGCTGCAATTGGCCATCCTGATCGAGATGATGCGGCGCGAAAGCTATGAGCTGATGGTGGGCAAGCCGGAAATCCTGACGCGCACCATCAACGGCAAGTTGAATGAGCCAGTGGAATTGCTGGTGATCGATTGCCCGGAGGCTTTCATCGGGGTGGTTATCGAAAAGCTTGGCAGCCGCAAGGGCAAGATGAATAAGATGGTGAACCACGGCTCCGGCCGCGTGCGGCTGGAGTTTCACGTGCCTTCGCGCGGCCTGATCGGGCTGCGTAGCGAGATCCTGACCGATACGCGCGGCACGGCCATCATGAACTCGCTGTTTCACGGGTACATCGAGTGGCAGGGCGACATCCCCACGCGCCCCACCGGCTCGCTGGTGGCGGANNTACGAAGGCATGATCGTGGGCGAGAATGCGCGCACGGCCGACCTGGACGTGAACATCGTGAAGGAGAAGAAGCTGACGAATATGCGCGCGTCCACGGCGGATGAAGCCATCCGGCTGGTGCCGCCGCGCATCCTGAACCTGGAGCAGTCCATCGAGTTCATCCGCGACGATGAGTTCGTGGAAGTGACGCCGACTTCGATCCGGCTGCGCAAGAGGGTCCTGAAGGCCAACCAGAGATAGCCGCACATGTCCAAGGCGCGGCCGAACGCGGTGCTGGTTTTGATCGCGGCATATGCGGCGCTGGTGTTCGCGGTGCTGGGGATCGCGCCGCTGTGGTTCGATGAGTTGCAGCAACTCGCGGTCGGGCGCGAGAGCGTGGCGGCGCTGTTGCAGTGGGTGCAGATGAATCCGGGCGCGTCGCCACTGCCATACCTGGCGCAGAGGGCCGCCGTCGATCTGTTCGGCGCGTCGGCGTTTGTGGTGCGCATTCCGGCAGCTCTGTGCAGTATCGCGGGGGCCGTGGTCTTCGCGGCTCTTTGCGGAAGGTTCGGGATCCGCTCGCCGGGGTGGGCGACGGCTGTGTTTCTGGCTCTCCCGCTACAGTTCCGGTACGCACTGGAGGCGCGCGGGTACTCGCAGGGCCTGCTATGCGCGTTGGCGTCGCTGCTGCTGTTGCTGCGCGCGCGCGAGCGGGGCACCGTGGGGGCGGCGGCTTTCTATGGAGGATCGGTGGCATTGGGGCTGTATTCGCAGCCATTGACGATACTGCCAGTATTCGGCGGCCTGCTCTGGCTGATCGGGGAGCGGGATGTGGGTTCGCAGACCAAGCGGCTGGTGCTGGGCGCGGCGTCGATCGGGGTTCTGTCGTACGTTCCGTGGTACCTGCTACAACGCCAGACGCAGGAGGCGTTCGGGACGATGGCGTTGTATTTCTTCTCGTGGCGGCAGGTCACTCCGCTGGGGCTGCTGCACGAGTTGAGCGGGGGCGGATACGTCTGCAGCGCCGCGTTGTTGTTGGGGGCGGCTGTGGGGCTGGCGAAGGTGCCAAACCGCCGGTTGCTGGCGTGTGTGGCGCTGGCCGCGCTGGCGGGGCCGATCCTAATCGACGCGCTGGTGAACTATTTCTTTGCGGCGCGGCAGCTTTTGTTTGTGGCGCCGGCGTTGGCTCTGTGCGCGGCGGGCGGTATCGAACGGCTTCGCGAGGGAGGGCGCCGGTGGGCAGGCTATGCGGTGCTGCTGGCTTTCTTTGCGGCGGCGGCGGTAAGCGACTACCGCTTGGCGACTGTTCCGAAAGACGGCTTCGGGGCGCAAGCCAGCGTGCTGGCGGCGCATCTGCCGGCCGACGCGTGCGTCGCGGTTGCGCCGCCCAATTACGTGTTGTACTACTTGTTCCTGCGGCCCGAGTTGGAGGGGAGGATTTGCGCGGAGCCTCCGGGCGCGGCGCGAGTGCTGGCGGTGATGAGCCCGTACAGCACGCCGGAGGAGCGCGATCAGTTGTCTCAGTTGTTGGACGGAACGTATGAGAAAGCGGCCGTGTTGCAGGCCGGAGCGGGGGAGATTGCGGATTACCGTCGCCGCTAATGGACGGCCGCTTCGCTGGCTGGCGCCTTCTCGAAAGACTGCAGCGCCAGGTAGCTCGGGCCGAAGCGTTGGATGTTTTCCAACTGGCGGGCGAAGTGGCCTTCTTCGTCGCCAATGAGCCGCTCGAAGATCTGCTTGGAGGCGGCGTCGGCGCCCGCGGCGCACTCCAGGGCGGCCTGATTATAGGCGTTCGCGCTGGATTCCTCCATCTGGCGGGCCTCGGCCAGCATGGCGGCGGGATCGGCGATCTTCTCGACCGGGGCGGCCAGGGACATCTCGACGTCGCCTTTCAGGAACAGGATGCGCTCGGCGAGCGCTTCGACGTGGCCCATCTCGGTGATGGCGGTGCGCTTGAACAGCGCGGCCAGCGGCGCGAAACCCTGATCGTCGAGATGGATGTGGAAGTACATGTATTGGTGAACGGCCAGCAGTTCGTCGGCGACCGACTGGTTCAACAGGGCGATGCTTCTTGCAGGGTTCATAAATAGTATTATCGCACCGTGATAGCTGAAATATCGCGTGGATGTGACGGGGACTAATATGCTCCTATGGCGGCGATCAAATGGCCAGACTCGCGGCTGGGCTGGGCTCTCGACAGGATCGAGCGGCATTACGGCAGCCCCACGCCGCCGCCAGTCGCCGGGCCGTTCGACATGATTCTTTGGGAGGTGGTGGCCTACCTGGCGGACGATGCCCGCCGCGGCATGGCCTTTGACGCGCTACGAAAGCAAGTTGGTTTGACCCCGGAGAAGATCCTCGCGGCGCCGAAGAAGCTGCTCTGCGACATCACGCGGATGGGCGGATCGATTGCCGCGGAAGAGCGCGGCGAACGTTTGCAGGCGGCCGCGCAACTCACGTTGGATGAATTCGGCGGCGATCTCGCCAGCGTGTTGAAACTGCCTCCGCAAAGGGCGAAGAAGCTGCTGATGCAGTTCCCGATGATCGGCGAGCCCGGCGCGGAGAAGATTCTGATGTTCTCGGGCGTGCTCGGAGTGCTGACGCTCGAATCCAATGGCCTGCGCGCGTTGGTGCGTCTGGGCTTTGGAGAGGACCGGAAAAGCTATTCCGCTACCTATAAATCGGTTCGCGAGGTCACGCTTGAAGAGTTGCCGGCGGACTGCGAGTTGCTGACGAAGGCGCATCTGCTGTTGCGGCAGCATGGCAGCGGCTGTGTCTCCGGAATGGACCGGTATGCCACGCCTGCCCGGTGAATTCAGACTGCCGGTTCTTTCGGGGCCGAGGGTGATTCATGGATCGTGTTCACCCCATGCCTTTGTGAAGTCGCGCGCGCCGTGGATTAACGCGAGAACGTAGATTTGCTTTGGAGCAACGTTGTAGACGAGGCGATAGCTTCGCACCAGGAGTTCGCGGATATCGGGCTGCCCGAGTTCCGGAACTACACGGCCGCGCTCCGAAGAAACGCGGAGCGATCGGGCTGCCGCGCGTACTTCGCGCACGAAGGCTGCCGCGTAGTACCGCGAATCTCTCGCGATGTAGCCAGCCGCTTCTTCGAGATCGAATGACGCGGCCTCGGTCCAGACTACGCGCCGAGCCATTTCTGCATTCTGCGGTCCATCTCCTCCTCGGAAACGACCCGGCCTTCTTCGACGTCTTTGAGCCCGCGTTCGATCTTCTCCCTCACGTAGATGTGATATTGGATGTCTTCGAAGGTAGCGTCGTCGGGGATCCCGTCTAGCAGCAAGCGCACTTCTTGTTTGGCTGTGCTCATCTTGATATCAGATTACACAATCCTGGCGGGCTTGTACAGCTTAGGGCAGCTTGCTGGAGCCCATCAGGTAATGGTCGATGTTGCGGGCGGCGTGGCGGCCTTCGGTGATGGCCCAGACGACCAGGGACTGGCCGCGGCGCATGTCGCCGGCGGCGAAGACACCGGGGACGGAGGTCATGTAGTTCCCGCCGGCGTGGACGTTGCCGCGGAGATCGAGCTTCACTCCTAGACTGTCTAGGAGACCGGTTCCGACGGGGCCGAGGAAGCCCATAGCGAGGAGCACCAGGTCCGCGTCGAGGGTGAATTCCGTGCCGGGGATGGGCTCAAACCTGGGCACCGGGCCGACGCGCGTGGCGTGGAGTTGTTTGACGTTGCCATGTTCATCGCCGGTGAACCGTGTGGTGGCGACGCTCCATTCGCGGATGCCGCCCTCTTCGTGCGAGCTTTCGGTGCGGAGCTGCATGGGCCAGAGGGGCCAGGGGGTGGACGGGGAGCGCTCGAGCGGGGGTTGCGGCAGCAGCTCGAACTGATGCACGGAGAGGGCCTTCTGGCGGTGGGAGGTGCCCAGACAATCGGCTCCGGTATCGCCGCCGCCGATGATGACGACGCGCTTGCCCTCGGCGGACACGGGAGACGAGCGTCCGAGGAATTGCATGGCGAAGTAGATGCCGTTCAACTCGCGGCCGGGGACCGGGAGATCGCGGGGCTGCTCGGCGCCGCCGGCGAGCAGGATGGCGTCGTAGTCGCGCCGCAGATCTTCAACCGGGATGTCGCGGCCGACGTGGGCATTGGGGATGAACTCGACGCCCTCGGCGCGCATTTGCTCGAGACGCCGGTCGATGAGGTGCTTTTCCATCTTGAAATTCGGGATGCCGTAGCGGAGGAGGCCGCCGATGCGGTCGTTCTTTTCAAACACGGTGACGGCGTGGCCGGCGCGGCACAACTGCTGTGCGGCGGCGAGGCCCGCGGGGCCGGAGCCGACGATGGCGACCCGCTTGCCGGTGATATTGACGGGCGGCTCGGGCGCGATCCAGCCTTCGGCGAAGGCGCGATCGACGATCGTCTTTTCGATCTGCTTGATGGTGACCGGCGGCTCGTTGATGCCGAGCACGCAGGCGGCTTCGCAGGGCGCGGGGCAGAGGCGGCCGGTGAACTCGGGAAAGTTGTTGGTGGCATGCAGGACGCGGATGGCTTCGCGCCAGCGGCCGCGGTAGACGAGATCGTTCCAATCGGGAATGATGTTGGTGAGTGGACAGCCGGTGTGGCAGAAGGGCACGCCGCAATCCATGCAGCGGGCGCCTTGCGCGCGGATTTTTTCTTCGGGGAAATCGAGGTAGATTTCGAACCAGTCGTTGACGCGCTCCGTTGCGGGGCGGCGCTGGGGCAGTTCGCGGGTGTATTCGAGGAAGCCGGTGGCTTTACCCACGGGCGCCCTCGCGGAGATAGGGGCTAGGGGCTAGGGGCTGGGGGCTGGGGACTGGGTGCTGGGTTCTGGGTGCTGAGTGCTGGTTAAGCACCCGCTTGTATTCGTGGGGGAAGACTTTGACGAACTTTGGCTGCATGGTGGACCAGTTTTCCAGTATCCATTTTGCGCGGGGGCTCGCGGTGAATTGGACGTGGCGTTCGATCAGGTTGCGGACAAGCTGGGCGTCGCCGTCTACCGGTTCCAGGTCTACGGCGGCGGTGTTGCAGCGCTTTTCAGCGAAGTCGCCGGCTTCGTCGAGGACGTAGGCGATGCCGCCGCTCATTCCGGCGGCGAAGTTGCGACCGGTGGTCCCGAGCACGACGACGCGCCCGCCGGTCATGTACTCGCAGCCGTGGTCGCCNNCGAAGCGCTCGCCGGCCATGCCGTTAAAATACGCTTCGCCGCTGGTGGCGCCATAGAGGACTACGTTGCCGATCAGGATGTTCTCTTCGGGCAGGAAGGTGGAATCGCGCGGCGGGTAAACGACCAGGCGGCCGCCGGAAAGTCCTTTGCCGACGTAATCGTTGGCGTCGCCNNCGAGCCGTAGCGGCGGGCGATTTCGCCGCTGAGCATGGCTCCCACGGTGCGGTGCACGTTGCGAATGGGCAGCTTGATCTCGATGGGGCTTTGGTTTGTGAGGGCCTCGCCGGCTAACTCGATCAGCTTGTAGTCGAGGGCCTGGGCGAGGCCGTGATCCTGCGACTGGATGCAGCGGCGCGCGATGCGGGCGGGCACTTGCGGGCTGTGCAGGATGGCGGAGAAATCCAGGCCCTTGGCCTTCCAATGGTCCAAGGCCTGGCGCGGTTCGAGCATATCGACGCGGCCTACCATTTCGTTGAACGTGCGGAAGCCCAGTTGGGCCATGTACTGGCGGACCTGCTCGGCGATGNNGCATCATGATGCAGCCCATGGCGACCAGGGGGGTGGTGGCAAAGCCGAATTCCTCGGCTCCGAGCAACGCGGCGATGGTGACGTCGCGGCCGGTTTGCAGCTTGCCATCGGTTTGGACGCGGATGCGCCCGCGCAGGTCGTTCATAACCAGCACCTGTTGGGTCTCGGCGAGGCCCAATTCCCACGGGATACCGGCGTGCTTGATGGAACTGAGCGGAGATGCGCCGGTGCCGCCGCTATCGCCGCTGATGAGCACGACGTCGGCATGGGCTTTGGCTACGCCCGCGGCCACCGTGCCCACGCCCACCTCGGCCACCAGCTTGACGGAGATGCGGGCGCGCGGATTGGCGTTCTTGAGGTCGTAGATGAGCTGGGCGAGGTCCTCGATGGAATAGATGTCGTGGTGCGGGGGAGGGGAGATCAGGCCCACACCGGGGATGGAGTGTCGCACGCGCGCGATCACTTCGTCGACCTTGTGGCCGGGGAGTTGGCCGCCTTCGCCGGGCTTGGCGCCCTGGGCCATCTTAATCTGCAGCTCGTCGCAATTGACCAGGTAATTGGTGGTGACGCCGAAACGGGCGGAGGCCACCTGCTTGATGGCGCTGCGGCGCCAGTCGCCGTTGGGATCGCGCTGGAAGCGGGCTTCGTCTTCGCCGCCCTCGCCGGTGTTGGACCGGCCGCCCAGCCGGTTCATCGCGATGGCCAGGGTCTGGTGGGCCTCGGCGGAGATCGAGCCGTAGGACATCGCTCCGGTGGCGAATCGTTTGATGATGGACGCCACGCTCTCGACGTCGTCGATGGGAATCGGCGACGCGCTCGGCACCAACGCAAAGAGTCCGCGCAGCGTCACCTTGCCGCTCCATTGCGGAGCGTAGAACGCGTAATAGAGCCTTCCGTCCTTGCTTATCGCGTGCGTTTCCGGCCGGTCGAAACCGATGTCGTATAAAGTTCCCAAGTATTCTCCGCGCGACAGCATTTTCGCTTTATAAATCCCGATCCATTTTGCAAAAAGTTGCTCGCGCGCGGGCGTCAGATCTTTTCCTTCCCTCGAATCCGACCCCGATTTCTCCGGCCAACGAAAGTTCGTCCCTACTACGCCACCCACGCCAACCGTGGACGCGAAATCATCCTTGACCATATCCACGTGATCGCCAAAATACGCCATGGAATCGCCTTGCAGCGCTTTCAGAGTCTTGCCTTTCAGCCGCACCTGCCACGCTGATTCAGGATCCGAAGCAACCGTCATGTTCATGAACGGCAGCGTGAAGAAGTTATAGCCCGTGCCGCAAGGGCAGAACTCNNGATTGAGCAGGTGATATTCGCCGCGCACACGGTATTGGTAATTGCCGCCCACGGGCAGTTCAGTGTCGTAGCCGGTGATGGGCCGGAAGGCCAGCGCGTGCTTCATCTGCGCTTCGCGGGCCAGCACCTCGAGACCCACGCCTTCGATGCGGGAGGCGGTGCCGGTGAGGTATTTGTCGATCAGCGATTTATTCAGCCCGATGGCTTCGAAGACCTGCGCTCCGCGGTAGCTTTGCAGCGTGGAGATGCCCATCTTGGAGAAGGTCTTCAGCAAGCCTTTGTTCACGGCCTTCTTGTAATTGGCGAGAGCCTTTTCAAAGGTCAAGCCTGGGGGCAGGTTGCCGCGCATCGCCATGTCTTCGAGCGTTTCGATGGTCAGGTAAGGGTTCACGGCGCTGGCGCCATAACCGATCAGGAGCGCAAAGTGCATGACCTCGCGCGGCTCGCCGGATTCGACGATCAGGGCGACCTGGGTGCGGGTTTCATCGCGGACCAGGTGGTTGTGCACGGCGGCGAGGGCCAGCAGGCTGGGGATGGGGGCATAGTCTACGTCGAGGCCGCGGTCGGAGAGGATGAGCAGGCTGTAGCCGGACTTGATGGCCAGCGAGGCGCGGCGGCAAAGCTGATCGAGGGCGCGCTCCAGGCCCTTTTCGCCGTCTTCGACAGGGAAGAGCGTGGGTAGCGTGGTGGCCAGGAAATCGCCTTGCGAGACGCGGCGCAGCTTTTCGAGCGAGCGGTTGCCGAGGATGGGGTGCGGCAGCCGCAGGGTGTGGCAGTGCCGCGGCGTCTCATCCAGGATGTTGCGCTCGGTGCCGATGTAGCTGATGAGCGACATGACCATCTCTTCGCGGATGGGATCGATGGGAGGGTTGGTGACCTGCGCGAAGAGCTGCTTGAAGTAGTGGAACAGCGGCTGCGGGCGGTCGGAGAGGCAGGCGAGGGGCGTGTCGCCGCCCATGGAACCGATGGGCTCTTCGCCCTTTTCGGCCATGGGGGCGAGGATCAAGCGGAGATCTTCGTCGGTGTAGCCGAAGGCCCTCTGGCGGCAGAGGATGGTGTCGTGATCGGTGCCGTGCTCGCGGGGCGGGTCGGCAAGTTGCTCGAGGGTAACCTGGTTTTCGGCGAGCCAATGCGCGTAAGGGTTGCGCGAGTAGAGGCGCTGCTTGATCTCCTTATCGGAGACGATGCGGCCGGCCACGGTATCGACCAAAAGCATCTTGCCGGGCTGGAGGCGGCCCTTCTTTTTGACGTTTTCAGGTTTGACGGGGAGCACGCCGGCTTCCGAGGACATGACGATCAAGTCATCGTGGGTGACTAGATAGCGGGCGGGGCGCAGGCCATTGCGATCGAGGGTTGCGCCGATGACGCGGCCGTCGGTGAAGGCGATGGCGGCGGGGCCGTCCCAAGGCTCCATGAGGGAGGCGTGATATTCGTAGAACGCCCGCTTCTGCTCGTTCATGTGCGGATTACTGGACCAGGCTTCGGGGATGAGCATGGCCATGGCGTGGGGCAGGTCGCGGCCGGCCATGAAGAGCAATTCCAGGGCGTTATCGAAGTTGGCGGAATCGCTGCCGCCGGGCGCGATGATGGGGAAGAGTTTCTCGATATCGGCCCCGAACAGCGGGGAGGCCAGGACGGACTGGCGGGCGTGCATCCAGTTGACGTTGCCGCGGAGAGTGTTGATTTCGCCGTTGTGGGCGACGTAGCGGAAGGGATGGGCAAGCTGCCAGGTAGGGAAGGTGTTGGTCGAGAAGCGCTGGTGGACGAGGCAGAGGGCGCTCATCACGTCGGGGTCGGATAGCTCGCCGTAGAAGTGCGCCATCTGGGGGGCGAGCAGGAGACCTTTGTAGACGATGGTGCGGGCGGAGAGCGAAGGGAGATAGAAGTCGCCTTTGTTGGGCATGTTGGAGCCGGCGACTTCGGCTTCGGCGCGTTTGCGGACGATGTAGAGCTTGCGTTCGAAGGCGTCGGGGTCGAGGGGCTGGGCACAGCCGATGAAGATTTGCTGGATGTAGGGCTGGGAGGCGCGGGCGACGCGGCCGATGGCATCGCCATTGACGGGGATGTCGCGCCAGCCGAGGACGGTGAGGCCTTCCTCGCGGACGATACGCTCCAGGATGCCTTCGCAGGACAGGCGTTGGTGCGGTTCGACGGGCAGGAAGGTCATGCCGACGCCGTATTCGCCTTCGGGGGGCAGGGTGAAGCCGAGGGCTGCGCACTCGCGGGCGAAGAACTTGTGTGGGATCTGGATGAGGATGCCGGCGCCATCGCCGGTTTCGGGATCGCAGCCGCAGGCTCCGCGGTGGGTGAGGTTGATGAGGACCTGGATGCCTTTGGCGATGATGTCGTGGGATTTGTGGCCGCTAATGCTGGCGACGAAGCCGATGCCGCAGGCGTCGTGCTCGTTGCGGGGGTCGTAGAGGCCTTGGGGGGCGGGCAGGGAGGAGGGCGTCGGGGGCTGGGGGCTGGGAACTGGTGGCTCGTGGTTCAGACCGGGGATACACTTGGATTCGGCCATGTTTTTCTCCCTGGAAGGTTTTAGTGTAGCAGTCCTTTTAGTATCACGCAATAGGCAGTTGATAATTATGCAGTATTAGTAATTATGATACTAATGGCCGGTTGTAGTATCGCTATTTATAACGCTGCTAAGCAGATATCAGGCGATCCGCATCGGGGATGGGCCATTTTGTTGTCGATGGGTTCGCACCAAGCTTAAGCAGCACCTTGACGGGGTGTTATTGAGGCTGCGCGCGGCGACGTGCGTTTTTGAACAAACAAACCCGATTTCACAGTGCTTTCTTTACGCGCAGCCCGTTGTCATGTTTGTGACTGCCGAAATCCGGGGCAGCGGGCTGAGAGGAGCCGGTTGCCGTGGACCCGGAGGCTAGTGTCCTGAGTCATAATTCGTTGAATAAAATCGGCGACTTGCCCTATACTGATCTCTGACCCATCTGCACTTCACACCGACCAGCGGGTCGTGGCTGAATCAGGTGGAGCGGTGGTGCGGAGAGTTGACGGAGAAGCGCATCCGGCGCGGGTCGTTCGACAGCGTACGGAGTTTGGTACAGGCGATCCAGGAATACCTGGAGCACAAAAACAAGGAGCCCCAGCCGTTCGTGTGGACCGCGGACGCGGACCTGATCCTGGGCAAGGTGCGTAGACTTTGTGAACGAATTTCTGGCTCACCAGGAGCCTAGCGAATAATTAAACGAATCAGCGACTCAGGACACCCAGGTCGACCCTTTCCGTTGCGATTTCTCCGCCTAAAATCGGCCATTTAAGCCCCGCCCCCGGCCGCCCCTGCAAATGGTGGTTAAATATTCGACATGCCCACTCGCAGACGTTTTGTCGGACTGGCCGCCGCCAGCGCGGCCGTTGCGCTGCCCCTGAAATCACAGACGCCCGCTGCGCGGCCCGCCATGCAACTCGGCCTGATCGTCTCCGCCGGCAGCGATCCCGAAGCCGCCATCCGCAAAGTACACAGCTTCGGCATCCCCACCTGCCAGGTAGGCGTGAGCGCCTTCGATCCCGGGATGCCCGCACGCCTGCGCGCCGCCCTCGACCAATACAAAATCGAGGCTACTTCGCTGGTCTCCGGCGGCCCCGGCCCCGAAGTCTACGACTTCTACAAAGGTCCGCTCACCATCGGCCTGGTGCCGCGCGAATATCGCGACGCGCGCATCGCCCAAATCAAGAAAGCCTCCGATTTCGCCAAACAGTGCGGCGTCCCCGCCGTCCAAACTCATTGCGGATTCATCCCCGAAAATCCGAACGATCCCATTTACAAGGAAGCCGTCGAAGCCATCCGCACCGTGGCCGGCTACTGCCGCCGCAACGGCCAGAACTTCCGCTGCGAAACCGGCCAGGAAACCCCCATCGCCCTCTACCGCGCCATCCGCGACGTGGGCCTCGACAACGTCGGCGTGAACTTCGACGCCGCCAACCTCATCCTCTACGGTAAGGCCAATCCGGTGGACGCCCTCGACATCCTCGGCCCGCTCGTCCAGGGAGTCCACGCCAAGGATGGACTCTATCCCACCGGCCCCCGCGAGTTAGGACGCGAAGTCCCCATCGGTCAGGGCAAGGTCAACTTCCCGGCCTTCATCAAGCGCCTGAAGGAAGTTGGATACCGCGGCCCACTCACCATCGAGCGCGAAATCTCCGGCGCCAAACAGGCCGAAGACATCCGCGCGTCGAAAGCTTACTTGGAAAACTTACTATGACTGACAATCCCAATCCAAATCGCCGCGCATTCCTTGCCGGCGCCACCGCCGCCGCCGGCTTCATGATCGTGAAGCCGCAACTCGTGCGCGGCTCTCAAGCCAACTCCGCCGTGCGCGTGGGCCTGCTCGGTTGCGGCGGTCGCGGTACCGCCGACGCCACCAGCATCGCCACCAACGGACCGGCGCGCATCGTCGCCCTGGCCGACCTGTTCGAAGACCGCCTCGCCACCGCCAAAAAGCATTTCGACGACGTGGCCGATAAACAACATCACGCCGGCGTCGCCGCCTCCCAAATGTTTCAAGGCCCGCATGCCGCCGAGCAGATTCTCAACTCCGCCGAAGTGGACGCCGTAGTCGTTGCCACGCCGCCCTATTTCCATCCCCGGCACCTGGCTGCCGCGGTCGCAGCCGGCAAGCACGTCTATTGCGAAAAGCCCGTGGGCGTCGACGTGCCCGGAGCCCTGCGCGCCATCGAAAGCGGCAAGCGGGCCGAGGGCCGCCTCAGCCTGGATGTCGGGTTCCAGATCCGCAAAGCGCCGCCGTTCGTGGAATTGGTGCGCCGCATCCATGCGGGCGCCCTTGGCGAGATCGCCTGCGGCGAAGCCTACTACTATTGCCCGTTCCTGAAGGTGCCCGATTACCCGAAGGCGTCCCCGGCCGAGCTTCGCCTCCGCCACTGGCTGCACGACCGCGTCCTGTCCGGCGACATCATCGTCGAGCAGGACATCCACGTCGTCGATATCTGCAATTGGGTGCTCGAATCCCACCCCGTGAAGGCCATCGGCGCCGGCGGCCGCCAGGGCCGCACCGAATCGCCGGGCGATAACTGGTCACATTTCGACGTGGTCTTCTATTATCCCAATGACGTCCATGTCAGCTTCAGCTCGTGCCAGTTCGGCAAGACGGGTTTCGAAGCCAGCGAGCGCTTCTTCGGTACGCGCGGCAGTTCCCAATCGCCCTACTCCGGTCCCCTCCAGATCGCCGGAGATGAGCCGTGGACTTGGAGCGGCAGCGAGAAGCCCGACAAGCCTAAGCCGGGCGAGTTCTCCGTTACCGGCAATTTCTCGGACAACCTCGCGCAGGCCGACTCCGAGAAGCACGCCGATTTCATCCAAAGCATCGTCACCGGCAAATTCCATAACCAAGCCGCGCTCGGCGCCGAATCGGCTCTCTCCGCCATGCTCGGCCGTACCGCCGCCTACACCGGCAAGGAAGCCACCTGGGACGAACTGCTCCGCTCCAACGAAACCTGGGATGCCGGCCTCGACCTAGATAAGCTCGGTAAGTAGGACAGGCCTCCGGACCTGTCCCGGCCAGCCTCCTGGCAGACCGGCTGCGGACGAGGATCGCTCCGCAGTATGAGCGAATCACAGCAGCCGGTAGTTCACTTCGATGGTTGCGGCCACCTTCACCGGCCGGCCGTCCTTGAGGCCCGGCTTGAAATGCCATTGGCTCACGGCTTCGATGGCATTCTCGTCCAAGCCGAGTCCAGGCCCCGCACGATCCGCGGGTCGTGGGCGAGGCCGTCGGTTCCGATCACTACCTGGACCACCACGGTGCCCTGCAACCGCGCGGCACGTGCTTCATCGCTGTACTGAGGCTCCCCTCTCTGCGCTACCGACGGAACCGATACGTCTTCGCTCACGAGATACGCGTCCGCCAGATGGGCAGGCGCCGGCTTCGCATTTGCCTGCCGTATGGCTGCCGCGCGCGCGTCGACCTCGCTCGCCTGGTCGTGGCGGCCTTGCGCCCGCAGGAACTCGGCGTAGACCTCCATGGCAACACGCGATCTAAACTTTCCTCTTGACTGGTTCAAACAGATGTTTTAAAATGCTGTTTGATCCATGCCGGACCGCAACAAATCGCACAACGGCCTCCCTGCCGACGCCACTGAAGCCAGGATACTCGAAACCGCCGGGCACGTCTTCGCCGAAACCGGCTTCCAGGCGGCCAAGGTGCGCGACATTTGCGCGCGCGCCGGAGTCAATCTGGCCGCAGTGAATTATCACTTCGGCGACAAACTGGGGCTCTATAACGAAGTCTTGCGCTATGCCGCGCGCGCGGCCGGCAACGTCGCCACTTTCGATCCGGCTCTGCCGGGCCGCACGCCCGAAGCCAAACTGCGCGCGTTCGTGCTTGGCCTGCTGCAACACATGTACGGCGAAGACCGGCCGGCCTGGCCCGTGCGGCTGATGACCCACGAACTGGCGCAGCCCACGCCCGCCTTCGATGAGGTGGTCGAACAGGCAAGCCGCCCCTGGTACGACGCCATACGCGCGCTGGTGGGCGGCGTCATCGGCCGGCCGGCGGACGATCGCCAGACGCGGTTCTGCGCGCACAGCATCCTGGGGCAGATCAGCATCTATGGCCATGGCCGCGAGGCCCTCAAAAGATTGTGGCCGGAGTTGCAGTTCACCCCCGAGACTCTGGATGAGATCGCCGGCCACATCGCCTCCTTCTCGTTCGCCGCGCTGAAGAGTGTGAGCCGGCGCAACGCTGCCGGAAAACGAAAACGAAAGCAAACCGCGAGGTGAGTCATGGAGAATTCCCCTTTTATACATGCGCAAGCCGGCCGCGCCCGGACCGTGATTATTTTGATAGTCGTACTGCTGGCCGCCGGCGCCATCACGGTCTGGCGGGTGGTGTTGGCCAAGCCGCGCGACCCCGTCAACGTCATATTCCTGAGCGGGCGGATTGAAGGAGACGACTCGGCGGTATCGTCCAAAGCCACGGGCCGGCTGCTCGAAGCCAAGGTGCGCGAGGGAGACGAGGTCAAGGCGGGAGATGTCATTGCCGTCCTGGACGACCAGCAATTGCGCGATCGGGAGGCGCAGGCGCAGGCCAGCGTCGCGCAATCCGAGGCGCGTCTGCAATATTCCCGGCGGCAAATCGCGGTCCTGGAAGACCAGTTGCTCCAGAGCTCGGTGGAGAACGGTCAGTCCAAGGTGGATTCCAAGGGCCGTGTCAGCCAGGCGCAAGGGGAACTGGCGGTGGCGGAAGCCGAGTTGGCGCAGCAGGAAGCCGCCTATAAGCTGGCTCTGTTCGATAAGGACGCCTACACGCGGCTGGCGCAAACGGGCGCGGTATCCGAACGCCAGGGCAAGCAGGCGGAAACCACAGCGGAGACTCAAGCGGCATTGGTGGCCGCGTCCAAACGCCGGGTGGAGGCCGCGCGCGGCGCTCTCGCCACGGCCGAAGCCACTTTGAGCAATCCGGATATTCGAAGCCTGCAGGCAGCCGCGTTGCGCCAACAAATCGCGCAGCAGGAGGCCGAGATCGCCAGTGTTGCCGCCGATGAACAACACGCGCGGGCGACACTAATGGAGGCCAACGCCAACCGCAAAGATCTTACCGTTACCGCTCCCTTCGGTGGAACGGTAGTGACCCGGACCGCCGAACCGGGCGAGGTGCTCACTGCCGGAACGCCCATTGTCACGATGCTCGATCTGCACAAGGTGTATCTGCGCGGCTACATTCCCGAAGGCCAGATCGGACGCGTCAAAGTGGGCCAGGCGGCGCACGTGTACCTGGATTCGAATTCCAAACAGCCGCTGGATGCTTACGTGGTGCGCATCGATCCGCAGGCCACCTTCACGCCTGAAAACACCTACTTTCGCGACGACCGGGTGAAGCAAGTGGTAGGGGTGAAGCTCGGATTGAAGAGCGGGTTCGGCTACGCCAAGCCGGGCATGCCGGCCGATGGTGAGGTCTTGGTGGCGGGCGACGCGTGGCCGCCGGAAAGCCATCGGAAATGAGGGGCGATCGCCATGCCGACGACGCCGGCGCCACGGCGCTGGCTGAACCGGCCCAGATCCACGCGCCGGATCGCGTGGTCATTCATACGCACGACTTGCGGAAGAACTACGGTCCCGTCGAAGCGGTCAGGGGCATCGATCTGGATGTCCACGAGGGCGAGATTTTTGGCCTCATTGGCCCCGACGGCGCCGGCAAGACGACCACGTTCCAAATCCTCGCCGGGATAATGGAGGCGACCTCCGGTGTGGCGTAGGTATTCGGCAAGCCCGCTCGCGAGTCGCGTTCCGCGGTAGGCTACCTGACGCAAACGTTTAGTCTGTACCCCGATCTGAGCGTTAACGAGAACATCCGGTACGTGGGCGATCTGCGGCGCGTGCCGCCGAAAGAGATCGTCGAGCGGGGCGATCGCTATCTAAAGATGTTCGACATGGACCGTTTCAAGGACCGGCTGGCGGGACAGTTGAGCGGCGGCATGAAGCAGAAGTTGTCGCTGGTCTGCGCGCTGGTCGCACAACCGCGCGTTCTGCTGCTCGATGAGCCGACCACGGGCGTCGATCCAGTCTCCCGGCGCGAATTCTGGGACGCGCTGGCGCATCTGGCAGCGGACGGCCTGACGATCGTGGTGGCCACGCCCTATCTGGATGAAGCCGAGCGCTGCCACAAGGTCGCGCTGATGCATCTCGGCCAGATCCAGCAGACCGGCACGCCGGCCGAATTGCGGGAGAGCCTGGGCATGCGGCGCCTGGAGGTCCACACCGCCAATCTGGAGGAGGCGGAAGACAAGCTCACCGAAGCCGAAGACGGCGCGATCGGCGACGTGCAGCGATTCGGCGACCGGCTGGACGTAATTGTGAAGGATCCCGAGGCAGGCCGCCAAGCAGTAGAGGCGACGCTGGCGAAGGCGGGGATCGCCGTGCGGGATATCCGGATTGCGGACCCCACGCTGGAGAACACTTTCGTGGCGAAGCTGCGGGCCATGGGGCAGGAAATGAACGCGCCGCCGTTCCCCGGCAAGCACCCGCATCGCAATCTTAAGGGACAGATTGCCATCGGCGCGCAGAATCTGACGAAGCGGTTCGGCGCGTTCACGGCCGTACACAACGTGAATCTGAACGTGCGCTACGGCGAAGTGTATGGCCTGCTGGGCGCCAACGGAGCGGGCAAGACGACCACCATCAAGATGCTGTGCGGGCTGCTGGATCCCACCGAGGGCACGCCGCAACTTGCGGGCAAACAGGGCGCCATCCGATCCGAAGAAGTGCGCGCGCTGGTGGGCTACATGTCGCAGAAGTTCTCCCTGTACGACGATTTGAGCATCGATGAGAACCTGGACTTCTTCGCGGGCGTGTATGGCGTGGCGAAAGACGAGATCGCGGAGAAGAAAAAGTGGGTACTGGCGTTTTCCGGCTTGACAGGGAAAGAGCAGCAGATTACGGGGAGCTTGCCGGGCGGTTGGAAGCAGCGCGTGGCGTTTGGCGCGGCCACCATGCACGAGCCCAGCGTCCTGTTTCTGGACGAGCCCACCTCGGGCGTGGATCCGCTGGCGCGCCGCGCGTTCTGGCGGATGATCAACCGGCTGGCCGATATGGGCACCGCCATTCTGGTGACCACGCACTACCTGGAAGAGGCGGAGCAGTGCAATCGCCTGGGCTTCATGGCGGGCGGAGAATTAGTGACCGAGGGCGCCCCCAGCGCCATCAAAGCCCGGCAGGGCGGGCACCTGCTGGAGTTGCGCGTGGACCAGCCGCAGCGCGCGGCCGATCGGCTGAAAGAGCGAATGGAGCGCTGGCGCGTGTCGCTGTTCGGCGACCGGCTGCATGTGATAACGGACGACGATGTGGCATCCGCTGAAAAGCAGCTTGGCGAGAGGCTGCGCGACGCAGGCGTGGCCGTGCACGAGATGCACGAGGAGAGCTACTCGCTGGAAGATGTTTTCATCGCGGTGGTGGAGAAGGCCCGGCAAGAGGGCAAGTTCGCTTCGGAGGATTGAATGAGGATTACCGATTCGTGGGGCGGGACTCCAGCCCTGCAGCCGGCGTCCACGCCGGCCTGTTCGTGTCCGGATACGGCTGATCTACGCCAAGAGCGTCCGGCGGACCCGCATGGACGAAAATCCACTTCTCTGTTGAAACCAAGGCTGGGCGGGCTGAGAGCCTGCCCCACCAGTGGGTCTTCATCCCGATTGGTGGGCGGCAAGTGCAAACCGGCAGAGCCGGAAGTCTTGCCTCAGAGGACTAGGTCGTGAAGCAGGCGCTGAAAGCTGATAGCTGAAAGGCTGATATGAGACGCATCTTCTCGCAAGCCCGCAAGGAGCTGACGCAGTTGGTTCGCGACCGCCTGGCGCTGGCGCTGGCGCTGCTGCTGCCGCTGATCCTGCTGTTTCTGCTCTCGACGGCCATCGCTCTGACCGTGCATAGCCTGCCGCTGGTAATTCAGGATCTGGACGATTCGTCCGCCTCGCGGCGATTGGCGGACGCGTTTCGCTCGTCCATTTCCTTCCACGTGGTTGCCTGGCCCCCGGATCGCAAGCCAGAGGATGCCCTTACGGCCAACGCGGCGCGCGGTGTGCTGATCGTGCCCCGGAAGTTCGGCCACGACCTCGCACGCGGCGCGAATGTCCAGGTCCAATTGCTGGTGGACGCCACGGACTCCAACACCGCGCGCATCGTGCAGGGCTATGTCAACCAGATTACCCACGCCTTCAATCAGGCCTCCGGCGCCACGGCGGGCGCCACGCTGGTGGGCGCGCAAGTGAGGCTTTGGTACAATCCCGGGCGCGATTCCCCGAAGTTCTACAGCCCGGGCATCTTTGTGATGGGCCTCTCCATGTTCCCCGCGCTGCTGGCCGCTCTGGCGATGGCCAAAGAGGGAGAGCAGAAGACCATTCTGCAGGTCTATGTTTCGAGCATTTCGGCGCACGAATTCCTGCTCGGCAAGATTCTCGCCTTCATGGTGGTGGCGGCCGGCGAATTTGTGCTCGGGATGATCAGCCTGCTAACTGTCTTCGGCTTGCACATTGCCGGAGATCCGACGCCGTTGATCGTAGGCAGCGTGCTGTATGCGTTTTGCGTGGTTAGCTTCGGGACCTTCATTGGCGCCGGCATCCCGAACCAGGCGGCGGCGATTCAAGCCGTGGCGCTGTTCGGCTTTCTGCTGGTGTTTCTGCTCTCCGGGTTGATCTTTCCGGTGGAAAACATCCCTGCCGGCTTGCGCTGGGTTTCCTACATCGTGTGGGGCCGGTATTACATCGAAATCGTGCGCGACGCCTTATTGCAGGGTGGCGGATGGCCGGCCATGTGGTTTTCCGTTTTGATGATCGGGGTGCTCGGCGCGGTGTGCTACACACTGGCCTGGCTGACTATGCGCCGCATGCAGGTGAAAGTATGAGCCGGTTGCGCGCCCTGGTCCGCAAAGAATTTGCGCAGATCCGGCGGGACAAGCGGCTGGCGGTGTCGCTGATCGTCCCACCCACGCTACAGCTTCTGCTCTTCGGCTTCGCGCTGGACTCGACGGTGTCCCACTTGCGCCTGGGAGTGATCGATTGGAGCCAGACGCCGGAAAGCCGGGAAATGGTCTCCACGCTTACGGAGAGCAAGAGCTTCCGGCTGGGCGGCGACTACGCCTCGGTGCAAGATCTCGAAGCCGCCATCAGCCGCGGAAAGCTGGATGCCGGCATCGTGGTGCCCTACGAGTTCGCCCGCGATATCCGGCGCGGGACGCCGGTGGATGTGCAGATCCTGTTGAACGCGGCCAACGCCAACACCGCGACCATGGCGCAGGGCTATGCGGAGGGCGTGATCCTGTCTTACAACCAGACGCTGGCGGCGGAAGGTATCCGGCCCAGGATTCGCACCCTAAGCGGCGCCAGCGGCGCTCCGCCGGGCCCTCGCGGCGTGGTGGCCCCGGTGACCGCGTTTTTATACAACCCAGGCTTGGTGAATGCCTGGTTTATCGTCACCGGGGTGTTCGGGCTGTTGCTGATATTGAACGGCTCGTTAGTGGCAGCGACCGCCATGATCAAGGAGCGCGAGCGCGGCACCGTGGAGCAATTGCTGATGACCCCGGCCAGCACCACGGATATGGTGGTCGCCAAGATCGCTCCGCTGTTCGCGCTGCTGGTGGTGATGTCCTTGCTCGCCATCGGCACTATGCGGGTGTTCTTCGCGGTGCCGGTGCGGGGCAGCATGCTGCTGCTGATCTTGAGCTCGGCCCTGTGCATCCTGTGTGGGATTGGCATCGGCACGTTCGTGGCGACGATTACCAAAACCGCGCAGCAAGCACAGTTGACGGCGTTCTTCATCAATCCGCCGCTGTCGACACTCTCCGGGTCGCTGACGCCTGTCGAGGCTATGCCATCTTGGCTGCAGCCCATCACCTGGCTGAACCCGATCCGCCATTTCGGCATCATCGCGCGCGCCACGTTGATGAAAGGCAGCGGCATCGATGTCCTTTGGCCGAACTTTCTGGCGCTCATCGGATTCGCGCTGGTGCTGGTGTCACTCAGCATCTGGCGTTTCCGGAAACAACTTGGATGATAAACAGATGACCATACGTTATAGCGCAGTAATCTGGCTCGCGCTGGGGGCTATTCTCCAGGCGCAGGCGCCGCCGCCGCAGGGCACGCCGGCCGCGCAGTTGCCGCTGTCCGGACGCGGCGGGCAGGGCGGCTCGGTGAATACGGTCGAGACGCCGGTGCCGGGCGTTACGTCGAGCGTCAACACGCTCAACACATCGGTGCAGGTGCAGGGTCCCTACGCCGGCAGCGTGGCGGGAAGCGCGAAGCCATTCTCCGGCAAGCTGTCGCTGCGGGAAGCGGTGGGGCGCGCGCTCGAATACAACCTGGGCACCGAGGGGCTGACGCAAGCCATGCGGCAGGCCCGCGGCCAGGCCCGCGTGGCGCGGAGTTCCCTGCTGCCGAATTTGAACGGCTACCTGCGCGAGACGGTGGAACAGGAAAACCTGGCGGCTTTGGGCCTGCGAATCCATGTGCCCATTCCGGGCTTCTCATTTCCCACCATCGTGGGACCGTTCAACTACTACGATCTGCGCGCCACGCTGACGCAGACGGTGGCGGATCTGACCGCGCTCAACAACTACCGTTCCGCGCGGGAGCTGGTGAAGGCGAACGAGGCCGCCCTGCGCGACGCGCGCGATCTGGTAGTGCTGGCGGCCGGCGGCGCGTATCTGCAGGTGATGGCGGCCGAGGCGCGCGTGCGATCGGCCCAGGCGCAGATCGATACGGCGCAGGCGCTTTTCAAGCAGACCCAGGACCGGCGGGCGGTGGGGCTGAATCCGCAGATCGACGTGAATCGCAGCCAGGTCCAGTTGCAGACCGAGCGGCAGCGGCTGATGTCGCTCGAGAACGACGTGGCTAAGCAGAAGATCAACCTGGCGCGGGTGGTTGGCCTGCCTGTCAACGACAACTACGAAATCACCGACGATATCCCTTATTCGCCGGCGCCGGACTTGACTGTGGAGCAGGCGCTCAAACAGGCATTTGAAAATCGGGCGGATTTACAGTCCGCCGAAGCTCAGGTGCGCGCCGCCGAGCGCGTTCGGAGCGCGGCGCACTGGGAGCACCTGCCCTCGCTGGCACTCTCGGCCGACTATGGCGCGATCGGCATCAACCCCGCGCAATCGCACGGCACGTTCACGGTGGTCGGCACGCTGCGCATCCCCATCTGGCAGGGAGGGCGAACCGAAGGCGAAACCCAGGAAGCGGACGCCGCTTTGGGGCAGCGGCGCGCGGAACTGGAAGATGTGCGCGGCCGCATCGAGGCGGACGTGCGCGATGCGTTTCTGGATCTCAAAACCGCGGCCAACCAGCTCGATGTGGCGCGCAACAACCAGAAGGTGGCGCGCGAGACGCTCACGCTAACGCGGCAGCGCTTCGAGGTGGGCATTACCGATGCCGTAGAAGTGACCCAGGCGCAGGAGTCGGTGGTATCGGCCGATCTCGATTATATTACCAGCGTGTTCGCGCACAATCTGAGCAAAGTCGCGCTGGCGCGCGCCATCGGGCGGGCGGAGGAACGGCTGGGGCAGTTTCTGCAGATGCCGTGACAGCTTTCAGCCATCAGCTTTCAGCTATCAGCCCTCACTCCACCGTGCGGCGGCTCAAGCTGACCGCTGATAGCTGACCGCTGATCGCTATCTGCTTTCCTGGTGCAGCCATTCCTTGAAGGCATCGTGGTACAGAATGATGCCTTTGCGGGAGTAGCGCAGGTAGCCTTGGCGGCGGAACTGGTTCATGTAGTGCGTGACGATCTCGCGCGAGGTGCCCACATATTGTGAAAGCAGCTCGTGCGTGAACGGCGCCAAGCGCACGGAACCATCCTGCTCGGGCGTGCCCAACCGCTCGCTGAAGCGGATCAAGGAACGGGCCAGCCGGCGCGCAATATTATCCAACGAGAAGCTTTCGATGCGGTGTCCGAACTCCATGCTCCGCTGGACCAGGATCTGCAACAGCGCCACGGCCAACCGGGGCCGCTTCGTAACGATGTCTTCGATCTCCGCGCTGGTCCACGTCATCAACCGGGTGCTTTCCATGGCGGTGGCCTGTTCGGCGCGCTGCGGGAGATTGAGAAGCGCCGATTCGCCGAAGAACTCGTCGGTCTGATAAATGTCCATGATCACCTGATGGCCGTCGTCGGCCACGCAGGAGACTTTGACTTTGCCCTCGATCACCAGGTAAATGCTGGTGGAGGGTTGATCCTGACTGTAAATGCTTTGGCTCTTCTTGTACTCCAGGATGCTGGAACACGGCAGATGGGCCAAGGGATCTTCCAACGTTCTTTGTGGTGCAATCACTCTCGCGGTACTTGCCATCATAATCATTCCTCCAAGTGTTTCTTGGTTTGGTGTCATTGTTGTTGCCCCTCCGAAGTCGGGGCGCACGTTTGCGAAACAGTTTCGACGCTCTCCACGGTCATGATGGGGAGAGGATCCTGCTTCGAAATTACTCCCCGTACTGTGACTTTGTGCCCCATGTGCCTGGCGAAATTGTCCTCAGGCGACCCAGCCGCCGGCTGCAAGCGGGCGGTGGGCTGGAGATTGGTATCGTTGGTCAGCACGTACTGACCGTCGCGTTCATCGACGCAGCCGGTTAGAGAAGCCTTGGCGGCCGGCCGGGCTTTGCCCGACTGCGGCGGGGCGGCTGCCACGCAAGCAGCGAGCATCAGAAGTGCCAACAGGTTCCGCATCCAGTTCTCTCTTCGCGCCTTAATGCACTTGGCGTGCCAGATCGCACAATCGTTAACCGTACTGCGTAACACACTATGAAATCTTGTTCTTCGTTCAGTTTCGCACAAAAACCGGCAGGCCGGCGATGTGCAAACCTTGCGCGAGAACGGTAATTTCTGCCGGGGGCGCTATATGATGTAAGAACGCACCATGCGCCATTTTCCGCTCTGTTTTCCGCTCTTAATGGCAATCCCGGTCTGCGCGGCTGAATATTCGGCCCCCGCTGGAATCCGGCCCGCCTTGCGCCGCCCCGGAGCGGCCAGCATCCTGCCGGGCGGGCGCGTCATTTCGCCGCTTGGCCACCAGTACGTGACAGGCCCCGGACCGTTCGGACTGGCTATCAGCGCGAGCGGCAAGACGCTGGCATCCGCCAACAGCGGACCGGACCGCTTCTCGCTGACGGTTCTCGAGCAGGAGAAGGGTGGCGCGTGGCAGGTGCGCCAACTGGTGGCGCCGAAGAGAAAGAAGTCCAAGACCGCCGGCGCGGAGGGCGCGGAGAAGGCCGACGATCAGTGGCACAGCGTCTTCATGGGCTTGGCATTCGCTACCGAGCATACCGTCTATGCATCGGAGGGCAACTCGGGCCGCGTGCGGCTGGTCGACTTGGCCACCGGCGGGGCTAAGAGAATCTACGACTTGAACCGCGACGGCTTCGCGGACAGCTTCACGGGCGACCTGGCATTTGACGCCGATCGGGGCGTGGTATACGTGCTGGATCAGGCCAACTTCCGCCTGGTGGCGATCGATGTGCGCAAGCAGCGCGTCTTATCGTCTGTGCGGCTGGGGCGCCTGCCTTTCGCGCTGGCGCTTTCACCGGACAAGCGCAAAGCTTACGTCACGAACGTCGGCATATTCGAGTACAAGCCGGTGCCGGGCCTGGATGCCCACAACCTAAGGGAAACCGGCCTGCCGTTTCCGGCTTTCGGATTCCCTTCGACGGAATCGCGGGAGGGCGCGCGCCGCGAGACGGGCAAGGGTCCGGTGGACGTGCCTGGTTTGGGCGATCCTAACGTGCGGGAAGCCAATTCGCTGGCCGTGGTCGATCTGGCGGATCCGGCGGCGCCCAAGATTGAGACATTCATCCACACGGGCCTCGCGTTCGGCGAGGGGATCGATGGCGGCAGCAGCCCCTCGGGCGTGGTGGCGACCGCGGATCGCGTGTTCGTCTCCAATGCGCATAACGATTCCATTACGGTGATCGATGCGAAGACCAACAGCGTGACCGGGCAGATCGACATACGCATTCCGGGCCTAGAAAAGCTGCGCGGCGTGCTGCCGATCGGCATGGCTTACCATGAGGCGACTGGCTGGCTGCTGGTGGCGGAGGCGGGCATCAATGCGGTGGGTGTGATCGATACACGCGAGCTGAAAGTGCTTGGACATCTGCCGGCGGCCTGGTTTCCCAGCCGCGTGCTGATCGATCGCGACACGGTGTACGCGACCAATGTGAACGGCCAGGGCACCGGCCCGAACGTTTGGCAATCCGCGTTCGCCGCCGGCGAGGCGGGCGCGCCCGGCTTGAATATGTCGGGCACGTTTCGGCGCGGCAGCATTGCATCCTTCCCCCTTCCCAATACGGCGGAGGTGGCTGCCGGGACCGCAACCGTGATGGACAACAACGGCCTGAACCCGCGCGACGAGGCGCCGGGCGCCCTGCCCAGCGGCGTGAAGTACGTGGTGCTGATCGTGAAAGAGAACCGCACCTTCGACGAAGTCTTCGGCGATATCCAGCGTCTTTCGAACGGCGCGACTGTGATGGGCGCGCCGGCAATTGCGCGCTTCGGGCAGGTGGGCCATGCATCGGGCAAAGGCAATCGCCTCAGCGTGCAACGCGTGAACGTGACGCCGAACCACCATGCGCTGGCGCTCGGCTGGTCGTTCAGCGACAATTTCTACGCCGATTCGGAAGTCAGCGTAGACGGGCACCACTGGCTGGTGGGCGCGTATCCGGACGCGTGGACCGAGACTTCGTTCCGCGCCTCTTATGCGGATGGCCGGGATTTCCGTTTTCCGACGACGGCGCCGGGGCGGTTCAGCTTCGCGGAAGGGAACTCTTCGGTGCATCCGGAGGAGCAGCCCGAGGGCGGCACCATCTGGCATCACCTGGCGCGCCATGGCATTCCGTTTCGCAATTACGGGGAGGGTTTTGAGCTGGCGGGCGGGGACGAAGGGCAAGGCTACAAGCCCACCGGGGCGCGCTTCGTAATCAATATGCCCATGCCCGATCCGCTGTATCGCAACACGTCGCGCGAATATCCGATGTTCAACATGAACATCCCGGACCAGTTTCGCGCGACGCAGTTCATCCACGAGATTCAGGAGAAGTACGTGAAGGGCCGCGAAGAGTTTCCGCGATTCATATATATCCATCTGCCGAACGATCACATGACCGAGCCGCGCCCGCAGGACGGCTATCCGTACGAGGCATCCTACGTGGCGGACAACGACTACGCGCTGGGGCGCATCGTGGAGTTTCTGTCGCTGACGCCGTGGTGGCGGGAGATGGCCATCTTCGTTACGGAGGACGACGCGCAGGGCGGGCGGGACCATATCGACGCGCATCGCACGGTGTTCATGGGGATTGGGCCGTATTTCAAGCGGAACTACGTGTCGCACGTGAACACCAGCTTTCCGGGGATGCTGAAGACCATCTTCCGGCTGCTGGGATTGCCGCCGCTGAACCTGTTCGATGCGGTGGCCAGCGACTTGAGCGATTGCTTCACGAATACGCCGGATTTCGATGGGTATCAGGTGCGGCGGGAGGATGGGCGGATATTCGATCCGGCGGCGGCGCGGGAGCCGTTGGATCCGCGGCCGAGTGTGAAGATGGACGATCCGGCGGAGGTGGTGCGGTAGGTTGGGGACGGCGGTCTTGGCGAGCATAGGTTAGCGCCCGCGTTTTGCGGACTGGTGCAGTACCGGGGACACTCGTTTGGGACTGTTAATGGTCAATATCGGACATGAAGACATTACCTCGGGACGGCAAAGAACGTCAAGCAATGCTCAACTACATAAAGTGAACTGGGACGGTCGCAACAGATGGAAACATCTTGACCTCCCCGAAGGCTAGACGGTTTCTTCAACGATGCCCGCTCCTTCAACGGCGCGCTTCAGCCGCCGGGTGGAAAGCGCCAGTTGGCGCCTCGAACGCAATTGCGTTCGGCCCTGATAAGGATCTGCCGCCGATTCGTGGAGCACTTCACCCCGCAGTGGCGCGGGCGGGGTTCACGGGCATGCTTCCGAAGCGTTCAGAGTATAATCAATCTCTGTAGCTGAGCGCAAACTGGGGCGACGCATCAATCAGCCCCTCAGGGGTCACCAACATGTTCAAAGGGCTTCGGGCGATTCTATCGCGTTTGGGTCCGAATGAAGGCGAGATCAGAGCTGCCAAAGCAGAATTGATTAGCCGCGCCACCAAGGCTGGTTTGCTCTATGATGCGCAGGATGACTACGTTGCATTGTTCGCATCGATACGAACCGAGCAGGCGAAGCCTTACATTGACGCTGTCAATCCCTCCGATCCAAATTACAACCAACTGATCGCAAGTATCTTAAAGGGTCAGCTCGCGGGCCTTCGCTCCCGTCCCGCTACGGTTACAACAACCCCGACCAGCCGCGGAGAGGCTCTTGACCTCATTTGGGAAGCTAACCAGAGCGACGCTGTTTGTGCCATAGAACAACTGCAGATTTTCGCCACCGTTAAGTCTGTGCTGCAGGCTTCGATTGTCGCCTTTCTCGGCCTCTTGGGTTTGCAGTCCTTTTTTGCCTCAATTCTGGGCAGTATTCCCTTGCTCGATCCCGCTGTGGGACCATGGGGAACGCGGTGGATCAAAATAGGCTTGTTGGTGACAACCAACATCAACAATTTTTTCTTGAGCCCTTACATCTCAGCATCGCTCATAGCGGTGTTTGGCGCGCTCTTTGGCATTTATCTCGACCTCCCCCAG
Organism: Bryobacterales bacterium; assembly: GCA_003132865.1. The sequence goes on from PKYZ01000494.1 coordinate 27,220, forward strand.
GAAGGTACAACGCCTCACTGGCGCCTAGTCCGCAAGTATTCGCGGATGACCAGATGTTGGGCAGGCGCATCAGCGGGTCTATTAACCGGTGCCCTTGCCCCCCTAATCGTACCACCGAGTCCACCAGGCTCAGGACAGGAGGCGAGCGCGGCGTTTGGGCGAATTTTCGTTGCCGCGTTCCTGTTCGGTTTTTCCCAGGAATTGTTCTTGAAGAAGCTCCAAAATCTTGCGGGTCTGGACAGTAAGTCGTGACAAACCAGAGATCATTGCCGAGCATTTCGACCGGGCTGCTGGCTGCCGTAGCCTCAGCACTATTAGCCGGGTGCGGCGGTCCCCCGCAATCTCAAACCAAAACAGCATCCTCTGGATCTGCGAATCAACAGGTAAGCCAGAGTGCAGCAGGTAGCGGAGATTGCGTCATACAATTCAGACAGAAAGTGATTCAGGCGCTCTCGCTCCAAACCAGCGTGTTGCTTGAGGGCGCGAATCAAAGCCCGCCGCCAGGCAAATGCCGGCTCATTCTCTCCGCGCAGGATCTTGTTTTCCCGCCACCCGGAGAATCCGGAAACGCGGAATATACACTTACGCTTAGCACGCTGGAGCTGCGGCGGCAGTCCCGTATCATCACCAACGGCTATCGTTTGACTATCAGAGCTTCGGAAATAGTGTCGGAAGGTGGCCACGTGATTTCCTTCGACGTCTTCCGAAAAGCTCACGATGGCGCAGGTCTTGGTCAGAATGGTGAAAACGGGCTTTCCAGCGGCACCGTGGAGCTTGACGCTACCAAACTAACTCTCGTCGATACCCTTAGTTTCGATCTCCGCGGGCAGGACGGCGGAGACGGGGCACAGGGAAGTCCGGGCATTCCCGGCGTCAGAGGTACTCAAGGATCGCCAGGAATCTCAGGGCTCGGATGCCAACAGGGCGGTGGTAATGGTTCCGCCGGGGGAGATGGTGGGCGCGGAAGCCGCGGCGGAAACGGTGGTAAGGGTGGCAATGGGGGAAATCTTGTGATCCGCATCAAGGTGGGATTCGACGCGTCTCGCGTCATCGCGAACTTGAGTGGAGGCATGGGAGGTCGCGGTGGCAGCGGCGGTAACGGTGGTCAACCCGGCCAAGGCGGCGAAGGTGGAAGCGGTAATGGATTTTGCGCAGGGGGACAGCCGGGGCCGCCTGGCAGACCCGGGGCTGGCGGTGATCCTGGAGCCGATGGAGCAGCCGGGGTTCGCGGCCAGCTTGACTCACGATGAGCGGCGATATCGGTAGCTACTCGGTCTCGGCTGCCATGGCCAGGCTTCTCAGACTGGGAGCGCACTATCCTCTTCGCGCAAGGATTTGCCAGAAGTGCCCGTGGAACTCGTGCGAAAACTACTCGCTCGGTTGCCGCGGCTTTCGTCCTACTGTAACAGCCTGCGGTCGCGCGAGACCTGTCGCCTGTAGAGCAGCGAGAGGCCGGCGATGATCGCAACGACAATAGCCATCTGTATCTTATGATCCGCGGGATGCAACTCGGCGAGCACCCACACTCTCACACTCGCAACCGATCCAATCGGTACGCTCGCCATCGAGACAATCATACTCCAATTCAAAAATGGTTCCCGCGCCAAGCCGTAGCTGAGGTACTCAATTCTTAGATCGACGGCGGCCTCCTGAGACTGCGAAAGCTTGGCCGCAACTCTTGCCAGCGCCTGTGTCCGGTAGCGCTCCAAGAAGGACCATGTGCCGATCACTGGCCACATCAGCAGTGCTGGTACGAGATAGGCCGCAAGAATGTGCGCAGACGACGTATTGTACAGGTCTGCCACTGTGGAGAAGGCAATCATGCTCACGATGAAGAAGAGGAAATACAGCAGCACTTCACCATTGAACCAAGCACGCATGGCAGTAGCCCTCTTCAGCTTTTCCGGACCGTACTCGGCCGAGTCACGCAGGAAAGCTCCGACCAGATTGTTTGCGTTCTTCGCCATGAAGCAGACCAACGCGAACCACTCCACGCAAGCCGGGATGACGTATGCGAACCACGTCGCCCAGTCGATCAGAAGCGCGGGATACCCACGCCGGATCATGTCTCGATACGCCGGATTACCAAGGGTCGCGGGGCACCGGAATCCGCGCACAACGTCCTGCGCCAGCGGAATCGAGAAAATAAGGCAACCGATCGCATAGGCGATGAAACGGATCTGTCCCAGAGAGGGGCGGGCGGGCAGCTGTTCGATGTCTTTTCCGAACGTGCGGAGGAGTTGCTTGAGGGTCTTAGCGCTGCGCGAGACCACATAACAAATGACACAGTAAAACAGGCACCGTTCCAGCAGCGACATCGCATGGAACTGCCAGTCCCACCAGCCGTACTGCGACAGAGTGATAAGCGGCGCAATCCCGTGATTCAGCACGACCCAAACGCACAACAACATCCATAGGTCGTAAGCGGGATCGAGATGAAACCGCCGCCGCACAACGCTGAGGCCCATTCGGTCGAACAAGAACACCAACGGCCCTCTGTGCCAGTCTGGGATGTTCTCCCAGGAAAACTCCCGCACAGTCCGCTGGATTCGCGTGACGGCGCCGCCAAGGATATAGCGAAGCGTCTGAGCAGCGCGGCCCGAAGAATCGACGACGTGCCGCGTCGAAGACCGCGCGATCATGACGATAGCACCTCGCCAGCTATTGATCTTGATACTCAGACGACCGGCCATTTGGATGGTCCAACTGTATGCGAGGGCCAATCTAGATTTCGTAGTTGATGTCTCCCTTAGCGCGTGGCGAGAGTAAAATGATACACCTTCGGAATCCCTCATGCAACAGGCAGGCAGTGCAGTGTTCGATGGTGCCGGTCGTCCGCGTAAGGCGTTGTAGGCATCACTTGGATCTGGCACGCGCCGAAAGGCAGGACGTTGTCAGGCATTGAACTAAACCCGCTTCGCGGGTAGGCGGAGCCGTGGTACGATTTGGCAGGACAATTGCCATGCCGTACTCCGCCGCGATACCCAGTCCTCCACACCAAGCCCCGCATCGAACTCAGAAGAGATTTGCTGCAATGCAATGAATACCCATAAAGCAATTGTCCTGCCAAATCCTAAATGGGTTCAGTTCAATGCGTTCTATCGGCAGTGCCCGCAGGCGAGACTCGCGGGGGCTTCAACGAGCGGGCACTGCCGATAGAACGCTCTGCATTATCGGAAGCTATTCTTCACGATCAGCCTACTGGCTCACCGGCGCGTATCCGGACGCTTGGACCGAGAGCTCGTTCCGCGCATCCTACGCGGATGGCCGGGATTGCCGTTTTCCGACGACTGCGCAGCCGCTTCAGCTTCGCCGAAGGGAACTCTTCGGTGCATCCGGAGGAGCAGCCCGAGGGCGGCACGATCTGGCATTACCTGGCGCGCCACGGCATTCCGTTTCGCAATTACGGCGAGGGGTTTGAGCTGGCGGGCGGCGACGAAGGGCAAGGTTAAAAGCCGACCGGTGCGCGCTTCGTGATCAATGTGCCCATGCCCGATCCGCTATACCGCAACACGTCGCGCGAGTATCCGATGTTCAACATGAACATCCCGGACCAGTTTCGCGCGACGCAGTTCATCCACGAGATTCAGGAGAAGTACGTGAAGGGCGGCGAGCCGTTTCCGCGATTCATATACATCCACCTGCCGAACGATCATATGACCGAGCCGCGCCCGCAGGACGGCTATCCGTACGAGGCATCGTACGTGGCGGACAACGACTACGCGCTGGGGCGCATCGTCGAGTTTCTTTCGCTGACGCCGTGGTGGCGGGAGATGGCCATCTTCGTTACCGAGGACGACGCGCAGGGCGGGCGGGACCACATCGACGCGCATCGCACGGTGTTCATGGGGATTGGGCCGTATTTCAAGCGGAACTATGTGTCGCACGTGAACACCAGCTTTCCGGGGATGCTGAAGACCATCTTCCGGCTTCTGGGATTGCCACCGCTGAACCTGTTCGATGCGGTGGCCAGCGATTTGAGCGATTGCTTCACGAATACGGGGGATTACGATGGGTATCAGGTGAGGAAGGAGGATGCGCGGCTGTTCGATCCGGCGGCGGCGCGGGAGCCGTTGGATCCGCGGCCGAGTGTGAAGATGGACGATCCGGCGGAGGTTGTGCGGTAGGCGAGCGCGAGGGTGAGACGCGGAGACGCGGAGACACGGCGATCCGGTACCGGCAGTTGCTCTTTTGGCCGCGTTCGGCGCGCTGCCTCCTGAAGAAACTGATGGAGAGGACAAGCCTGAATTACAGTTCCCTCACCAGTTCGTACACCGTAATTTCCGGCGGCGCGCCGATGCGCATGGGCACGCCGATGGTGCCGATGCCGCGGTTCACGTAAAGTTGGCCGCCCGGCTTCTGGAACCAGCCTGCCACGTAGGGCGTCACCAGCCGGCTTGGCGCGATTTCGGGACTGACGAATTCAAGCGCCACCTGGCCGCCGTGCGTGTGCCCCGCCAGACTCAGGTCGATGCCCATCTCCGCTGCTCGATCGAAGGTATCCGGGTTGTGGCTCATCAGGATGTTCACCGTGCCGGGCGCCACCAGGCTCTCGACGCCTTCGAGGTACGTGCGCACGAACTTCTCACTGCCGGGCGACATGTGCCGGCGAGTCTCGAAATCGACTCCGATCAGATTGAACGATTCCCCCTGCGCGGAGACCGGCACGCGCTCCTGGCGCAGAATCCGGATCCCCACTTGTTGAAACATCCGCGTGATGGAATCCTCGGTATGCGACCAGGCCTCATGATTTCCCAGGCAGCCGAAGATCCCGAAAGGCGCGTGCAAGCCGGTGAGCGCATTCACCACGGCCCGCTGCGTGGATGCGTCCCAAGTGACGAAGTCTCCGGTTAACGCGATCAAGTCTGGCTTCAGATCGTTCGCGATCCGCACATACTTGCGGATTTGGTCCTCGGTCATGAACGGCCCGATGTGAATGTCGGAAAGCTGCGCGATGCGAAACCCCGCGAACGCTTTGGGAAGCCGTGCCAGGCGGATGCGCTGGCGGGTGATCTCGAGATTGAGCCGGCCGTAAAGCAAACCATATGCGCCGGCCACGAATGGCGCGGCGACCACCACGCTGGCGGTGCGCTCCAGGAATTGCCGCCTGCCGGGCGAACCGAGTACGCTGGTGGATCGCGCCACGCGCCGTACAGGCCACACCAGGATGGCGATCAGAAACGCAACCACCGAACTGGCCACCCACCACACGAACGGAGCCGAAACCAACGCGTCATACCACGTCAAGCGCGTGGGGCTCGCGCGCCGCCCAAACACGCCGAAGTTGACAAGGAATAGCGCGAGATAGGCCGCCAGGCCGGCTGCGATCAGTAGGATGCGCGCCGTCCTGGTTTTCACCAGCCTCTTCACCAGCGCGCGCGCCCGCACATACCAGTAGATTTGGCTTCCCACGAACACAGCCATAACGATGCCGAGAATGAGCGCGAAAGACATCGAACCCTCTATGCGCGCTATTATCCCACATGCCTCTGGACTGAACTCGGGGTTCCGGTTTAAGCTGGGTGAATGCTCAGGTTTCTCACCGGGATCGTATTGTGCGCGTGCGCCGCGGCTGAATCGCCCGCCGGCATCGAGAAGATTCTGGCCTACCAGGGAACCTGGAAGATCGAAACCGAGCACTTCAATACCCGCTTCAGCAAGGCGGCGAAGGAATCCAGCACTCTGCGGAACGATTGCTGGCGCAGCGAAGGCTTTTTTGTCTGCGACCAATTCGTGAACGGAGAATCGAAGGACCTGATCGTGTTCACCTACGACGCCAAAGACGATACCTACGGCAGCTACTCCGTGCCCGCCGCAGGCGGCGAGGGTGGGAGCGGCAAGCTGATCGTCAAAGGCAACGTCTGGACCTTTCCCTGGGAAGACAAGCAGGACGGAAAAACCGTCTACTTCCGGATTGTCAATACGTTCACGGCGCCCGGCACGATCGAATACCGGCAGGAGTTTTCCGAAGACAAGGTCCACTGGACGGTGACGGCGAAGGGGCTCGAACGCAAACTGGAAGACCGCAGATGATTGCCAAGCGAGGCGTGCGCTTCCGCACCTACTCTCTGCTGGGTCTGTTTGTCTTCCTAAGGCCGTTGGGCAATCTATCTCTGGCCTGGGGCACGAAACATTTTCCGCAAGTATTGTCGTTGAACCCGGTGGCCTACCTGCGCGCGATGGTGGATCCATTCGTGGCGCTGGGCATCGCCATGCTCATCCTGGCGCTGCTTACGCGCATGGCGCTGCTGAGCCTCGCCGACTTGAGTTTTGTGCTGCCGGTGACGGCGATCGGGTACGTGCTGGCAGCGCTGTTTGGCCGGGTGTTTCTGCACGAAGCCGTCACCGCTCAGCAGTGGATGGGAACCGTGCTGATCTTCATGGGCACCGGCCTGGTAGGCACGACCTCGCAAAACACCACGCCACCCGAGGAAGAATCCGAATGAAGTGGATCCTGTTGAGCATCGTGGTGACGGCCACCGCGCTGAGCGACCTGCTGCAAAGTCACGAGATGAAGAGAGCGGGCGAGCAATCGGTGGGAGCGCGGGGCCTCGCGCGACTGCTGAAGACGATTGCTATGCGCCGCTATCTGATCCTTTCGATCGTCTGCCTGGCGATTTCCTTCTTCGCGTTCATGGCGTTGGTGCAGGCCGAGCCGCTCAGCTTCGCGGTGCCGGCGTCCGCCTCAAGCTTCATCCTGGAAACGGTGCTGGCGAAGCTGGTGCTGAAGGAAGACGTGGGCATGCGGCGCGGCGCCGGCGCGCTGCTTGTGCTGGGCGGCGTGATCCTACTCGCGCGTTGAGCCGCGTGGGGCAGGACTCCTCCAGTCCTGCACGGATCCTCCAGGACCCGCTCTTCGCGCAACAGAGCAGGCCGACGTGGACGTCGNNCACGAAGAGTCATCGGGCCTTTTCCGCGACCGGAACCAGCCTCCCATCGCGCAGCAAATAGTCGGCGCCGCGCCAGCGAATGCTTCTGCGCCCAAAGCTCGTCAGCCAGATGAAAAACGCCAGGGCGTCCCACGCCGGGATCACCGGCATCTTCCTCCAAAGCCCAGGCTGCTTCAGTCCCCAAGAGCCAATCATCCACGTCATGGCGAATCGGAGCGCCAGGTAAGTGCCCAGATAAGCCGCGGCCACTGCCATCGATGGATGAATCGCGATCGCCGCCAGCGACCACGGCAGCCCCTGCGTCAACAACAGGCCCAGATGGCCCCACGGACGCATGTGCCGCATCACTACGATCCAGCGCAGACGCTTGTGAATCAAGTCGCTCATCGATTGATAATCGGCTACCGCTAGCACGGTGTAGCGCAATAGTTCGACTTGGTGGCCCTGTTCGGCGATCAACCGCCCGACCAGCAGGTCGTCGGCCGGGCGGTTCTCGAGCGACTCGTAACCGCCGAATTCGGCCAGGCGCGTCCGCGTAGTGGCGATGGTTGGCCCGAGAGCGAACTTGACCCCGTCCAACTGCCAAGCCACCAGGATGCCTGCGTAGAAATCGGAAAACATGCCCATGGCTTGCAGACTGTCGGCGAAGGTCCGCTCGTCGGCCGGCACGTAAAAGCAAGTCACTGCGCCGACCTTGGGATCGGCCAGCGGCGCGACCACGCTGCGCAAGTAGTCGGGCTGGACGCGCACGTCACTGTCGCTCACCACCACGACTTCGTGCACCGCCTCGCTGACCATGCGCGCCAACTTGGCCACTTTGTCGTTGGTGGCAATGCGGCCCGAGCCGAACAGCACGCGAATGCGGCGCTGGGGAAAATCGCGAATCAATTTTTCAATCACCGGCAGCACCGGGTCGTCCCGGCCGTCCACGCAGAAAACAATCTCATATTCCGGATAATCCTGTCGGCAAAAGCTGGCAAAATTCTCATATGCGCCGGGATCGAGGCCGCGTATGGGCTTCAGGTTACTCACTGGCGGCGTAAAGCCGGCGCCGCGAGCGTCAGCCTTCGGCGCGCGGCGAAAGTAGGCCCAAGTGCTGTACAGCGCGATCAAATAATAAATGAAGGGAATCGCCGCTACCGCAAGGAAAAGGGCTGTCACAGTCTTATGCTACATTAATGGCTTGTGTGGCGTCGCCGGCTTTACTAAGCTCAAATTCTGTCCTGGCCCCGAGCGCATCCGGAGCGCCGTTCAATGCATCATTCATCGCGGGCCCGATCAGCAGGGCGTCTTCGAATCCAATTCGGTCGCGCTAGGCGCCGCGCGGCTCAAGATCATCGACCTCGATTCCGGCGACCAGCCGATCTTCTCGGAGAGCGGCGACACGGTCATCGCCTTCAACGGCGAGATCTACAATCATCTGGAATTGCGCGTGGAACTGGAACGGCGCGGACACCGGTTTCGCACGCGCACCGACACCGAAACAGTGCTAGCGGCGTTCCTGGAATGGGACACCGACTGTTTTTCCCGGCTGCGCGGGATGTTCGCGATCGCGCTGTGGACCGAATCGCGCAAGCGTTTGGTGCTGGCGCGCGACCGCATGGGAATCAAGCCGCTATACATCGCGCGACACGGCGCGGATTTGTTCTTCGGCTCCGAACTGAAAACCATTTTCGTGCACCCGGAGTTCGACCGGCGGCTCAGTTTGGCCGGACTGGATTGCTATTTGTCGCTGAACTACGTGCCGGCCCCCTGGACGTTGGTGGAAGGCATCGAGAAGCTACGTTCCGGATACTGGCTGGAGTGGCACGCCGGCGAGGTCCGTTCGGAGGCTTACTGGAGCTTGCCGCTGGGGCCGCAGCGCGATTGGAGCCAGGAAGCCGCCTCAGAGGAGCTCGATGGGCTGCTGCGGCAATCCGTGCGCGAACATCTGCTCTCGGATGTGCCGCTAGGCGTATGGCTCAGCGGAGGCATCGATTCCTCCACCGTGCTGCACTACGCGGCGACCGCATCCAGCAACCGGCTGAGGACATTTTCGATTTCCTTCCGCGGCCGCAGTTTTGATGAGACCGCATACATGCGCGCGGCGGCCACGCAGTATGGCACCGATCACCAGGAATTCGACGTCAACCCCGAGGTGGGCCTGGCGGACGCCATCGAGGAATTCGCGCATTACTTCGATGAACCGAACGCGGATGCCGGCGCGCTGCCGGTCTGGTATCTATCCAAGATGACCAGGCAGAATGTGACGGTGGCGCTCAGCGGCGAAGGCGCAGACGAACTTTTCGGCGGATATCTGACTTACCGCGCCGATCGATATGCGCGCCTGATGCGGCGTTTGCCTGCGGGCATTCTGCGGCTCGCGCTGCAGGCCGCGCGCCGCTGGCCGGTCTCCGACGACAAGATCAGCTTCGAATACATGCTGAAGCGCTTTCTGGAAGGCTGCCGGATGCCGCCTGCGCGCGCGCACGTGTATTGGAACGGCACATTTTCGGACGCGGAGAAGCGCGCGCTGGTGTGTGCTCCAAGCCCCGGCGCGCTGGCCGCGATTCTGGAAGAGCTGTCACTGGCGGGCGAGGATCTGGCGGCGTATCTTTGGTTCGATCAACGCTACTATCTGGCGGACGACATCCTGATGAAGGTCGACCGCATGAGCATGGCGCATTCCATCGAAGTGCGGCCGCCGTTCCTGGACCACCGCATCGTGGAATTCGCCGCTTCGCTGCCTTCGCATTTCAAGATCCGCGGCGCGCGCCAAAAGGTCATTCTGAAAGACCTGATGAAGGGCAAGCTGCCGCCCTCGATACTGCAGCGGAAGAAAGTCGGGTTCGATATTCCCGCGCACCAGTGGCTGCGCGGCCCGCTGCGAGAGTTGATGCGGGACACGCTTGCGGCCGGCGCATCCGAACACGCCGGAGTGTTCCGGCCCTCCGCCATTGAAGCCTGCATGCGCCGGCACTTGGAACGCCGGGCCAATCTCGGGTATCATCTGTGGGGGCTGACGATCCTGTTCTTGTGGATGAGGAGATGGCAAATACAAACGACGCCGGCAACCGCGCTCAATCATCAGCCGGCCGGCATCTCTACCTCTATCTAGCCGTCCTGCTGTTCGCCGGCGCCGTGTATCTTGCCTCGATCATTTCGCCTCCATCGCTGATGGACGACGTGGATGCCGTGCA
>PKYZ01000494.1:37361-37579 GCA_003132865.1 Bryobacterales bacterium
ACTGGGCCGCGCGCATTCCGGTAGCGCTCTCCGCGATGGGGCTGTGCTGGCTGACCGCCGCGTTCGGTATCTGGGCCTTTGGACGCCGCGCCGGGTTCTATGCCGGCCTGGTTGTGGCCACTTGCATCGGGCTGTTTCTGTTCACGCGCGTGCTGATCCCCGATGTGATGCTGACGCTCACCATTGCGCTCGGTATGTGGGCCTTCCTGCGCGCGCTC
>PKYZ01000417.1 GCA_003132865.1 Bryobacterales bacterium
AACTCAAAAACCGTCCCCTGTCCCGAAGCACCCCCGCCGTAAGTAGTGCCGTAGAGAATTCCATTCTTCAGCAGCAGGGTTCCGTCGGGTTGTAGCCCGTCAGCGCCGCCGGTGAACGTGTACAGCAGCTTAAAGGTCTGCGATTGGGCAGTCATCGCTGGCACGAGAAACAGCAAAAACGCGCGTACGAACTCGGAAAATCGAGCTATTCGAGAAACCATATGAACGTCCTCTCCCTGCACGGTTTCGACGGCAACTCCTGTTCACTATATCACACTCATAGTGTGTAGAACTCATAGTGTTCACACTGCACCATGACTGAAGGTGCGAAGCTCTGATCCACGGGTATTGTTTGGCAAGCGCGTCCGGGAATTGCGGACGGATCGAGGTCTTTCCCAGGAGCGCTTGGCGGAGTTGTCGAACCTGCATCGAAACTACGTCGGTGGAGTCGAGCGGGGCGAACGCAACATCGGTTTGATAAATATCGTAGAACTGGCGCACGCTCTGGGCGTAAAGCCGCAGGAGTTGCTTGCGCCGATCCCCTAATCCAGGTTCGCTCGGGGCGACCCGTCTGGCTTAAGCCCAACGACGTGCACCCAAGCCGAGTTGGCCATTCGTAGCGGCTGCGGACCTGCTGGCCGAGAATCCACTGTAGCGGTATACCAGCCAAGAACAGCCCTGTCCACTGGGAATCGGTGCGTCCGGGCGGGAAACGACGAGTTTGAGAGGCGCTCCGATTTACGGACCGGTCAGTCGAATCGATCTCTTGCTTTTCATCGGCGCCTCGCCTTTGACGGCGAGCGGCTTTGGGCGCGCCTTTGGGCGGCCGGTGGACGGGTGGTCACATTGGTCAAGGAGGGGTGCCCTCGGCGCCACGTGAGCGAACGTGGCGCAATACCTGGCGGATTTCGTTCGCCAGGGCGCGGCGCCAATTGCGTACGGCGTTCCTGCTGACGCCAGGTTACTGCTGCCAGCGAGGGCGCGCTGGCGAGNNGGGTGAGCGGCGGGTCGCCCGACAGCCGGAGTAGCCGCCATGCACCCTCCGACGCCGCCGCGATCGTGTCGGCGAGCCAGTGCGGGATGGAGCGGTCCGGCAGGACGACGCCGACGCTGGCCGCCATTCCCGACAGCATCGCCTTCATAGACCGCTCCCCTTCATCCAAGATGAGGTGGCGGGTTTTAGCGCCTCTGGTGCGCTCCGGGGATAATGGAAACGTGGCAACCGCAACCACACCGAATCGCCAAGACCTTGTTCGCCGGGGCCAACGGCTCGAATACTTCACCATCGGGTATAACAGCGTCGAAGGTCTCGTTTCCATCGTCGCCGGGGTGATCGCCGGGTCCGTGTCTCTGATCGGCTTCGGCCTGGACAGCGTTATCGAAGTGGCGTCAGGGGTGGCGTTGCTCTGGCGGCTTCACCACGACCTGAACCCATCCCGGCGTGAACAGGTTGAGCGGATTACGTTGCGAATCGTCGGCTGGTGCTTCATTGCCCTGGCGGCATACATCTTCTACGAATCCGGCTTCACGTTGATCCGGCGCGAGCCACCGGAACGGAGCATCCCTGGACTCATCGTCGCCGCCGTCTCGGTGGTGGTGATGCCGTTGTTGGCACGAGCGAAGCGGCGGGTTGCTGCCGCAATCGGAAGCGGGGCCATGAGAGCCGATTCCAAACAGGCCGATTTTTGCACTTATTTGTCGGCGATCCTCTTGGGCGGCTTGCTTCTCAACGCCGTGCTCGGCTGGTGGTGGGCCGATCCGGTGGCGGGGCTGGTGATGGTTCCGATCATCACCAAGGAAGGTATCGACGGAATCAGGGGCAAGGCGTGTTGCGATCACTGCGGGTGCAACTGAAACGCCGCCGCACTTGGCCGATTGCCTCAGTTCGGATCGCCCTGGCTTCTAAGAGATCCGACCGCCTTCTTACCGAGCGGCGGCTTCCGTGGTGGCTTGTGCAGCCGGGCCGTCGTCATCGCCGCCTTCGCTGGTGGCACTTTCACTGCCGCCTTCTTGGTAGCGGCCTTCTCCTCGGCGCTCTTTGTGTCGGCCTTTGATGGCGGGCTAGAATGCTTCAACGGAGGATTCTTCGTCGTCCCGGAGGATGATTGCAAACTCACAGCCTCCTTCGCCCGAATCACAGCAGCCTTCGCATCTTGAAGCACTGCTCGTATGTGAGGCGCACTTCCTGAATATCGTTCCATCACATCCGACATCCACTCCTCGATCTTGGCTAATCGCTTGAGAGCCTTATTCGCTTTCATAACCACTCCTCTTGTCGTCGCTTTTTCAGAGCGAGAACAAGTTTTCGCACGCTGGAAGTATACCACTAAAACGATCAAAACGATCAGACCATCTTCGGCATCGTGAACGAACCGGCGTGATGCCCGTCAGCCTGAACCCACGGAAACAGAGCCGGCAGGGCGGCTTCCGTGCCGATGTGGATGAATCGTCGAGCGCCGGCCTGTTTGGGCAGCGCCGAGCATACGCCGGGTGCCCTGGACGTTGATGCGATCCCAGGCGTCCGGAGCCCCCCACAGCTCGACGAAGGCGGCACAATGGATCACGATCTCAGCGCCTCGGACATCGGCAGCGGTCACCGCATCGACATCGCACCGAAACTGGCTCGGCGCCGACCGCGCGGATCTTCTGGTCGCTGGACGATGACCGCGACATAGCGCGAATCCGATGCCCTTCGGCCGCCAGCCACCGGGCCGCCGCGCCGCCCACGAAGCCCGAGGCTCCCGTGATGAAGATGTCATGGCCCTCACAGCCATTCAAGTATACGACCGAACCATCTGGTTCAAACGTTGAACAAGACTTTCTGACCGTTTCTGAAGAGCGGCCCCGAAAAGGTGAGTCTCCGACACGACCGTGCGGCCAAGTGGTTCCGAACACGTGACTGCGCTACCGTGACCGGCGTTCCCCATGACATGTCGATTCCGCGCGGCTAGTTGTCGGCCCACTGTTCTTCTGACGCAACGTCCGGCCCGCGCGGCGAAAACGACATTGAAGCAGCGCGCAGCCCATCGAAACTTCCGAGTGGGCCGTGATAATCCACTTCTTGATCGGGTGAACTTGGCCAAATCGCTTGGGTGTGGCTACTTTAGAACGACGGGGCGGACGGCATCTGAGAACCCTAACGGTTCGACACTATGACCGCTTTATTGGAAGCAGATCGCTCCCTAAATGTTTAAAACAGTGTACGATGGAATTGTTTGGAGGCGGTCAGAAACGGCGAGCCAGCAAACGGTCGCCGGCCCAAGGGTTGGGGTGTGATCTCCGAAGGAGTGCATGAATATTGGAGAATGAAGCGATTTTCGGCTCGAATGCCTTCGTCGCGTAGTTCATTTGGCCACTCGTGAAAGCTCAGACCTTGGGATATTTTGATATCCGGCCTTTTGGCGGTCAGCCGCACCCCATCAATCCCCGTATTCTGCTGATTCTCCGCCACTTCGGCGTCGTCGTAAAGTAGCCACACCCAAATCGTTTGTATACTTCTGTCCGCAGCGATTCGTCTCGGGCCTTGCGAGATCGTCTCGCCCATTCGCAGACAACCGAACACTCCACCTTCCTCTGAAGCCGAATGGCGCCTGGGAAGACAGCTGCTGACTTAGGCGAGCGCAGCTTTGTATAAAGCGATGAGTTTGCTCCAAGCGCGCTCAGCGTCGGGCTTGTTGTAGATCGGCGTGCCATTCTGTGTGGGCATATCCGGCACGCACCATCCGTGCAGGGCTCCGGAATACACTTCGATTTCGGCAGGAACTTTGGCCGCTGCAAATGCTTCCTTCAGCTTGTTCTTGGCATCCGGTTGACGCGCGTCGTCGTTCGACGCCACGCCGAAATACATACGCGCCTTTATCTTGGGCGCGAGCAAGTGTGGGCTGTCGGGTTTGTCGGTCACTAAGCCACCGCCATGGAACGACGCGCCCGCGCCTATGCGATCAGGCAGCGCCGCGGCGGTCTTCACAACGAGCGCTCCGCCCATGCAGTAACCCTGGGTCCCGATCTTCTTGGCCTTGTTCACTTCTTTTTGTGCGTCGAGGAAGGCAACATAAGCGACCGCATCCTTCTCGGCGTTGCCGGGTGCGTTCACCGACGCCATCAGAGGCCGGAGCTTCGCCATGTCGGTCGGATTCTGGAAGTTAAAATTGGAGGCATCCGTGAAAGGAGCTTTGGAAACGCGATAGAAGGGGTTCGGCACCAAGACAGAATATCCCTCAGCGGCAAGACGTTTGGCAATGTCGCGCATCGCCGGCCGCAAACCGAACGCGTCGGGCCAGATCAGCACGCCCGGATGGGAACCGGTCTTCGGGTGAATGAACGCGGCATCGCACGTTCCATCAAGAGTCTTGATCTCGACGTCGGTCTCGACGATGTCAAGGGCTGCCGCGGCCGACGCCGCCGTAGCCGCAAGGCCCGCCGACACGGAGAGTGCTACAAAGTCGCGCCGTGCGATATCGCCGAGACGCGGGTCATTCTTCTGTTCGTTCCTCTGATCTTCGGTCATGGCTACTCCTTCAAGGAATGTATCACTTTTGGTTCCTCGGACGGGACACCGCGTCCCGGACATGTGAATTCGGCGGAAAGGGGCTCGCCTTCTTGGCCGGCCTGGGGCTCCACGGCGCAGCGCGCCGAAGCCCCGGATGGAGAACGGTTCTTTCGACAAAGGAGAGACTATGAGCGATACAAGAGCGGGAGACCGAGAGCAAGCAATTGCTGGACGAGACCGAAACGATCCTCCGCCGTGCAAAAAACGCCGCCAAGGGCCGGTAATCGCGAGGACGCGCCGACACCGACGGCTTTAACCCATCAGCCCGGCCGAATCGCGGGGATAGTAGCCGCGCGGGACCGTCGAGTTGCAGCCTACCATTGTGTCCACTGCGTGCCGCTGGGCCGCCGACACATGCACCTCGATCTCGGATTTCGGACTGCTTCACCGCGGCGCTGCCGCCCGTCAGCATGCTGTGGCGCACGAGGCGGTGGAGGATCGCCGGCAGCGCGTCCGTCTCGGCTGGCCAACGCAGGATGTGCAGGTAGATGGCGCCGCCCTTGCTGCCAGTCCACTTCCAGAAGCAAGAAAAGCCCACCAAGCCGAAGCCGGGCGGGCCAAGAGGGAGGCGTTCGATGCTACTTGTTGATCCGGTACGTCCGTTCGCCGCCCTCGGGTTTGAAGGACTCGACTTGGTAC
>PKYZ01000839.1:0-6730 GCA_003132865.1 Bryobacterales bacterium
AACTGCGGAATCCCCTTGGTGCGCGCGTCGCGCTGGTAAACCGGCGTGGAGGCCAGGAGCTGCTTCTTGGCGGCTTCGTCCAGATGCGGGACTTGCGACCAGTCACATTGCGTGACATGCTTTACCGCGCGGGCCTCTTCGTTCTCCGGTTCCAGGAAGGACTTCACCACATCCGACATGCCGCCGAGCGGCGTGAAAGTCGTATAAAGCACCCCACCCGTGGTGGCCGTGCGGTAAAGGCACTCGGTGTAGATATCCAGCGGACTCTCTTCGTCCAGCCAGATCAGATGCTGGGCGGTGCCTTCGAAGGCCTTGCGTCCGGACTCGTAGCTCTTGAAGCTCACCCGCGAAAGGCTGCCCGAGACGTGCCTGACCAGGACGGTATCGGCGGCGTTCGGCAAACCCTGCTTGTTGCTGACTTTCACGATCATATGGGCCGGGATCATGCCGGCGCCGTGCGCACCCTCCGTTCCCAGCAGCTTGTCTTGCACGATATCGCGCGTGGTGCCGTTGGTGGTGCCGCAGGCCCNNCGGTCTTGCCGGTGCGGTTCCCCGCCATGAACAGGCGCTCGCGGAAGGTGGCTCCGGCCGCCAGAAACTCCATGTGCCGCGGGTACAACTCCCGGCGATACGGGCCTTCGTCCGGAAACATGGTGCGCAACTTGCTCCCCGTTCTGGCAGCGATCTCCGCAGCCACCATTCCCGCCGGAAACTCTCCCATGGGGCGCGTCTGTCCGGACAATCGCATGGCTGCGGCATCGAAGGCCTGGCGATACCGGCCAACCGCCGGATCGCGATCGGCCAGGGAATCCCCACCTTCAAGTTGGCGGAGGTCCCCATCGCTCAGGGACGCGAGCGCCGCCCTGCGGACCTGCTGGAGCTGGCCCTCGGTACGGGCTTCCCAGACCTTCTCCACCCTTCGCAATCGGTTATGCAGCGCGGCGCTCATCGGATTGTTCCTTCTCTTTCACCTTGTTCGCCAGCTCCTCAATGCTATTTGCAAGGTCATGCGTCTCGATCGACTTACGCCCGAACTCCAGGACTTTGGTTACGTGCTCGGCCTGACCCGTGTCGATGTCGCCTTTCGCCAGTGCCTGGAGGACAATCTGAAACGCGGCTTGGACGTCGCCGGCGGCATGGATCTCCGGCAAGTCCAGCTTCAGCCGCCTTTCCCGGCGCGGCGGATAAAACCTGTCCATGCATAGTTTCATGGCAAAATGGTCCCCCGCCTTGGCCATCTCGATCGCCTGGCGCGTAATCGCTTCTCCTTCACCCTCCATGAGCTCCTCACAGGCCAGGGTGACCTTGTTCCGGCTGCCGTCTGGCCGGCCCTTACTGGAGCGGTTGCCGACTGCGAACGGCCTGCCGCGCTTACCAGTTGTATCCATGGAGTACCTCTGTGGGGACGAATTGGGCGCGATGGCCCCAGACAGCGCGGTCAGCCCGACTCGTCCCGGAGTGTCCGGGAGCCGACCGACGAGATTTGAAATCAATCATACAACCCTACGTTAGCCGGTGAAACGGTTCGCAAAGAAGGGAGAAGCCAGGGAGTTTGGGGAGTTTTATCCGCTGTTCCCAGGGGCGTCCGGCAAGAGACGGCAAACTGTTTATAATCAATCGCTTACGCGTATGAAAGAGAGCTGTACGTCAATGCCGTCCAGAGAGTTAATCGGGCAATTCGGAGGGCGATATTCCCAGCGCTTCGGCGAGTGCCTTCCGAGTCTCCTTCTGGAGCTTGTTGGTTTTGCCGGAGCGGTAGTCTCGCGGGGTGTTCCGGTCTGTGGAGGTTCCCGCCCGTTCGGCCCAGGCGTCATCGGAGGTAATGCCGGCTACTTTCAGGAGCGGATCGAGTATCTGTTGCCTGCGCAACCCGCGCTGCGCCGGGGTCTCTTCGACCCGCTCGGCCACTGCCGCGTGTGCCATGGACTTCCAGTGCTCCGCACGGCGCAGCAGACGTTCCCGGAATTCAGCCAAGTCCAGCGCGGTGGGGGACTCGGACGTCGGGATGCGGGCCAGGCCGGCCCATTGGATCAGGAATTCCAACGACTTCGGTACCAGGCCATCCAACGCTTGGGCCAACGTCAGGACGCCGGCGCGGTCGTGCACGGTGTGGAGCATCATTTCCGCGGAGCCATCGAACTGGGAGACGATATAATCTTCCGCCTCCCGCCTGCTGTGCCCAGCCGCATTGAACTGGTGCATTCCGGCGTCCAACACCGCGCGAGCCTTCAGATATGCCGGATCACTGACCTTGACCCGGCGCAACCGCTTTGTGCTTCGTCTTCTCTTAGCCTTAGCCATCGCGGCCTCGTCTCTCACTAACCTAGCGCTCCACAGCAACCCAACCGGGCCCAGAATGGCTTCGATCCTGGGGAGGGCCTCACTTCAGATTAAACAATCTTGGTCTGGAGCGTTTCGGGGACCGGTTTTGTTATGGATCCCGGAAAATGGCGGGTCCAGGTCGACCGGCAAAAACGGGATACGAAAAACGTGACCGTCGATCTGGGTGAAGCCGTCAAGCGCCCGTTGGCTGGACGGTGTCGCAGTGCTGCGACTCGGCGCGACGCGCGGCCCAAATAGTTCTACGCTGCGGCGTAGCATGACTCTAACCGGGGCGGCCCGCAAAAATTGGCGCCGTCGCCTCAAGACTGCCCGCACGTCCCGCACGATATGCGCTTGACGGAATAGTTATTATAGTGCATAATCGATAGCTGGCCCACATCGAACTGCTGGAACAGTTCGGCCCGCAGCTTGGACGGCCGCGCGCGGATACCCTCAACGGCTCACGTCACCCAAATATGAAGGAATTAAGGTTTGACGCCGCCGACGGATGCCTGGCGTGTGGCCTTCGCTTTCGACCCAAACCGCAAGGCCATTCTTTGGGTAGCCGGAGACAAGTCGGGCGTTGGGGCAAAGAGGTTTTACCGCCAATTACTCGACAAGGCCGATGCGCGCTTGGACGCGCATCTGGCAAAAGTGAAAAGGCAGAAGGAAAGGGAAAGGAAGTAACTGGCCATGACCAACCTCGAACGCATCCGGAAGCAACTCAGCCCTGCCCGTCGCCAGAAGGTGGCGGCCCGCGCGGCCCAACTCATCGCCGAGGAAATGACCTTGCAGGAACTCCGGCGCGCGCGCCAGCTCACGCAGGTACGCATGGCCAAAGCTCTCGGGATCGGCCAGGACGGCATTTCCAAACTCGAAAAGCGGAGCGACCTTCTGCTTTCGACTCTGCGGAAGACCGTCGAGGCGATGGGCGGAAGCCTGTCTCTGGTAGCTGAATTTCCCGACCGCGATCCGGTGGTCCTGTCCGGCATTTCCGGAGTCGAATCGGGCACCAGGCCCACAGGCCGGAAGCACGTTCGCGTTCACGCTTAGCCGCGGAAACTCGCCTACGACTCAAGCGGGGAAGGCTCCATTGCCCACCGTGGCCGGCCGCGCTCCTGGCTTGTTGCAGCAAGCCGCGAGTCTGAAGGAAAACTCTGACCGGCTCAAAGAGAAGCATGATGCTCGCGCCCCGATGCGAGGAGTTCGCCGGCTCCCCTGTGAATGTCGTTTCCATGGATGCACTGTCGTGTATTCACGATTGGATCGGGCCCAGCGTGCGGCGCTACGGGGAAAACTAAGAGCCAAGCCATGACCTCCGTAGTCCCGTTTGGATTGCAAGCCGCCATGACCGCAAACGAGAGGGCCGGGCGCGGCTTGCATGGCAGTGCGGGCGGCAGTGAAGGCGCGTTGGAAGAGGGGGTGTGGGGGAGAAACCTTGAGAAGGTTTCGCTCCCACTGGCCCGGCCTAACCAAGCCTCCAGCGGCTGGCATCGACGACCCTTCTGTCCGCCCCGCAGCACCACCCGAGTCAGTCGAGTCTGCCGCCGGACCCAGCAGACTGGCGGGATTGCGCGGAGCCCGTGTCACACCAGCGTCTGGCACGACGGAGCAGACAAGGAAGGAACGGGCCACGCCCACCTGAGCACCCCCAAGACATTCCCGGCCAAACATGCTGCGGACAGCCAGGCACCGTCTGGGACTACCTCCGGAGTACCCCTACCCGGCTCGCGTTAAATTCGCGTTATTAGACGCGCCATACAGCAGTTTTCCTTCCCGAACGATGACTCCCCACCTCGCGTCCTCGCGCCTTTGCCCACTCATCCCCTTGCTCCGTTCCAGGTCGGCATGGTCTAATCCTCCCAGGCTCAGTCCTGTCAAGTTCCCGCCTTGGCTCCCAGCCCATACCTCTCACACCGGGATACATCTTACCCCCAGCACGACCGCGAATACAAGGTCGTCTTGTGTCCCTGCCTCCACTATTTTGATGGATGGTACGGCTTATCCAGCGCCTGGATCGACGGCATCGAATGGTGGCAGGCCTCTCGATGTTCCTTTTGGGAATCCTCATGGAGGCGGGCCAGCATTTCTCGCCCGGTCGCGGTGGAACTCGGCGATGTCGTTGCCAACGGCGCCGGCGTCAGTTGCGGCACCGTGGCGGTCGCCGCGTCGAAGCACTGTCCGATACACCAAACCACCCATGTTTGCGACCTCGTTGCGGTGGTTGCGGAAGGTGTGGTACCGGCAACCCGGCAGGAATGGCCCGCCAGTCCTGCTCACGGTTGGCGAACTGAGCTGCGCTCCAGGCACCCGGTGAGAATGCTATAAAGCTCGATGTCGTCCATCATTCGGATTCCCCGCTGGGTACAGTACTGTGCGATGCGAGGATCCAACAGGTGCGAGTCACGCGTACAAAGCACGTCGGCCCTGCCAGCGATCGCCGTGTGCACAACTAAATCGTCGTCCGGATCATCCGGTACCACTCGATCAATGCTGGTCGTTTCCACAATCTCCGCCACAGCGCCAAGATGGTTTACATACTCTTGAATCCGCTCTTCGCTCAGACCCCAGCGAGCCTGGATGCGAGGGTAGGCAAGAACGCGTGCCACCTCTCCGAGAATGAAAGGTGAAACGATCAAGCGATGCGGTCCCTCAAGGACGCTTCGAAGCAACCGGCTGGCGAGCCCGTCGGCTTTCCAAGCAGCACGCACAAGGATGTTACTGTCGAGGACGATGCGCATCAGGACTGTCGATGACGGACGTGCCGGATCGCCTCATCGATCAAGGCGTCCATCTCTTCGTCCGGGACATGGCTGGCACTGGCGGCCAGGCTGTCCAGATCCCCGATCAGATCCTCAACGGCTCTTTTGCGGTCGGCCTCGCCTTCGGCGGGACAGTCAGGAAAGGCCATGACCGTTACATGTTCCTCATCGGCCACTTTCCGACCGAGCAGACTCTCGACGGCGTTTCTTGCCGCCTTGCCCAGTTCGTTGGCCCGACGCACGGAAATGGTCTGCATGCCGACTCCTACCACTAGTTTACCAGTTCGGCTCGACCCATTGAACTCATATAAAGCGCAACGGTCCAGCCGCACCAGACATCACGCCAGATGCACGCTATCTGAGCCGCGGAGTGCAAAGGCATCGGCGATCTCAAGAGACCTCTCGACCCCTTCAGGCGCCAGGCCGACCCAGAGAAAACTGCTCCACTCGTCCATCAGCCAACTCTTGGTCTCAGCAAGCTCGGCTGCGTCAATCGCGCCAAAAGCACACTTTCGCGCCGCAGTCGCCCTTACTTCGATGAGGCCCAGGGTCGAGCAACTCAGCAGATGATCCTGTTCGAAGAGACGATCAACCCAGGCACTTCCACGCTCTTCGAAGTACCGCTTCACCCAAGCGCTGGAATCCAGATAGTAGAGCATCATCGACGGTCGGCGATCAGCAGTTCAGAAGCCGGTATGCCGGGGCACTGAATCCGCTTGCGTCTGCGGAACGGCGGTGCATCCGCAGGGGGGACGCGAAACGCCGGCCGATCGGCCAATCGTTCTCTGACGACTTCGCGGGTCACCTTGGCCGTCATCGAACTAGCCGGTCGCGATCCTCTTGTGCTGATCAAACCCAGAATCTCCTGGGCCTCCTCTTCAGAGAGCTGATCCACCTGTTTGTGAAGTGATTCCTTAGCCGTGGGCATTTCAATCCTCCCGTCCGAGCCTATGCTTGACATCTCTATCCCTACATCTCCAGTTTCCTACAGCCCAACGGTCGCGCAACTGTCGTGTAAACCTACACCGGATGAACAACGCGGGATGCGGACACGTCTTGCTGCCAGAATCGGCTCCGCAATCGCAGCACGAGCTCTTTCAGGTCAATCCCATGTTTGTGCGAGAATCCCTGCTCGCCCAGAACATGGTACGAATCCGGATTCTCCCGGTGGTGCGCCGCACACAGAGGAATCGCCGAGAAGTCTGAGGTCTTCTGCCCCATCCCTCTCCTGCCCAGAGCGTTCGTATGCGCGGCCTCGATAACTGTCGCCCGGCCGCTCACTCGCGAACAGATTGCGCATGGAAGCGTCCGGATCCAAGCCAAGTACTCCGGGCTTCTCTCGGGACCCCGCCGAGGTTGGAAGCGCTTCTTGCGGACCGGCACTCTCCGTTTCGGAGGCAAACCCCGCTGTAACGGCACACTCCGGCGTAATGGCACACGTCTCCTAAGCACAATCACCTCGGTTTTCAGTTGGAGGAAAAGCGCCCGGCCCAGGACGCCGCAATGGCATCCCGAGCCGGGCGTTTTGCGTTTATGGCGTAGGGACGAAGCTCAGGACGACCGAATCCGGCCGCCGAACTCCTCTTCGCAGTGCTTCCAAAAGCTGCAGTGCTTCTGGCTGCAAAGCATGGACTGCCGGTTCGGAC
>PKYZ01000839.1:6854-10049 GCA_003132865.1 Bryobacterales bacterium
AGGAAGGCCGGCGGGAGGCCGTCTTGAAATCGATCAACCGCCCTTCCGCGTCCAGCACGTCCACACGGCCCCGCACCGCGACGCCAGCGATCTCACCCTGCACATCGAGTTCGACGGCGGCGGGTTCCACTTTGGGCGCCACCTCGTCCATGTACTTAGCGACCAGCCGTTCTCCCAGCCGGCGCAGGTCTCCTTGACTCTCGTCCGGTGTGAAAACCGTTTGGGGGACCTGTTCCATCCAGGCCTCCCGAAACACGATCACGACGCCGGTGGTCTCCAGATCTTCACGGGTTTCGAGTTTCTCCCGGAAATTGACTTCGAGGGCCTGGTGCACGGCCAAGCCCAAAGCGAGCGAGCTGTTTTTCCGCTCGGGGAGTTGGAGTCCGTACTTGAACCACCACCGCGCCGGGCAGTCGAAAAAGCAGCGGACCTGGCTGGGCGACAGCACCGGAGCCGGATCGGTCTTGGCGGCCATGGCGCCATTCGTCGCGGGTAATTTCGTGAGCGCCACCTCCGGCGCCACGATCAGTTCGGTAGAAGAACGCTCCGGCGGTGGTGCAAGGAGCGGCAAGTCCCGCANNTGGCCTGGATGAACATGGTCAGCCCAATAGCCCGGATATCTTCACTGGTGAACTGGAGGGAGTAGTTGCGTATCCGAGCACGGGACTCGACGCGCTGCGCGATTTCCGCCGCCCCGCTCATGGCCAGCTCCATCGCCGTTATCCCGGCCCCGGTTACGGGAACCGGAAGCAAGGTCCCGTCGGGAGATGCCTGCAAATCCAGCGGCCTGGCGGTTTGGTGTGTGCTACCATTGCGATGGTTCTGGGCTTGACCGCTCCGGATCGAAGCCGCGGTTTCCGGTGAGTTTGGCGACTGAGCCGGATGCCGCGGTTCCTCTATTCTTCTCACGCGCCACTCGATCCAGCGCTTGTTTTCTTCTCGCAGCTCGGCCTTGCAGATCTCAAAGACCTCGCGCGCCCGAATCCCGAGTTCCTGGATCTGGTTTGCGACAACAGGCGGCACGTACATCACTCGATCGCCTTCGAGTGAGTACANNGTACATGACCTGTTCGCCATAGCGTCCTTCGACGCGTTTGCCATCGTCCCAGCGGAGGGCTACTTCGACTGGGGAGTTGGTATTGAATCGCAGAATTCCATTCGTCATTGTTGTTCTCCTTGTTCTTCTTCAGGCGGTTCTAATCCATCGTCTGGAGGTTCCGGAAAATCGTCCGGGGTTCCAGTTCTTCTTGTTCCTCTTCCGGCTCATCTCCTATTTCTTACCTGCATTCCGCGGCGTGGGTGCGGATGATCACGCCACCTCCAGCGGGCGCGTAAACTCGGGCTTAGCCGCCTGGATCCCGATGGTCTGCGGGTTCGGGATGGCGAGTTCAGGCGCGGGGAACAGCCGCTGTTCTTCGGCGATGTCGAAGCGCATATCGCCTTCCGCGGCTTCGTCCCAGTGGGCGGGCTGCCCGTCGGGTTCTTCGGGTTCGGGCTCGTTGTATTCCCAACCATCGCTGTCCGAGAACATTGAGGGGTCGGGGCATACGCTGAATTGGCTCATTGGCCTCCTTTTATATACGTGCATATTGCTCGTATATTTTCAATTGTACGCGCAGTTAGCAGGTATGTCAAGACATTCTTGCAATCAGCACGAAAAAAGTTTAGACTTTAGACAGCATGGGCCGGAAGATTACGATTACGGTGGATGTGGACAAGTTGAGCCGGGCCGGCGGCCACGCGCGGGCAGCTAGTATGACGCCGGAGGCGCGCACCGAATCGGCGCGGAAGGCTGTGCAGGCGCGCTGGGACCGCTACTACGCCGAGCATCCGGAGAAGCGGAAGACCGCCCGTACAGCGGCCAGCAGGAACAAGATTAGGAAGAAGGCCAAGAAGTGAACGGATACGGGCCGCGGGATCGAAGCAGTTCCACACTGCGGCGCTACGGGCAGCGTATACCAATTACGGCGACAGGTCGAGGAGGAAGCGAGCGCATTGGAAGAGGGGGTGTGGGGGAGGAACCTTTTGAAGGTTTCGCCCCAACTGGCACGGACTAACCAAGTCCTGATCCAAACCCGAGACACTTCACCCCGAATACCCCCAGCGCGCCGATTCAGCGCCCTGGCCCTCAAATGATCAACCTATTCACTGACCGATGTACAACCTAGCCAGCAAGCTCCTCGCGCCTCTGCTCGACCCGCTCACTCTGGCGATTTTGCTGTCCGTCTGCGCCCTGTTGGCTTGGAAGCGCCGACGGCTCGCCATTCGACTGCTGATCGTGTCGGTGGCGCTGCTGTTGCTCTTCACTTCCACGGTTGTGGTCGACGCCCTGGTTCGTTCCCTGGAGAACCAGTATCCGGACACAGGGCTGGATGTCCCGGCAGCGCAGGCCATCGTGGTCTTGAGTGGCATGTTCCACACACCCTCTGACCTCCACCATTTCACCGGGCTCACCGACCCCAGTGATCGCCTGTTGGTCGCTTTTCGGCTTTATCGATCCGGGAAGGCGCCGCTGTTATTCTGTACCGGGGGAAACAACCCGATAAGCATCCAAACCGGCAGAACTCCCGAGGCCACCCGGATGGCCCGGTTGCTAGAAGAATGGAACATCCCGTCAACCGCGATCCAGATAGAAGGCGAATCCATCAACACACGCGAAAACGCCATCCGGAGTTACCAAATTCTCTCTCCCCGCGGCATCCGGCGGATTCTGCTGGTGACCTCGGCCATGCACATGCCCCGGGCGGCGGGAGCTTTCCGCAAAGCGGGCTTCGAAGTCATCGCTGTGCCTGCGGACTTCCGCTCCGGCTGGAGCGAATCCTACCCGCTGGAGAAATGGCTCCCCAGCGCCGACAACTTGCGCAACTCCGACGCGGCCTTGCATGAGTGGCTGGGCATTGCCATCTACCGCTTGCGGGGTTGGATGTGAGGGCTGGCTTCGACGGTCACTGGGCGGTCTCCGGTGGGGCACGACGAAATACCCATAGAAACCGCTCCGCGTCGAGGCGTAAGGCCTCGTTTTACGGGTGCACGACTGTCGAAGTTTTCGGCGCCAGTCCTCAAAAGAACTACCGAGACTTTTGGTGCGGCAAACACACCAACTATGCAAAGGAGCCTGATGAGTCGTGTTTGTGCCAACGAAAATCTGCGATCTACCGAATGGCGACCCACCCATCGCGCACAGAACGGATTCCG
>PKYZ01000385.1 GCA_003132865.1 Bryobacterales bacterium
CCTGAAGGGCCTATCGACCGGTACCACTGAGGCGGCTACCACGAATGCCCAAGGTTATTACCGATTCTCGCTGCTCGCTCCCGGGCAGTATAACGTTACCGTAACCGCCGCGGGATTTGGAAAAGCGGAAAAGGTGACCCCGGCCTCAATCGGTCAGCTCACCTCGGTCGATTTCCGCCTGGCCGTGGCGGCGCAAACGCAGACGGTTGAAATCACCGAAAACGCCGCGACCGTCCAAACGGAAAACGGCGATATTGCCACGACCATTGTCGCCGAACAGCTCGCCAACTTGCCGAATCCGGGTAACGATTTGTCTTTCGTGGCGCAGCTCGCCCCGGGCGCGGTGATGAACACCCAGGGCGGCTATGGCAACTTCGAGGTCTTTGGCCTGCCCGCCACGTCGAACGTGTTCACCTACAACGGGCAGTACGACAACGATCCATTCCTGAACCTCAACAACAGCGGCGCCACCAACTTGCTGCTGGGACAAAACGACGTCGCGGAAGTGAATGTCGTGGTGAATGGCTATTCCGGCCAGTACGGCGGTTTGGCCGGCGCCCAAGTCAACTACGTATCCAAGTCCGGTTCCAATCAGTTCCACGGCAATGCGGCGTGGTTCTGGAACGGCCGCGCCATGAACGCGAACGATTGGTTCAACAACGCTTACGGCACGCCCCGTCCTTTCGACAATGTGAACCAGTGGGCTGCCGGCCTTGGCGGTCCGATCAAAAAGGATAAGACCTTCTTCTACTGGAATTACGAAGGACTTCGGGTCCTGCTCCCCACCAGCGGCACGGCTACCATCCCCAGTCCGCAATTCGAGACGGCTACTCTTGCGAATCTGACGGCGACGGGGCAGTCGGCCTCCGTCCCCTTTTATCAGAACATTTTCAATATCTACAATGGCGCCCCCGGGGCCGCGGCGGCGACGGCCACGCCTGGCGGAGGTTGCAGCGACGTGACGGCGCTGGCTGCGGGCGTGCCCTGTACTCTGCAATTCCGTTCGGTGGCCGGCAACTTCACCCACGAATACCAGACGTCCTTGCGCATCGACCAGAATATCGGGCAAAATGACCGCATCTACGGGCGCGTCCAGACCGACCAAGGAGTACAGGCCACCTACACCGATCCGATCAATCCGATCTTCAATACCGTCAGCACTCAACCCGAGTACCAGGGCCAACTGAATTACACGCACTCCTTTGGCGCTCGCGCCACCAACCAACTCGTGTTTTCGGGCCAGTATTACTCCGCCATCTTCAGTGATGCCAACCTGCAGAAATCCCTGAGCACGTTCCCTACTACGGTCGACTTCCTCGACGGATCGCTGAACCTCCTGGGGGGCATTGATTATAATTGGCCCCAGGGGCGCAACGTCAGACAGTGGCAGATTGTGGACGACTTCACGGTGACTTTCGGCCGCCATACCTTCAAGGCCGGCGTCAACTGGCGCAAGAACGACGTGACCGACTTCGACTACGGCCAATACACCAGTGGCTTGGTGCTGGAAGGCTCGCTCAACAACTTTTTCAATGGCGGCGCGGCGCCGGGCGGTTTCGACCTGCTGGAACAGAAATTTCTCACCGCCCCCTCCGAGCCGATGTTCCTGTGGAACATGGGGGTCTACGGCCAGGATGAGTTCCGCATCGGCCGCAATTTGAAAATCACGGCCGCCCTGCGCATCGACCACAACGCCAATCCGCAGTGCAATACCAACTGCTTCTCCCAGTTCGCGGTGCCGTTCACCGCACTGAACCACGACGCTACGATTCCTTACAACCAGGCGATCGAGACCAATCTGCACACGGCTTACTACAGCACCGACAAGGTGGTCTGGCAGCCGCGCGTGGGCTTCGCCTGGAGCCCCAATGAGAAGACCGTGATCCGCGGCGGCGCCGGAATTTTCTCCGACGGCTTCCCCGCTACCATCGTGGATAACTTCTCGTCGAACCCCCCAAACGTGAATACCTTTATCGTAACCGGCGCCCCGCTTTCACCGGCTCAATCCGGGAACCTGTTCTCTTTGGCGTCGGGATCGAACAGTTCGTTCACCTCAGCCTTCGGCAGCGGTGGAACACTGGCCTCCATTTCCGCCAGCAATCCCTTCTTCAGTCCGCCGTCGTTTTCCGCCCAAGACCCGCGCCTTCGCCAGCCCCACTACTACGAGTGGAATCTTGAGGTTCAGCGGGAGGTGGGCTGGCACACGATCCTGGACCTGAACTACGTGGGCAACCACGGCGCTTACGAGCCTTTAGCCAACGCCGGCGTGAACGCGTATTGCCCGACGAGCGCTTGCCCCGGGGGTTTCGTGGGCTTGCCCACCGCGCCGCCCGATCCCCGCTTCGGCACCGTGACCCAGTACCAGTCCAGCAGCTACTCGAATTACGACGGAATGGTCGTTCGCTTGAATCATAGCTTCAGCAAAGGTTTGCTCTTCCAGATTAACTACACCTGGAGCCACGCCCTCGACATTTGCTCCAACGGCTGCCTGTTGCCGTTCAGCTACGATACCATCACGAGCAACTCGATGCCCCAGAACCCATACAACGCCCGTGCGAATTACGGTAACGCGGATTACGACGTGCGCCAGTACTTGAGCGCGAACTACGTCTGGGACGATGTGATCCGCCGCTTCTCCCATTGGGGACCAAACGCCCTTTTCGGCGGATGGATCGTCTCGGGAACGTGGTTCGTGCGCAGCGGTTTCCCGTTAACCGTGGTGGACACCGCCGCCTCGGGCACCCTGAGCGGCCTTAACGACGGCGGCCCGTATTACGGCAACGTGATTGGCTCCGGGGTCGGGAGCTGCGGAGAAGCGGCTGCCGGACCGAGCGCAAGGCCTTGCCTGAATGCCGCGGAATTCTCGCCTTCCACCAATAGCCCGACCGGTTTCGGCAACCAGGGCCGCAATACTTTTCGCGGGCCGCGGTATTTCAACACCGACCTCGCAATCTCCAAGAGCTTCAGCTTCCCAAGGTGGGAGAGCGCCAAACTGACCGTCGGGGCGCAGGCCTTCAACCTCCTCAACCACCCTAACTTCGATCTGCCCGTGCCCGATCTGAGCAATACCAACCCAACTGTGGGCTTCGGTGACATCACGCGCACGGTGAACCCGCCCACCAGCTTGCTGGGATCGTTCCTGGGAGGCGACGCCTCGCCGCGCATGGTCCAGTTGAAGCTGCAGTTCCAATTCTAGGCCGTTCACAAATCGTCACCCACGAAGCGCCGGGCCGCGTGCCCGGCGCTTTTTTTGTCGTACTCTCAAATAGAGAGGACTTCCATGCGCGCCTTATCGCTCGTCTGCGCCGGCTTGGCTTGCCTGCCGCTGGCGGCCCAGGAGGCGAACCTCCCCGTAATCCGCAGTACCACCCAGGAAGTGCTACTGGACGCCGTGGTGCGGGACAAGAAAGAGCGCCTTATCCGCAACCTGAAGCCGGACGAGCTCCGCGTGCTGGAGGACGGCGTTCCACAGAAGGTGCAGACCTTTCGCTTCACCGATACCGATTCCGATGAGCCGCAACCCCGAAGCGTGGCGCCGGGCGCCCAGACCGCCCCCAATGCCGCCGTTGCGCCGAACGGTCCCGCGCTCAACCCGCTCCACAATCTCAACGTGGTGACCATCGTCTTCGAGCGCATGGGACCGCGCAGCCGCCTATTCGCCCAGCAGGCCGCCGCCCAGTTCCTCGCCAACGAATTCCGCTCCAATACCTACGGCGGCGTCTTCAGCCTGGACTATCGGTTGAATGCGCTGCAGCCCTACACCAACAACCAGGATCTGCTGCGCCAGGCGATCACGCGCGCCACCACCGGGAACTACACCGAATTCCGCAAAGATTCCGAGAACGTGCTCAATAATCTGGCCGTCGAGATCTCCGGCGGCCAGGCCGGCATCACCATTGCCACGGCCGGCGGCGATCCGTTCCAGAGAGCCGGCGCGGCCACGCAGGGCGCCGAATCCGCCGGCATGAGCTCGGATGGGCAAATGGCGCTGGCCCGGCTGGTCTGGAAGCAGATGGAAATGGTCAATTACGGAGCGGGCTGGCGCTCGCTCGACGGGCTGCTATCGCTGGTCCAGGCGCAGGCCGCGCTGCCGGGCCGCAAGACCGTCCTGCTGCTTTCCGAAGGTCTGGTGGTGCCGTGGGCGATCGAGAACATGTTCCGGGCCATCATCGGCGCGGCCAACCGCGCCAACGTGAGCATCTATTGCGTGGACGTCACGGGTCTGTCGATCAGGTCACCCGCGCAGGCCTGCACCGACTTGCTGGGTACCAGCGCGCGGATCAGCCAAAACCAGAACATGACGTCATCCGGCGATGCGGCAGTCGACATGTTCAAACAGGACGAGACGGTCAACATGAGCCTGCACGCCAACCCGCAAGCAGCCATGGCGGAGCTGGCGGAATCCACCGGCGGCTTCCTGATCGCCAATACCAACGACACCGCCAAGCCTATGCACAGGGTGATGGAAGATGTGCGCGCGCACTATGAGCTGAGCTACGTTCCCACCTCGCAGAATTACGATGGGCACTTCCGCAAAATCGAAGTGCAGGTGACGCGGCCGGGCGCCCAGGTGCACACGCGCGCCGGATATTTCGCCTTGCCGCTGCTGGCCGGCGAGGTCTTGCAGCCCTTTGAAATGGCGGCGTTCGACGCGCTAAACGCCAAGCCCCAGCCGAAAGCCTTCGCATACCGCGCGCAGGCTCTGCCGTTCCGCGCCGCGCGCAGCGCCGTGCAGTATTCCATGGTCTTCCAGGTGCCCATGCAGAACGTGTCGTATCGCGAGAACAAGCAAGCCGCAAAACTGCGCACGCATATTTCCCTTCTTGCGGTGGTGAAGGATGCGGACGGCCAAGTGGCCGCGAAAGTGAGCCGGGACTTGGCCAACGATATTCCGGCGGATAAATTCGAAGCGTTCTCCCGCGGCGACCTGACCTTCGCGCAACCCCTGCTGTTGGCGCCCGGCCGGTACACGGTGGAGACCGCGGTCGTGGACCGGGAAAACGGCGCGGCCAGCGTGAAGCGGACGGCCTTGGTAGTGTCCGATCAGCCCGGCATAGGGTTGAGCGAACTCGTGCCGGTGCGGCGCGTCGATCCTTTCGACGTCCCTCGCGACGGCGGCCGGAATCCCGCCGACCCGCTGCACTTTGCCGGCGGTAAGGTTACTCCGTCGCTCGATGGAGTGTATGCGGCCGGGACCGACATCCCGCTTTACATGGTGGTCTATCCGGCCCAAACGGGCGGCGCGCCGCGCCTTTCGATCGAAGTTCTTCAGGATGGAAAGCCGGTTTCCAGCGCCTCGCCCGATCTGCCGCCTCCCGACCAGACCGGCGCCATCCCCTTCATGAGCAGCATTTCGCCCGCCCCGGGCCAGTACGAAATCAAGGTGACGGCGCGGCAAGGCGCGTCCGCCGCCAGCCGTATGATCGCGCTGCGCGTACAATGACATAAATGCGCTTCGAATGCCAGCCAGGTTGCACGGCCTGTTGCCAGCACAAGGGATTCGTTTATCTGACTGAGGACGATATCGCGCGCGCCGCTCGATTCCTGGGGATGCCGGCCGCGCTATTCGAAAAGCGCTACATCTACCGGACGAAGAATCTGCGCCGCCTGCGCATACCGCGCGGGGGGCTATGCCGGTTTCTGCGCGCGGATGGGTGCTCGATTCATCCCGCGAAGCCCACGCAGTGCCGCATCTTCCCGTTCTGGCCGGAGCTGACGGAAAGCGCCCGCAAGTGGCGCCGGACCGCGGCGTGGTGTCCGGGTATCGGTAAGGGGGAGCTGGTGCAGATCGAAATGGCGCGGACGCTGGCGCAAGAGATGCGCGCGGCTTATCCGTCGATGTATCCGTAGCACGTTTGGAGACTGCATGGCGAAGAATTTCAAAGAATTGTCTGAGCGGGAGATCCTGGCGCTGGCCGTTTCGCTGGAGGAGGAAGACGGCCGCATTTACGGCGACTTCGTGGACGGCTTGCGCGAGAGCTATCCGGCCACCGCGAAGATGTTCGAGGAGATGCAGGCGGAGGAAAACGGGCATCGCCGCTCCCTGATCGACATGTACAGGCAGCGCTTCGGCGAGCATATCCCACTGATCCGCCGGCAGGATGTGAAAGGTTTCATTACGCGCCGGCCGGTGTGGCTGGTGCGNNGATCATGGAACTGGAAACCCGCCAGTTTTATGAGAAGGCCCAAGAGCGGGTAACCGATGCGTCCACCCGGAAACTGCTCGGCGATCTCGCGGAAATCGAGCGCCAGCACCAGGCGGCCGCGGAGTCCCTGGAGCAGAGCCTCACCACCAACGTGCGCGAGCAGGAGGA